>JAUVBB010000212.1 GCA_030591445.1 Deltaproteobacteria bacterium | reverse complement strand
GGTAACAGCCTGTGTTCGTGGGCAACAATTCGGATCAAATCAGGAAAATCAGGGCGTTGGTGCAGATAGGGATTAGGCGGCATCCGACAGCACCTGATCGAAGAATTTGCGGGTGGCGACCTTGCCATAATTACGAGCGGCCAATCGGAGCTTTCGGGCATTCAGCTCTTTCCCCCGGCAGCGTACGCTTGCCAGCAGCGATTCTGTATCCTCCGCAAGTATGGGCAGGTTGTTCAGAAGTTCTACCAGCAAGAATTCCTCAGTGAGTTTCCGGGGGAAGCGGGGTTTTCGGCGAAATTCAAAGGTGAGACCTCCCAGGATGAAACGGCCATGGCGCTTGTGGTTGTATACCACACGCATGTTGTAGAGCTGCGTGGTGCCCAGACCCAGCGTGTTGTAAGCATTCGGAGAGCTGAGCAAGAAATCATCTTCTTTCAGGAAACGGCGTACCAGCTCTCTCTCGTCTGCCGGCACCGGTCCGAAGGCCGAGTGTTTGGGATAATAATACAAGCCATTCTGTAGTTTCTGTAATACCCCCAGATCGACGAGTTCACGCGCGTGTCGGTCAACGCTTTTCGACCATTGAGCCAAGTCCGCGCGCCGATAAACACGACCGGGGTGCAGGTGCTTTTTCAATTGTTCCAAGCGCTTCATGGTGATTTCCTCCACTCTGCAAATATAAGCCCTGGGTGCAATTATGTCAATATTTTTACTAAATTTACATGCAAAATAAAGAAATTTTTGACAGCCGGCCGTGGGCTCCGTAACCTGAAAAAGATGAAAGCCTACGTTTTACCCAGCCAGGTTGTTATCCATCCCTTTGGCGATCCGGTGGCCCAAAGCATGATTGGCAACCGGACGCTGGCCGAACACCAGGAAAAGGTTTTGGCCGAAGCCGGCCTGGAAGTGGTTCGGGTGGCCGATGCCGGCGAGGTGAGTGAGGGCAGTTTCTTACTTACCTATGACGACGTTTTTTTCACCCGCCGGGTCTTATGCGATCTGGTCAAGCAGGCCCGCCAGCAAAAGCAATCCTTGCAGTGCGGTTTGCCGGCCGACTCGCTGCTGGTGGAGAGAACCGAAAGTTTACAGGATCTAGGCGCGGCCGGCGACGAGGGTGAGCGGCTGGCTATGTACCGGCTCTATTATCTCCACGGGCAAGAGCCACCGACCGATGCCGCCGATTTGCAAACCCGCATGGACAAGGCCCAGCCACTGCGCGCCCGCTTCAAGGAAAAGATTTTGCAAATGCCGGCGCCGCCGCATATTGCCGGTTTTGTAAGCTACCCGCATCCGCTGACCTCCAGCGTGGTGATACACATTCGCCATTGGGTCCACTTGCTGTGGGCCAACCAACTGTCGGTGCAAATTCGCTGGGTAGAGACCGTGCTTGATCACAAGACCTGGACCCTGGGCAAGCTCCTGGCCGGTGCCGGCCGGGCCCTGCTGACCGGTCGTTGGTCCCGGGCCGGTTATCTGTGGTCCTTGCTGGGGCGGGCCAATCGCAAGGGCAAGCACTGCACCGTGCACCCCACCGCCACCGTGGAAGGTTGTCTGCTGGGGGACAATGTCAAGATAGGCGCCTATGCCTTGGTTCGCGGTTGTCTGATCGGGGACAACGTTACCATCGAAGATCGAGCCAATATCTATTTCTCGGTGGTGGGCTCGGACTGCTTCATCTCCAAGAACTCCACCATGGTCTTCTGCGCCGGTTACCCCAATTCCGACCTTTGCGTCAACGGCATCCAGTCCTGCCTTTTTGGCAGCCGCTGCGCCATGACCTCGCGGGTCTGGGTGGTCGATCTCAAGGCCCAAGGCCAGCCCCTGGTCATGCACCAGGGCAAGCTCCAACCCATTGCCAATAAGCTGCTCGGCGCCTGCTTCGGCCACGGCTGCTTTGCCGGCCTGGATGTCACCATCGGCCAGGGCCGCGAAATCCCCAACGGCACCGTGCTCATTCGCCCCCCCGGCGACATCCTGCGCAAGATCCCCCCCGATCATCCCCCCGGCGTCCCCACCTGGTCAATTGACGGCCGGGCCACAACGGCCGCCGATACCGAAAAGAAATGAAGACCGGGAAGGTGAAGCCTAAGAGCACTGACCGTCGATGCAACTGCCGACTCCGCCGCAATCGCCGTCGTTGACGCAGCCACAGGCATAAGCGCTCGCGAGATAGACACAGGCCTGGTTGATCAATGGAGCGCTGCAGTCGTCACAGGCGTTGCCGCAAAGATTGTTTTCGACGCAGCAGTGGTTGGCAGAGCAGCCGGCGCCAGGACAGTCGGCCGGTTGATCGCAGCCGCATTCGAAATAGAGGCCGAAGTCGTGGCAGACCATGTTGGTGACCTGGGCGGCACAGTTGATGCAACCGTCGCCGCAGCGACTGTCTTCGACACAGTCTAGGCAACCGCTGGCATCGCAATATTGGTTTAGCGCGCAAGTATCGTCGCAGGCCAGGCAATCATCGACGGTACCCATGGCATCTTCGCAGCCGTTGAAGTCGACGCCATCGCAGTCATCGAAACCCAAGCTACAGATCTCGATCTGACAGACCTCGTCTTGACATGAAGCGGTGGCGTTGAGGCGGCTACAGGGAGTGCCACAGGCGCCGCAATCGCTGGTTGAATCCAGGGAATTCTCGCAGCCGGTGCTGTCTTCGCCATCACAGCTGTCGAAGCCTGCGTCACAACTGTCGATGTGGCAGGAATCACCGGCGCAAGAAGCGGTGGCATTGGCCCGGGCACAGGAGGCGCCACAGGCGCCGCAATCGTCAAGTGAATCCAAGGAATTCTCACAACCGGTGCTGTCTTCGCCGTCGCAGTTGTCGAAGCCGCCGGTTCATCTCAATATGTGGCAGGAATCGCCAGCACAAGTGGCGGTGGCGTTGGCCCGGGCACAGGCAGTAGCACAGGCGCCGCAATCGCTGAGAGAAACCAGGGAATTCTCACAGCCGGTGCTGTCTTCGCCGTCGCAGCTGTCGAAGCCGCCGGTGCAACTTAATATGTGGCAGGAATCGCCGGCACAAGTGGCGGTGGCGTTGGCCCGGGCACAGAAAGAGCCACAGGCGCCGCAATCGTTTAGCGAGTCCAGGGTGTTTTCACAACCATTGCTGTCGTTGCCATCACAGCTGTCGAAGCCTGCGTCACAACTGCCGATGTGGCAGGAATCGCCGGCACAAGAAGCGGTGGCATTGGCCCGGGCACAGGAAGTGCCACAGGCGCCGCAATCGCCAAGTGAATCCAGGGAATTCTCACAGCCGGTGCTGTCTTGGCCGTCGCAGTTGTCGAAGCCGCTGGTGCAACTTAATATGTGGCAGGAATCGCCGGCGCAAGATGCAGTCGCGTTGGCTCGGGCACAGGAAGTGTCACAGGCGCCGCAATTGCTCAGCGAGTCGAGAGAGTTTTCGCAGCCGTTGCTGTCGTTGTTATCGCAATCGTCGAAGCCACTGTTGCAACTTAATATGTGGCAGGAATCACCGGCGCAAGATGGGGTGGCGTTGGCCCGGGCACAGGAAGTGCCACAGGCGCCACAGTCGCTCAGCGAGTCCAGGGTGTTTTCACAACCATTGCCGTCGTTGCCATCACAGTTGTCGAAGCCGGCATTACAGCTATCGATGAGACAGACTCCGCCGGTACAGGACGGGGTGGCGTTGGCCCGGGAACAAGGACTGCCACAGCTGCCGCAATCGCTCAGTGAGTTTAGCGGGGTCTCACAGCCGTTGCTGTCTATGCCATCACAGTCGTCGAAGCCGGCATGACAGCTGCCGATGTGGCAAGTGTCACCGGCACAAGATGGGGTGGCGTTGGCGCGGACACAGGAGCTGCCGCAGCTGCCGCAATCGCTGAGCGAATCCAAGGAGTTTTCACAACCATTGCCGTCGTTGCCGTCACAGTTGTCGAAGCCTAGGTTACAGCTAGCGATGTGGCAGGTGTCGCCGGCACAGGAGGGGGTGGCGTTGGCCCGCGCACAAGCGGTATGGCAGGCGCCGCAATGGGCAAGAGAGTCCAGCGGGTTTTCGCAGCCATTGGCATCGTTGCCGTCGCAATTGCCCCAACCGAAGTTACAGCTCTCGATATGACAAACATCGCCAGCGCAAGATGCAGTGGCGTTGGCCCGCGCGCAGCTGGTATTGCAAGCGGCACAATGGGCAAGCGAGTCTAAGGAGTTTTCACAGCCGTTGCTGTCTACGCCATCGCAGTTGTCGAAGCCGGCGTTGCAGCTAGCGATGTGGCAAGAGTCACCGACGCAAGAGGCAATGGCGTTTATCCGGGCACAGCTGGTGTTGCAGGAGCCGCAGTCGCCAAGCGAATCGAGCGAGTTTTCACAGCCGTTGAGGCCGATGTTGTCGCAGTTGTCGAAGCCGGGGTCGCAGCTTTCGATGTGGCAAATATCGCCGTCACAGCTGGCGTTGGCGTTATCGCGGGTGCAGGCATGGTCGCAGAAGCCGCAGTGGCTTAACGAATCGAGGGGGTTTTCGCAGCCATTGGTGTCGTTGTCGTCGCAATTGCCCCAGCCCAAATTACAGCTGTCGATGAGGCAGGTATCGCCGGCACAGGTGGGTTTGGCGTTTACGCGGGCACAGGTAGTGCCACAGGTTCCGCAGTCACTAAGAGAGTCGAGGGAGTTTTCGCAGCCGGTGTTGTCTTGGCCGTCACAGTTGTCGAAGCCGGAGTCGCAAGTTTCGATGTGGCAGGAATCGCCGGCACAAGATGGGGTGGCGTTGGCCCGGGCGCAGGAAGTGTCGCAGGCGCTGCAATGGGCAAGCGAGTCGAGGGGATTCTCGCAGCCGTTGTTGTCGATGCCGTCGCAGTCGCCCCAGCCTGGCTCGCAAGTTACGATGGTGCAAAGACCGACACTGCAGCCGGGGACGGCAACCTGGGGCAGGGCGCAGGCGGCGGCGCAATCGCCGCAGTGGGCCGGGTTGGTGAGGATGTTGGTCTCGCAGCCGTTGCTGTCTTGGCCGTCGCAGTTTTTCCAACCGTTTTCACAGGCGGCCAAGACGCACTGGCCGGCCTGGCAATCGGCGCTGCCATGGCTGAACTGGCAGGCGTAATGACACAGGCCGCAGTGATCTACGTTGTTGGTGAGATTGGTCTCGCAACCGACGATGGGGTCCTCGATCTCGCCGGGCAAGGGTACTGGTGAGCGCAAGTCGTCGCCAAAGCAGTCGCCGTAGCGAGGATCGCAGTCATATTGACAGACGCCATCGATGCAGGCCGCGGCCGGCTGGGCGGGGATGAGGGTGTTGGTTCGATAAGGACAGAGACTGTCGACGGTGGCAAAGGGCTGATCGGCGGCATCGATGTAGGCCGCGCAGTCGCCATCCCCATCGGCGCAATTGCAATTGTTGTCGATGCCGTCACAGCGTTCTACCCCGCCGGCGGTCAAGTCGCACAGATATTCACAGCCCCCGCCCGGGCTGCACAGATCTTGATCGTTGTCCCAGCTGCCGACATCGCATTGGCACTGGCATTGACCGGCCACACAGCGGGTGATCTGGGCGGACTGTTGGGGGCCGAGTTGGGCCACGCATTCCAGGCGCGCCGATTCGTTCAGATCGGTTTGCCCATCGCAGTCGTTGTCTAGGTTGTCGCAGCGCTCTTGACTTTGCTGGACACAATGGTCGTCCATGACCAACTGTCCATCCACACAAATAAAGAAACCGGGGACACACTCGCCCACCGCGGAATCTTCGCAGGGTGCGGTATCGGCGGGCATACAGGTGCATTGGTTTTCGCCGTCTATCACCACGTCATCGGGGATGCCGTTGCAATCGTTGTCTAGGCCGTCGCAGTTGGCCGTGCTTTCTTGCCAGACAAAATAGGGATAATCTTGCCCCAGATCCGCTTGATAGCATTCCGCTTGGGCGAACTGCTGGTAGTCGGCCTCGGCGCAGCTACGCCACTGGCCGTCGACACAAGCCATCACGGCTTGGGCACAACAGCCCAAGAAGAGTTGGCAGCGCCGATGCTGGGTAACGTTGTCGACCAGGCCGTCACAGTCGTTGTCGAAGCCATCGCAAAGGTCGCGCTCCGAAATCGCATCCGGAAATCCCTCCGGCAGAATCTGACCCTGGCAGCTTCCCCAGGCACCGTCTTCCTGACAAAATTGCTGCCCGTTTTGACAGAGACCCAGGCCCTCGGTGGCTTCGGGACCGTCGTAGCAAGTCCGGCCGGTTCCCGGGGTACAGCCGCCGCAGCCGAGATCCCGCTCATCGATAAAAAAATCACAATTGTTGTCGACTTGATCATGGCAGCTGTCGGCGCAGAAACTACCGTCCGGGCAGGGCAGCGGCTGTCCTTGGCTATCGAGATCCCCCTCTGCGCTTGGTAGTTCGAGACCGAGGCAGGGACCCCAGGCGCCATCGCTACAGTCTTGACGACCAGGGGCGCAGGGGCAGGCGGCGCTGGCTTCGCGCAGACAGAGCCGCTCGAGCGCAGGCGCCCAATGGGGCCAACAATCGCGCTGCTTGCCGGAGGCACAGGCGCAGCCCTCGTCGACCGTCTGGTCGCAGTTGTTGTCCAGACCGTCGCAGTGCTCGATGGCCTCCGGATGGACGGTGACATCTCGATCATCGCAATCGTTTTCTTGGCAAAATCCGTCTTCGTCTTCGTCTTGGCAGCCAATCAGGGTGAGTTTGGTCTCGGCCGTGATCATCTTACCGGGCACAAAGTCGAGTTCGGACAAGGAGCCATGGGCGACTTCCCTGCCATCTCGATAGGCCACGCCGATCAGATGAATGCGCGTGTTTACTTCCGGTCCGGCATAGATCAGGACCCAAAGCTGGTTGTCGGGATCGACCGAAGAGCTCTCGAAGGTTTGGGCCTGATCCAAGGGGACAGCAGGTACGGCCAAAAAGGCGATCGCTTCGGATTCTGCCCCCAGGCTGTCGAAGACTTGTAGTTCGGCGAATTGAATCTTGACCTGAGGACAGACGATGCGAATCCAGATCGCGGTCTGCTCGTCGACCGCGCAGGCGGCAAGCTGTAAGCTCAGCAGCAAGGTCCAAATCAGCCAAGCCCCCTTTTTTATCGTCATCATTCTCCCCTGGCCTTCTTTTCTTCGCATGGTGAAGAAGGAAAACCCTGTAACTTCGTAAGCTTGAAACTATCATGGCGGCTCTGAGCCCGTCAAGGTGCCCGCCGGCTGAATCCGCGCCCGCAAACTCTTGATGGAGCGATGACAGATACCCTGATTTTCTAAATACTTGACGTAGAGGTCTAGCTTTAGTTTAATCAATTTGTTCAAATTGCTAGTTTTATCTTCGGCTCAAGGAGAGAGCGATGGCCTTCTGTTCTTCCTGTGGAGGGGAGTATCCCGACGGCGCAAAGTTTTGTGCCAAATGTGGTGCAGCGGCTCAGCCGGTAGCGCCCGCCCAACCAGCCGCGCCCGCCGCGCCGGTTGCCGCGCCGGCTCCGGTGCCGGCCCAACCGGCAGCACCAGCGGCGCCCGTACCAGCGGCCGCACCGACACCGTCGCCAGTGGAGGCACCTGCCCCAGCGCCGGTTGCAGCGCCGGTTCCAGCGCCGGCCGAAGTCGAGCCTGCGCCAGCCGAAGTCGAGCCTGCGCCAGCCGAAGTCGAGCCTGCGCCAGCCGAAGTCGAGCCTGCGCCAGCACCCGCGGCGGCAGTGACGGTACCAGAGCCGGTTCCGGTACCACAGCCGGCTCCAGGGCCAATTCGGGCCAAAGACGCGCTTAACGTACCCATGCCCGAACCGCCGGTGGGCAGTGCCAAAGAGCCCGTTGTGGGCGCACCCAACCAGACCCAGTTCTTCATGGCGGCGGCGGGAGTGTCCACCGGGGCCAAGATGCGCAAGGCCGTGTTATTCGTGGTGGTGGCCGTGGCCATCGGCCTGGCTGGCTTCTTTCTCATTCGCTTCGCCATGCAGCAACAAGAGCAAAAGGCCCAAAGGGTAGTGACCGAAGGCGAGGAAGAACCCGCCGCCCAAGCCATTGATCCGGCGGCTCCGGTCGCGGATCCGGCTGCTGCCGAAGCGCCAGCAGGTGACGCCGCTGCCGCGGCCGCTGCCGCGACTGCGGCTGCGACCGAAAAGGCCGCCGCTGAGGCCAAGCCGGCCGAGGAAAAGCCTCCTGCCCCGAAAGCCAAAACCAAGCGCAAGAAAAAGAAGAGACGCAATCGGAAATTAGGCAAGTAATTCCATACAGTTTTCTTCCGGGTTGCAAAACCGGTCGGGGGGAGTGAGCGGATGTGATAGCGATGGCACAGCTTACCCTTGACAAGGTGGAATTGGCATTTGCGGAACAAACGGTCCTCAAGGGCGTATCTCTGCAAGTCAAACGAGGAGAGCGCTTGGCCTTGGTCGGTCGCAACGGAACCGGCAAGAGTTCCGTACTGCGCCTAGCCGCCGGCCAATTGTCGCCCGATCAGGGCGAGGTTTCGGTGAGCGGAGATCTGCGAGTCGGCTATCTGCCCCAGACGCCCGATCTGGAAGATGCCCCCAGCGTTCTCGATGCGGTGGTGGCGGGTAGACCAGAGCTCATGGCTCTGAGGCGAGACATCGCCGCTTTGCGCAAGCAAATCGAAGAAGGTAGCAAGAGCGCGGAGGCGGGCCTGGGTCAACTGAAGGATCGTTACCAGCAAGAGGGTGGTCAGGACTTGGAAAAGCGAGCCGGCATCGCCCTGCAGAACGTGGGATTTGCCCAAGATCAGTTCCAGACTGCCACTGGCCTGCTATCGGCGGGAGAGCGTAGTCGCCTGTTGCTGGCTCGGGTCCTGGTCATGGATGCCGATGTGCTGCTCTTAGACGAACCGACTCACCACCTGGACTTAAAAGGAATCGAATTTCTGGAGCAGTATCTGGCCGGTTTTACCGGCGCGGCCGTGGTGGTTTCTCACGATCGGGCCTTTATCGATCATTTTGCCACCGGCATTGTGGCCCTGGGCCAGGATGGCTCTCTGGCCAGCTATCCCGGCAACTATGAAAAATTCCGCGAGATTCGTGCCCAGCAGCGTAAAGGCAGCGATGACGGCGAGCAAGAGCAAGCCCCCGCGCAGCGCTTTGCCGAGATGGAGCATAGCGGTAAGATCGTGTTTCAGGTCCGGGATCTTGTCTTGCGTCCCGGGGGCCAGATCTTACTGGAGCAAACCTCTTTTCAAGTTGGGCAGGGCGAACATCTGGGCATTGTCGGGCCGGCCGGTAGTGGCAAGACCGCTTTGCTCAAGACCCTGAGTTTGGCCGTGGAGCCGGAGCAAGGCAAGATCCAGCACGGCTACCGGGCCATCATGGGCATCTTTGATCAAGATCTTTCCGGCTTGGCCACCGGCCGGACGGTGCTCGAAGAGCTGGCCTCCTGTCGCCCCGATCTCGACGATGCCGCCCTGCGCGAGCTGGCCGACTATTTTCTCTTCGTCGGTGACCAGGTGGAACGAAAAGTCGAATCCTTCTCCGGTGGCGAACAAAGTCGCCTGGTGCTGATGCTGTTGGTGATGGGCAGCCACAATGTCCTCTTGCTGGACGAGCCCACCGACCAGCTCGATTTGCCCTCGCGGGAAGTGCTGGAAGAGGCCCTGCTGGCTTTTCCCGGCACGGTGTTGGTGGTCAGCCACGATCGTTATTTCCTCGATCGGATCGCCCAGCGCATCCTTTCTATCGAGTCCCGCGCTTTGGTGGACGAGGAGGGCCGCTTTACCGCCCTGCGCAAGAAAGCCAAGATCATGCGCGACACCCCGAAAACGGCCCCGGCCCTGGATCCGAATCAGTCACCCGCGGCAGAGGCCGGCCCGGGCAAGAAAGGTGGGCGCGCCCCCGGCGACGGTCGCAATCGTCTGGCCGAACTGACCAAGCTGGTAGAGAAGCAAAAAAAGAAGATCGAAATCCTGGTGGCCCAGATGGGCGATCCGACTCACTCCTTGGATTGGGAGTGGCTGGAACAAGTCCAGGCCGAAAAAAACACTCTGGAAAAAGAACTAGCGGCCAACCAGGCCGAGCTGGAACAATTGGCCTAGCCGGCCCTCCCCCTCCCCCATTAGGCAAGAATTTCGATCAGGGATTGAGCGCGGTCTCGAGTTTGGCCAGGTTATCGTTCTGGCCCATGACGATAACGGTGTCGCCGGCGGTGCCCAGGACCATGATGGCCAGCAATAGGACCAAGGCCACGGCAAAGATATGAATGCTACTGCGCATGGTTATTCACGGGACCAGGAGGCCAAGAGCTCGTCGAGCGTGGCCTGCAAGTGGTCGAGCAGCACTCGGCTGCGGGTGGCATGGTCCCTCCCCTCCCCGACCACGCCGTAGAGGATTTTCATCCGCGTTCGACAGTCAGCGCGCAGCCTTGGCCCCCGCCGATGCAGAGAGTGGCCAGGCCCCGCTTGGCGTCTCTTTTTTTCATTTCGTACAGCAAGCTTATCAGAATGCGGCCGCCGGAAGCACCGATGGGGTGGCCGAGGGCGATGGCGCCGCCATTGACATTGGTGCGCTCGACATCGAGCCCGAGCTCGCGGATGCAGGCCAGGGCCTGAGAGGCGAAGGCCTCGTTGGCTTCTATCAGATCCAGATCGGCGACCGACCAATCGGCTTTCTCCAAGGCCTTCTGCGTGGCCGGGATGGGTCCCAGGCCCATGTACTTGGGCTCGACGCCGGCCGAGGCATAGGAGCAGACCCGGGCCAGGGGCTCGCGGCCGAGTTTCTCGGCCATACGGGCGGTGGTAACTACCAGGGCGGCGGCCCCGTCGTTGATGCCCGAAGCGTTGCCGGCGGTTACCGTGCCATCTTTTTTGAAGGCCGGCCGTAGCGAAGCCATTTTCTCGAGCGTGGTGGCGCGCGGATGCTCGTCGGTGTCGAAGATCTTGGGCTCACCCTTGCGTTGCGGGATGGGGACGCCCACGATCTCGTCTTGGAAGCGGCCGGCTTCGATGGCCGCCTGGGCGCGCTGCTGGCTTTGGAAGCTAAAGGCGTCTTGATCTTCCCGGCTAATGTCGAGTTTCTCGGCGATGTTCTCGGCGGTGACACCCATGTGATAGTCGTTGAAGATCTCGAATAGGCCATCCTGGATCATCAGATCGGTAAGCTGAGAGTCGCCCATGCGCGCGCCCCAGCGGGCCCGGGGCACGGCAAAGGGGGTGGCACTCATGTTTTCGGTGCCGCCGGCCACGATGATTTCGGCATCGCCGCAGCGAATGGCCTGGGTGGCCAGAATCACCGATTTGAGACCGGAGGCGCAGACCTTGTTGATGGTCATGGCCGGTGATTCGACCGGAATGCCGGCATGGACCGAAACCTGCCGGGCCACGTTCTGGCCCTGACCGGCCTGCAGCACGCAGCCAAAGATGGTCTCGTCGACTTGGGCGGGATCGACCCCGCCCCTTTGCAGGGCTTCGCGTACCACGATTTCGCCTAGTTTCACCGCCGGCACTGATTTCAAGCTGCCGCCGAAGCTGCCTACCGCCGTCCGCGCGGCGGAAAGAATGACTATATCGTCGTTCATGTCTCAGACTCCTTTTGCTTATGTTCGTTCTACAATCAAGCTAACCGCTTCGCCGCCGCCCAGGCACAAAGAAGCCATGCCTCGGCGCAAGCCGCGATCGGCCAGCGCATACAACAAGGTGGTCAGCACCCGGGCGCCGGAGGCGCCAATGGGATGACCCAAGGCCACGGCGCCGCCGTGAACGTTGAGTTTGTCTTCGGCAATGCCCAACTCGTTCATCACCGCCACCGTCGAGACCGCGAAGGCCTCGTTGACCTCGTGCAAGTCGATGTCATCGATGTCCAGCCCGGCTTTCTTCAATACCTTGGGGATAGACAGAATGGGGGTGACCAACACATCCTTGGGCTCCTGGGCAGCCGCGCCCTGGGCCACGATGCGCGCCAAGACCGGCGCGCCCAG
>JAUVBB010000339.1 GCA_030591445.1 Deltaproteobacteria bacterium | reverse complement strand
CTTCGCTGTCTTGTCCTCATGGACAGACAAGTTACTGCCCGAAGGCAGAAAGCGTCAAGTGGTTTTCGATCCTTATTTTTCAGGTTTGCTCAGGCCGACAAAAAAACCCGAGACAGCAAAGGCAGGCACCGCGACCGCGGGGTTGCAGATGAGGGGTCAAGTGCTACCCGCCGCCGACATGGCCAGGCTGATGAGCGCGCCGATGCCGCCGAAGATGCCGGCGGAGACAAACGGACGTACAACGCGCTTGACGGTTTCAGTCATGCGGAATTTCCTCTTTGGGAACATCGTTTTTCAATGCGGGGTCACCTTTTGCCGGCCGCCCGGGCTGGCAAGCAGGTGACATTCAAGTACCAACGCCCAAGCGCGGCAAAATCACGGCTTGAAGCAATATCCATCCAGCCAAGATGCCCAACAACCAGACTGTATCCATGGTCACTCTCTCTTTCCCCTCTATAATAGGTACGACTTAGGATTTTGTCTATCGGCCGGCGGCAAAAAACAAAAAGAGTGGGTCCTGCGCCACAGTTCTGTGTCTGCTGGTCTACGTTGGCATCTCGAAGCCAAGAAAAACCGAGATAAATCGGTGCGTCATTATTTGGCACGTAGCGTGCATTCTTACCAAGTTATGACCTTTGACCCCATGAGGAGAACCACGCCAATGGAGACTAGCCAACATGATCCAGCGCACCGTCATCATCGCCGGGCTGGGATTGTCGGCTTATTTCCTCTCGTGGCTCTGCCTCTGGTCGATGGTCGAGGCCGGGTCGATGTTGGCAGCCCCCTCGCCGTCTTCCCTCCTCCCTTTCCTTGCCTCCACCCTGCAAGCACCTCAGCCTAACCCCGACAGTATTTTTGACCGCTATATGGGCTCCGACATCCCCCCGGCCGATGGTTTTGATTTCCCGGTCGGCGATCAAAATGCCGGCGGTACCTACCGGGATCGCCAAAGCGGCAAAGTTCATCACGGCTGGTACATCGCGGTACGCTTCGGACAATGGTATGCCTACGGGATTCACCCGGCCGAAGACTGGAACGGCACCGGCGGTACCGACACCGACCTCGGCCAGCCGGTCTATGCGGTAGCCCGCGGCCGAGTGGTATTTGCGGCGCATTGCGGTCAACCCGCGGGCGGCGTGGTGATTATCCAGCATGTGTATTACCAAAACCATCAGAAGCGAAGAATCCGTTCGGTTTATGTTCATCTTGATCCGGTGCGCGTCAGCGTGGGTGACATGGTCGAACGCCGTCAACAAATCGGCGCCATTGGCAAGGATCCCAAGGGAAGTTTTCACGCCCATTTGCACCTGGAATTTAGACGCAACGAGGAGCTAGCGCCTACCTTCTGGCCTTCGGCCGCGCGAAAATCCATCGACTGGGTACGACAAAACTATGTGGCACCTTCTGCCTTTATTCGGGCCCATCGGCAACTCTTTGTGCCTGCCGCCGAACCAGCTTTGATGCTGGTGCATCAAGATAGCAAGCGGATGCGTCTATACCGGCATGGAAAGGCATTGGCAGAATTTCCGGTGGGCATGGGCAAGACCAAGCGCCAGCTCGACTCCTCCTTTCCCAAAGGCATGTATTTCGTCATCGACCGCCACTGCTTTGAATTCGGCGGTTCCTTGCTTCATTGGGAGGCCGGACACCGGCTGGTCCTCAATTATCCCAACCGCTTTGACATCGAGTCCGCCAATCTCCCCGCCCAAGACAAAGCCCGCCTCGGCAGAACCTGGCAGCAGCGCAAAGCCACTGCCAAGCTCGCCGGTTCCCACCGGCGCCTAGAGCTGCTGGGTTGGCATTTGCCAACATCCGCTGAATTTCACAGTCTAAATGGGAAAGATAGCCTGCCCATGATCGATGCCGACATGCGCGCGGTTTACCCTCACCTAGCTCTTGGCAGCATGGTGGTCATTTTTTGAAATTGCGTTTCTGTTGCAAGAAAGGTAAGCTACGCCGTTTTTCGGCAGTTGGGGGGCCAATGAGCAGGAGGACCTGATGGACGCAAAAAAAGTCAATTCAGATAGTCGACATTCATCGAGCCAAGCGTGTTCTTTGCTGGCCTCGGTTGGCAATACACCCTTGGTTGAGTTGAGAAGAATCCCGCCCAAAAAAGGGGCCCGGATTCTGGTCAAACTCGAAGGCTCTAACCCGGGCGGCTCGGTCAAGGATCGACCGGCCTTGAGTATGGTGGAACGCGCGGAGAAAGACGGTCGCCTGACCCGCGATAAAGTTATCTTGGAGCCAACATCGGGAAACACCGGCATCGGCCTGGCCATGGTGGGTGCCTGTAAGGGCTATCGGGTAAAATTGACGCTGCCGGAGTGTGTCAGTATGGAAAGGCGGCAGACCTTGCTGGCCTTTGGGGCCGAACTGGTCATGACCCCGCACAACGAACGAACCGACGGTGCCATTCGCCGCGCCCACCAGATCTTCGAAGAGAGTCCGGAAAAGTATTTCATGCCCAATCAATTCTCCAACGAGGATAACTGGCGCGCCCATTACGACACCACCGCGCCTGAAATACTCGAACAAACCAATGGCGAAATCACTGCTTTCGTCGGCGGCTTAGGCACCACTGGTACCCTCATGGGAGTAGCCAGGCGTTTTGCCGAAGAAGATCCGAAGATCAAGGTCGTCGGCGCCGAGCCCACCGAAGGTCACGCCATTCAAGGTCTCAAGAACATGAACGAGGCCATTGTGCCCGATATCTGGGAACCCTCGCGGCTAGACCATTTGGTCACGGTCGAAGATCGACCCGCCTTTGCCATGACCCAAAGCCTGGCATTGGAAGAAGGCCTGTTCGTGGGCATGTCCTCGGGCGCGGCTGTTTGGGCGGCTTTGCAAGTAGCCGCCGACCTGGGCCCCGGCGATACCGTGGTGGCACTTTTGCCTGATCGAGGGGATCGCTACCTCTCCACCAATTTGTTCCGCTCGGTATGCGCGGACTGTCCTCCCTAAAAAACCATTTTTCGAGGTATGTCATGGTCTTTATGAAAATCAAAGACGCCATAGAGGCAGAAGTAGGCACCGAGCTAACGGTCAAAGGATGGGTTCGTACCCGGCGCGAATCCAAGGCCGGCGGCGGATTGTCCTTCATCGCCTTGTCCGACGGCACCTGTTTTGCTTCCATCCAAATTGTGGCCCCCGCAACGCTTGACAACTACGCTGACGAGATCGCGAAAATCACTACCGGCTGCTCGGTAGTGGCCGCGGGTACCCTGGTTGAATCGCAAGGCAAGGGCCAAAAGGTGGAAATCAGCGCCTCCAAAATAGAGGTGGTGGGTTGGGTAACCAATCCCGACGCCTATCCAATCAGTTCCAAACGCCATTCTTTCGAGTACCTCCGGGAAGTGGCCCATCTTCGCGCCCGTACCAATACCTTTGGCGCCGTTGCCCGCGTTCGGCATTGCCTGTCTCAGTCCGTGCATCGCTTTTTCGACCAACGGGACTTTTACTATGTGCATACGCCCATCATCACCGCCAACGATTGTGAAGGGGCCGGCGAGATGTTTCGGGTCAGTACCTTGGACCTAGCCAATCTGCCCCGAACCCCCGGCGGAGAGGTCGATTTCAATCAGGATTACTTTGGCCGGCAAGCCCACCTGACGGTGTCGGGACAGTTGAGTGTCGAGACCTACTGCTGTGCCCTGAGCCGGGTCTATACCTTCGGGCCCACTTTCCGGGCCGAAAACAGTAACACCAGTCGGCACCTGTCGGAATTCTGGATGATCGAACCCGAGTTGGCATTCGCGGATCTGAGTGACGACGCGGATTTGGCCGAGGAGTTCCTCAAGGTTCTCTTCGACGATCTATTGACCCGGCGATCAGATGATATGGACTTTTTCAACCTGCGCATCGAAAAAGGCGTCATCGATCGCCTCCGGCAGGTGATTGAAAAACCATTCCTGCGCCTCGAATACAGCGAAGCCATTGCCATTTTAGAGCAGGCCAAAACCAAATTCGAGTTTCCGGTCAGCTGGGGCGTTGACTTGCAGAGCGAGCATGAGCGCTACTTGACCGAGAAACATTTCAAACAGCCGCTGATCGTAATGAACTACCCCAAGGAGATCAAAGCCTTCTATATGCGCCAAAACGGAGACGGCAAGACGGTGGCGGCCATGGATGTCCTGGTACCCAAGATTGGGGAAATCATCGGCGGCTCGCAACGTGAAGAACGCCTGGATGTGCTCGATCAACGAATCGAAGAGATGGGTCTCAAGGTGGAGGATTACTGGTGGTATCGTGACCTGAGGCAATACGGCACCGTGCCGCATGCGGGTTTTGGGCTGGGCTTCGAGCGTTTGATTCAGTTCTGTACCGGCCTGCCCAACATCCGCGACGTCATCCCCTTCCCGCGCGCGCGCCACCAGGCTGATTTCTGAACTTATCCCAACATGACCGAAGAAGCGTGTAAACCTTTGTGTCCCTCGGTGGTTTCGAACTGAACCGGGTCGCCCTCTTTTAGTGCTTTGTAGCCTTCAGCCAGGATGGCCGAGAAGTGGACAAAGACATCCTCCCCTTCTTCTTGTTCGATGAATCCATACCCTTTGGCATTGTTAAACCACTTAACTTTTCCCGTTTTCACAGCCCCCTCCTTCTGGTATCAGCCACCCCACGGCATTTGGGTGTATTCTTCAAAAACTTTATCATGCAAACGTTTAAACAAGCGTTCGTGACTTCGCTCCCAGTTCGCCAAAGACTCCAGCGCCATTTTGGCTCGGCCCTCGGTCTTTTTCGCCGCCATCTCGTAGAATTCAGCGAAGTCTCTCTCAATCAAGAAAGCCGTGCGTAAAATGGCCACGTCCGGAGTCATGGACTCGATAATCGACTGGTCGAGTAACTCTTCTTCGGCATGTTGGGCAAAAACACCATCTTGCTCAAGCTCGTCGATTTTTCCAGCCGGCTCACCATCCAATTCCTTGAGCAAAGCCTGGATAAAGCGAATGTGACGATTCTCTTCCTCAACCAGCTTCTCAAAAACGCCCTGGGCGGCCGCATGGCTCATTTTCTCGGCGTTGGCCTGAAAAAAATCGCGGCCCTCTTCTTCCCGCTTCAATGCGTAACGATAGATTTTCTCAAGGTTCATCGTCCCTCTCCTTTCCGAATGCACCGCCACACTATACGCAGAAAATCGTTGATGACAAGCCCAGACCTCTTTATCCTTCCCTACACGAATCTGAAAAGGTCAAGGGAGACCCCGAATGCAAACCCAACTGATATTCCTCATCGGCCCGCCGCGGAGCGGTTCCACCATGCTCCAGCGGATGCTGGCGTCCCATTCGGACATCGCCACTCATCCCGAACCGCACATCATCACCCCCTTGGCTCACTTAGGCTATTTTCACAATGTGGATCAGGCCCCCTACGATCACATCAACGCCGCCGAGGCCATTCGCGAGTTTGTCAGCGATCTCCCCGGCGGCGAAAACGACTATCTCGACGCCTGCCGGGCATATACCGACACCCTTTACCGGCGCATGTTGCAGAGCAAAAAACAAAAACTGTTCCTGGACAAGACGCCCGCCTATGCCCTGGTGCTATCGTACTTGTCGCGTTTGTATCCCCAGGCCAAATACATCGTTCTTACCCGGCATCCCTTGGCCGTCTTGAGCTCCTATGCCAATTCATTTTTCGAGGGTGATACCCAACAAGCCGTCGACTTCAACAATATCTTGGCCCGCTACCTGCCGGCCATGGCTCGATTCTTGACCCAGAAGCAAGTCCCGTTTTTCCACCTGCGCTACGAAGACTTGGTCAGCGATCCGGATCGAAAGCTGGCCCAGGTTTTTTCCTTTCTGGGATTAGAACACCAGGCCGCGGCGGTCGATTATGGCAAGCACTCCCACCAAGACAAAAGCTACGGCGACCCCAAGGTGAAACAACACGGGCGCCCCACCACTGCCGGTCTCGGCAAATGGGCGGAGGAACTCGCCGCCAATCAGCCAAAGCTTGCCATCGCGAAAAAAGTGGCCGCTCCCTTGGCCGCCGAGGACATTGCGGCTTGGGGATATGACAAGGAAAAGCTCTTTGACCCGGTCGCGCAAGCCGCCGCCCAAGCCTTGCCCGCCGAGTGGAAGTGGAGGGCCAACAAATACCGTCTCAAGCGCAAGGTATTTTTGGGCCTACGCAAGAACATTCATCACAACCGACTGGGCAAAATGGTTCGCCGGGTTCGCTACTATTGCGACGTTTTATTGCGCGATTAACCTTGCTCATCCATCGCTGTCGGCGGGGTTGGATTTTGGGCGCCGTCCAAGGGATTGGCGAATGAAAAACCGAACAGCTCCGGATTTTCGCCGATGACCGCGGCCGCGACGATATAGAAGACATAGTCATAGGTCTCGCGCGGGATATCGTGGCGGGCCAGCAACTTCCAAAAATTACGCTCCCGGGGATTGTCCGGCATCTTGCGGATACGCCGCCGAATGTTGTTGTGGCCCCAATTGTAGGAGGCAATCACCAACAGGCCAGATGCCTGGGCCTCGGTGTTGTAGATGTAGCGCAGATATTTGGCGGCGGCCTGGGTGGCTTTGTCGAAATCAAAGCGCTCATCTCGGGGGTCGTAGACCGGCAGCTCTACCAGGGGCCCGGTGCGCAAGCCGTACTGAACCGCCGTGGTGGGAATAAATTGCCATATCCCCTTGGCAATACCAAAGCGCGTTTTCGGTCCTACCGCCTGCGGCTTGAAATCACTTTCTTGCAAACCAAGATACATAAACTGCGGCGGCAGGTGGTCACCGACCATGATCTGGTAAACCTTTGCCGCCTGGGAGTCTTTTTCCACGCGGGCGATGGCTTTGCGCAAACGCGGCGTCGATTTCCACTTGCCGATGTAGTTTTTCACCTCGGCCAGAAACTCTTCCGGCAATGCCAGCTCACACTCACCAAAGAGTCTGGCAATGCGAAAAATAAGGCGATCTTTTTCGTCGGCGTAGCGATCAAGCAAACCCGTCTCTTCGACATAATTGTCGTAGCGCGCCTTCATCGCTTCGAGCTGCTTGCGCTTGGCCGCCAATTTTTCAAGCTGAGCCGAATCGCCCGTTTGCACCACCGCCTCCAACATTTGTTCTACCTGTACCTCCATCGCCTTCATGTCGTAGAAAATGTCCACGCCCAGAGCGGTGAGCTTGTCGAGTTTCATTTGCTGGAAGATCATGACCACGCCGACGACCAGCAGCAAAACCAAGCCCGCCGCGATGATGATATGATAGCGCTTCGACTCCTGGCGTTTGAGCCGCGCAAAGGCACGCCGCATAATCAAGGTATGGGGCCCGGCTTCCCGGGGGGAAGTGTCGTCGGCATAGCGCTCAAGCACCTGGGTGACCGTTCCCGGTGGGGCGCCTTCCGCCACGGCCGGTAACGGTGCCGGCGTGGAGACCTCCGATGCCGGTTCCGAGGACAAGTCCGGCACCGTCTCGGGCCGATGCTCGCGCATGGCCGCCGGCACCGTCTTCGACCGGTGCTTGCGCCTGACCGCCGGCTCCGGCGCCGGCTGAGCCTTGGCGCCTTGCCGCAAGTCTGCGTCGGTGACCGTCGGCCCCTCGCTCATGTCGACCACACCCGCTTTTACACCTAGCAACTCGACCCGCAGAATGGGACCGTCTACCGCCACCTGAATTTCGGAATCCCTCGAAATCAACGCGTGCTGCACCCGCTCGCCGTTGAGGAAAGTCCCGTTCATACTGCCCAAGTCCCTCACCCACCAGCCGTCCTCGCGGCGGTAGACCTTGATGTGTCGCTTACTGACCACATCGTCGGCCAAGAACAAATCACAGTCTTCTTCCCGGCCGATGATAAAGGCTTCTCCAAAAACCACCGACCGCAACTCGCCATCGGCAAGTGGGAAAGAAACTTTCACCTCGTCGGCACCACCAACGGTTTTCATGATTACAGTATCGTTTGCCAATTTATTCCCTGTTTCCTTGGTCCTTCTCCAGCCGATGATCCCGCAGAAATTTCTCTACTTCCAAGACATAGGCTTTATCACGCTCGCCCGAAGTTTTGAAATTGACTAGTGCCTCTTTCGCCAAGCGAATCGACCGGCGCCGATCCCGCCCACTTTTCCAAAGCGCGTCAGCCAGACCCGCTTGCGAGCCCCCGAGCAG
>JAUVBB010000158.1 GCA_030591445.1 Deltaproteobacteria bacterium | reverse complement strand
TACCGCAATTCTGTCCAAGTTTTTTCAATACTGTAATTTTCCGCACATTGTGAAGTTTCTGCCTGGTAAAGTTTTCCTAGCTATGAAGTCTTATCATACTTTTTGCCCGAAAGAATTGACTGAGGAAATTAAATACTCGGTAATTATAATAACTTGCAATAAATTGAATCATGGTATGACCTTTGCAAATGAATCAAGCAATAAGAAACGCGCGAAGAGGCCCTGAGGGAAAGAAAATGAGAATGTTAGCGAAAAGACAAGGTTTTACGCTCATCGAAATCATGATGGCCATGGTTGTGGTCTCGGTGGGACTTTTTTCCCTAGTGCACATGCAAGTAGTTGGCGTTCGCGGCAGCTCCTTGGCCAAGGAACGCAACGAAGCCAGTCAGATTGCCCGCGGGGTCATGGAAGAAATGCGCATCCGCAGCCTGGCTTGGGTCGATTTGCCTACGATGAAAAGTGATTTTGAAGTTGTCAGTGGCAATATGCTCACCGCGATTCCCGCCGTCGGCAGCGAGTTCGGCTTTAGCGACCTGCGTTCGGTGATGAAATATCACGGATACAACATCGCTGCCAGCGCTGATGTAAAAGACGCCCTGCGCATCACGGGCGCGGGTGTTCCCGAGACCGTCGGTGGCTTGGCCGCCGCGGGGGCCATCTATCGGGTTCACTATGTTGCGGCTCGGATGCGTTTGGATCCCACAGTGGCCATGGCGAGCGACACCGCTGTCTTTTTGAAAGTCTATGTCACCTGGAGCAACAAAGATCCCGGTCATGGCGAGGCGCATGATTGGGGAAAATGGGACCAGGCAACTACTTTTTGGAAACGGCACTTGGTGACGGC
This sequence comes from Deltaproteobacteria bacterium, assembly GCA_030591445.1. Taxonomy (GTDB): domain Bacteria; phylum Myxococcota; class B64-G9; order B64-G9; family B64-G9; genus JAUVBB01. The sequence continues at coordinate 13,222 of JAUVBB010000158.1, read as the reverse complement.
TTCCACTATCCTCATGCGTCAAAAGAAAAGCTAGAGGGGTGCGGGCGTGAACACGAGCAAAACCACAGGATTCACCATTATCGAACTCATGATTGCCTTGGCGGTGGGCAGCCTAATGATGGCCATGTTGGTGGGTTTGTCCGGCCAAGCCCAGCGTTCTTACGGGCGTAACCGGGACGTGACCGATTTGCAAGCAAACCTGCGTTTTGCCATGAGGGTTTTTGTCGATGATTTAGCCCGGGCCGGCTATATGTACTCGTCGGATCCGCTGCAGGATCCGATGCTTACTAACAAAGTCTTGCCGGCGGCACTTATGCCCAATTCGCAGGCAATTTTCTTTGACAATGCTGCCCGGGTCTTGACTCTGCGCGGCAACTATATCAGCACCCGCGATTATTGGTTGAATCTGATTTCGGCCGGACAAGGAATGATTCGTTGTCGCAACGGCCAAATCTACAATTCGGTAACCAAATGCCCCGCGACCGACAATCCGGCGGTGCTCAAAGACAACTATGATAACTTCCTGGAGCCGTTTAAAGACGGGCCGGGTTTTGATCGGGTTTTTTGCGCGGGCGCGGTCATACGGATGGATGCGGGCAATGGCTTTTATTCCTTTCATGAGGTAAATGGCATTTCTGGCGACCAGTTCAACGATCCGGCGGTAGACTTTCTTCCCACTCTGAACCGTGACCGGATCCAGGGCGGCGATGGGCTGATTCCATTGTGGGTGAGTCCGGTTACCAGCGTTGATTATGAGTTGGTTGCCGATCCCAAGGTGGTGCCCACTGCTGGCATGCCTACCCAAGATGCCTTCAAGTGGGATCTGATGCGCACCGCTCATGATTGCCGGGCTTTGCCTTCGCTTGAGATTGCCAATTTCTTGCTCGATCCCGCCGATGCGCTTGCCCCGGGTCTTTCCCTAGCGGTCTACGTCGATACCGCCGGCGGTGCCACCGGCGGCCTGCGTGCCGGGCCCTATCAGCCGGCAATCGACATGGATGCCCCCATCAATGTTTTGCCAGGATTGCAGGCGGTCAATTGGCTACAGGCCCGGGCATTGGCCGTGACCCTGCGCGGTCGCACCGATGCTGAAGACCCCAATTTCGTAATTGCCGATTACGCCATCCGGCCGGACGCCCGTAACTTTGGTGTCGATTTAGACGGAGATCCAAGCAACGGCTTGGCTCGGGTCCGGGTCGAGCATACCGTTATTCAACTGCGCAATTTGGCCATGGCGATGAATTAATGAAGGAGCGAATCATGATTTCGAGAACGGAGAAGAAGATGAATGGCCAAAGAGGCAATGCGCTGATCATATCCATGCTTACCATGTTGACCATGACCTCGGTGGGCGTTATCTCCATTCGCTTGACCAATACCGATTTGATGGTGGCCGGCAATCTAGTGCGCGCTACCCAGGCCGGTCAGGCTAGCGAGGCGGGCATTCTGCTGGAATTGGCCAGGCATGAGGATGATGCCAATTACGCAAAAAGAAAAATAACCGCGCAAAGAAGTGACGGTTCGCTGGACTTTGGCCCGGACGGAGAAATTGTTGCTGCCAGCTCGAAATTTAGTGTTGCCAGCAAAGCTTACAGCACCGAGGATCCCGATCCTGCCGACCCCGGTGATCTCAACGTAGATCTGCCCATTGTAGATCCCGCCAACCTGGATAGTGGAATAGCGCAGTTGCGCCAACGCATGGCTTTTCAGGCCAGTACCCGACACATTGGCGAGGTGCAGGAAGTCCCGGGCAACAGTCTCGATAGCGACGTTTGCTACCAGGTTTTCGACTTGGCATCTACCGGCGCGGTACCCACGGTCGAGAATGAAACATTTGAGGTTACGCTGAAGAAGAGTGAGAGTTCGCCCGTCGAATACCGGGCCCGAGTTTTGGTTGGACCGACTCAATGCAATACCTAATCCTGATGCGAGGAGAATAACGATGAACCTGCTGGGAAAAACAGCTTGGCTGGGAGCGGCGGTAACGCTGATTGTCATGTTGCAGACGGCGACGGTATATGCCCAAGGCGATGACCCGCTGATGAAGCATCCAGACGTGTTCATCGTTTTCGATATCTCCGGATCGATGAACTCTTGCGCCATTGGGGTGCCTTGTGAACGCACCCGAATCACCGCGGCCCAAGAGGTTCTGACCGGCACTAGCTTTTCTGCCTGGCTTACGCCAACCGGAGCCTGTCCGGCTGATCAGTTGGATGACGGCATTCTGGATTCTTATGCCAACCTCATGCGTTTCGGCCTGGGGGCTTTTGACGACACCTGTGATCGTACCGGCACCGCCGCTAACGATTACGGTGACGATACCGGTGTCAGCCAGGGTCGCGGGCTTCGCGAACGCGCCGCCGCCATGGGCGGGCTGGTTGATGTGGTCGACCCCGACCACCCCGAGGACATGGCCAGCCACACCCAGGTGGTCCAAGACGCCATTTGCCAGCTCACCAGTGGTTGGTGTACTCCCCTGGCCGCGTCTTTGTATGATGCGCGCTATTATTTTCAAAATTACGAAAAGGAACTCAAAGATTCCAGCGGCAAGTTATACACCGATCCCATGGGGATTCACGCTGGCGATTGCCGGCCTCGTTTCGTCTTGTTCATGACCGATGGCTTAGAGTTTCCGCCTTGCGACAGCTGCCCCGAAGATGCCACCGGTGATATTTGTCCCGAAGCCCACACCGGCAATTATGCAGGTGACTGTAGCTGGTATGGCAATGAGGCCATGCAGGCGAAGTACCTGGCCGATCAGGGCATCCCTGTTTTCGTGGTCGGCTACGGTAACATGGATGCCGCCACTCGCATGCGTATGCATCGCATCGCCCGGGCCGGCTTGGGTGAGGACATGTCCAAATGGAACGCGGCCGAGGATCCTTTCGATGCCATTCCCGAGGCCTTTATCGCCGACAATCCAATTATGTTGCGGCTGGTTTTTACCACTATTCTCGATGCCATCCTGGCCGGTTCGACTTCCCGTACCGCCTCGGCGACGGCCCCGGCCTCGGTCAACTTCGATAAATCATACGAGTTTAGCTCTTCTTTTGAGATCGGTTTGTTTGGCCCCACCTGGAAAGGTTATATCGCGCGGGCCGAGCTTGGTCCCGATCTCGACAACGACGGCAATCCGGATCTAATCGAGACCATTTGGTTCGGTGGCAAGAAACCACCTTCGGCGCCGGCCAGTCCCATTGTTCCCCTGGGAGACGTTAGCGGTAATCGCAATCTGTTTACCATTATCAAGGATCCCCGCAGCCAGACTTTTCTCCACCCTACCTATGCCTTGCCCCGCTATCCGGGAGCCGCGGTGGCCGAAGACGGTTTGTTTCCCTTCGATCCGGCGGTACCTTTTACGCCCGACAACTCCATGATGTGTCTGAAAGATCCCGAAGGCATGGGACATGATGCTCTTGAGACCTACATAAAAAGATACATGGAGGGGACTCCTGGCTTCACCGATGTTGCGGCCGTGCGTATCGCCATCGGCAAGCAGTTGGGCGACATCTTCCACTCCAATCCCGTCATTGTGCCACCACCCACGGCCCTGACCCCGGATTACAAGTTCGAGGCCTATTTCCAAACCTATAAAAACCGCCATACCATGCTTTATGTCGGGGCCAATGACGGATTCCTTCATGCTTTCGTGGCTGAAGACAACATCGATGACGGAACCGACGAGACCGGCACCGAACTGTGGGGATTTATGCCCTACAATCTTTTGGCCAAAGTCGAGAAGATGCGCTGGGGCGCCCATCAGTTCTTTGTCGATGGTTCCCCGGTGGTCAAAGACGTATATATGCCCAATCGGGAAATGCCCGATCCCGGCAATCTCGGCAACTGTCTGACCGATGCCAGTGGTAATTGCATCATGGGCACCTATCGCACCATTCTCATCGGCGGCGAACGCGGCGGCGGGCCGACTTATTATGCCCTCGACGTGACCGAACCGGACCGACCCGGCTATATGTGGGAATACCGCACCAGCGTGGGGCCCATGGCCGATTACGAGCCAGTGCAGTGCGATGCCACTTCACTGCAAAGCTGGGCCGAACCCGTCATTGGCAAGGTATGGTTAAAAGAAGCCGGCAGTGACACCTACCTGACCAAATCGGTGGCGGTGATGCCAGGCGGCTATATTCCCTCTATGTCCTTACAAAACATTACCAGTTGCACCAAGCTGGTTGAGTCCTTGACCAGTACCGCTTCCTTGCATGTGGTCGACATCGAGACCGGCAAACTGCTACGTAAGTTCAGCTTCGCCGGTTCTGGTCTGGGTGCGATGGAGGCTCAGATGGAAGCTTACCATGCCTTGCTTGATGACGCCATTGCCAACAACAAGGACAACAATTGGCAAGACAAGTTCGAATACAACTGGGACAACGTCGCCGATGCCAACTTCGATAGCGGCGACTTCAATGGCTTCATGTGTGACGAAAATCGCGACGACGTTCGTCTGGAGCACAGCGTACCCCCATCCTTGTCGGATGCCACCATGGCCGGCACCAAGTGTGAAATCACCGAGAACTCGGGCAATATCAAGTACCAAATCAACTGCTGTCACAAGGACGCCGGCACTTGCAAGCCCCAGGGCATCAACCCTTGCCATTACACCCGCACCGAGTACACCAACGGTGCCATCGAGACCTTAATCAAAACCAGCGGTTGCCCCGATGTGCCCGTACAAGAGCGGGGTAACTTCCAACTCAAGTTGGGTTCACAGTTCCGCTTGCAGACCGTGGCTGCTACCCCGGCCGCCTACAACACCACCTGGGGCAAGTATATCTCCCGCATCTTCGTGGCCACTAGCGCGGGCCAGATCTTCCGGGTCAATATGGCCAACGCCCAGTACGACGAATCCAAGCCGGAGGGCCAGATGATCGAGCCCTACGATCTGGATGCCAGCAAAGACTGGAAACAAGACCCGGACAACGGTCCCTGGTTCGACCCGGCCGACCTCGCGCCGGTACCTGATTGTGCGGGTAACACCATCATGGTAGCGCCTAGCCTAGCCCTCGATCACAGCCGGGACCTGATCCTCTACTATGGCACCGGGGAAATCGATTCCCTGGACTTCAACCCCAACCAGCATGAGTGCATCTTTGCCGTGCGCGAAATACGCGGGTTTGACGGAGACGATTACTTCGGGCCCATCCAGAACGCCAAGGGCGTGCTGGTTAGCATGAAAAACGACCTCGAACCTTCCGAACGATTGTTTGGCCAGCCGCTGGTTCTCAGCAGTCAAATATACTTTGCTACTTTCACGCCGGATGACGATGAATGTGGCCTGGGGACGGCTACGGTTTACGTAACGAAGTTCGATAATTTTGCCGACGAACAATTTAAGAAGAAGTTAAAAAAACACCCACCCCCCCCTCCAATTAAGCCCCGTTGGGGTCCGGAAAAACTCCAGATGGTGATGCAAAAGGGCATTGAAGTTATGGAATTGCCGATCCCGGAGCCCCGAACCACCAGCCAGGTTGTGAATTGGGGCAAGGTCCTATAAATTGAGGCCCAACATGCGTGGAACAAAGACCTCGATTTTGATTGTGTTGGCCTTCACTCTTTCGCTAACGGCTTGTTCCCGGTCCAAGGAGGCCACGCCGGCCAAAGAGAGTCCGGCCGAGGCTTCCGCGGCGGCTGCTGAGACTCCGGCGGCAGTGGTGCCGGCGAAAAAACCGGAGACGGTGAAAACCGCCCGGGTAGAGACGCCGGGGCTCAGCGAGCAGGAATTGGTCGAGGAGATCCAGGCGAGAAAACTGCTTCCCGGCACCCTCATCGACGCCGCCCAGATCGAGCCCCCCACGGCCGCGGAGCTCGCGGATCCCGCCCTGGCCAAGATGCGTCCCGAGGTCAGACACACCCTGGTGATGGCGCGCAAGATGCAACAACAATACCCGCAATTGGTTCGGCCCCCCGCCGGCCAGCAAGCAAAAGTCGCAAGCCCCCCGGTATCCGAAGCCGATGTGGCCCGCCGCATGAAACGCAAAAGCCGCGGCCGAAGCCGTTAGACCCCTCTTTCCTCGATTCCTTGTACCCGCAAGACTACGGTGCTAGTATCCCCGCCGCTAAGGAGGACGGTACCTATGACCTTGTTGGAACAGATATTTTCACCCCTGGACTTGCGGCGCTTGCGGGAAGATCAGCTGGATGATCTCTGCGGTGAAATTCGGCAGCGAATCATTGATGTGGTCAGTAAGAACGGGGGCCACCTGGCTTCTTCGCTGGGGGTGGTAGAACTGACCGTGGCTTTGCATTATGTCTTTCAGTCGCCGGTGGATCCTATCGTCTGGGATGTGGGCAACCAGGCCTATGCGCACAAGTTGTTGACCGGCCGGCGCGAGGCTTTTGACACCATCCGCCAGCCTGGGGGCTTGTCGGGTTTTACTCGCCGTAGCGAGAGCGAGCACGATTGTTTTGGCGCGGGTCACGCCTCGACCAGCATCAGCGCGGCCTTGGGTATCGCCGAGGCCAAACGGCTTCGGGGCGAGCAGGGCAAGGCGGTGGCGGTGATCGGCGACGGGGGTATGACGGGCGGCTTGGCATTCGAGGCTTTGAACCACGCCGGCTCCGAGGAATGCAACTTGCTGGTGGTGCTCAACGACAACCAAATGTTTATCTCGCCGCGGGTGGGGGCCATGTCCTCTTGGCTAAGTCACCGGCTTACCGGCAGCACCTTCAACATGTTGCGCCGCCGCATCAAGGGGGCGCTGAACAACTATCCCCGCTATGGCGAAGAGACTTTGCACTGGATGCGCCGGGCGGTGGAAAGCACCAAGGCCTTGTTTACGCCCGGCATCTTGTTCGAGGGTTTCAACTTCCAGTACGTGGGTCCGGTCGATGGTCACGATGTGCCGGCCTTGTTGGCCATTTTTGAAAACGTCAAGAGTCTGGACGGGCCGGTGTTGGTCCATGTGCGCACCAAAAAAGGCAAGGGGCTGGCTTGTGCCGAAGCTGATCCCAGCCACTTTCACGGGGTGGGACCTTTCTGTGTAGAGACCGGCCAGCCCAAAAAGAGCAAAAGCGGTGGTCCGCCCAGCTTTACTTCGGTCTTTTCCGGCGAGATGCTGCGATTGGCGGAGCAGAACGACTCGGTATTGGGCATTACCGCCGCCATGCCGGACGGCACTGGCCTGAGCGCCATGGCCGAGAAGTTTCCCAAGCGCTTCTTTGATGTGGGCATTGCCGAGGGCCATGCGGTTACTTTCGCCGCCGGTCTGGCTTGCGAGGGCTTTCGCCCGGTGGTGGCCATCTACTCTACTTTTCTCCAGCGCGCCTACGACATGATTCAGCACGATGTTTGTCTGCAGAATCTGCCGGTGACCTTCGTGCTGGATCGGGCCGGTATTGTGGGCGATGACGGACCCACCCATCATGGTCTGTTTGATTTGAGCTACTTAACCACTTTGCCGCATATGGTGGTCATGGCTCCGGCCGACGAAGACGAGCTGCCCAAAATGTTACGCACGGCGCTGAGCCTAGACGGCCCGGCGGCTATCCGGTTTCCCCGGGGCCCCGCGGCCGGGGTGAAGGTCGATGATCAGCACCAGGCTTTGCCGGTGGGCCGGGCCCGGGTGTTGCGCACGCCGCACCGCAGCCCGGACCTGTTCTTGTTGACCATCGGCCCCATGCTCTATCCAGCTCTGCAGGCCGCCGAAGTGCTGGCTGAGCGCGGTATCGAAGCCGTGGTGGTCGATGCTCGTTTCGCCAAACCCCTGGACACGGAACTCATCGTTCGTTTGAGCAAAGAAGCCGGCCGGGTGCTGACCGTGGAAGAGAACGTGCTCAGCGGCGGTTTTGGCCAGCAAGTCGGCGCCTGTCTCCAAGAAAACGGGCTCACGGTTCCGGTCCGCTCTCTGGGCGTGGCCGACCAGTTTTTGCCGCATGGCAATCCCGCCGTCCTGCGCCGGGAACAGGGATTGGATACCGGCGGTATTGTCAAGGCCGGCTTGGACTTGGCTGGGCTTGCCAAAGTGAACGAACGCTCGGCTTGATAGCGGTATGGGCGCCAAGGGAAAAACACGACTGGATGTCCTGCTGGTGCGAAGGGGGTTCGCCGAAAGCCGCACGCGGGCCCAGGCGCTGATCATGGCCGGCAAGGTGGTGGTGGGCGAGCACCGAGTCGATAAGTCGGGCACCCTGGTTGACGACCAAATCTCGGTCCGGGTCAAGAGCCCGGACCACCCTTATGTCTCACGCGGAGGGGTGAAGTTGGCCGGTGCGCTTGCCGATTTCGGCCTGGCGGTGGATGACAAGATTGCCATCGACGTGGGCGCCTCTACCGGGGGCTTTACCGACTGTCTCCTGCAGCACGGGGCCCGTCGGGTCTATGCTCTCGACGTGGGCCGGGCTCAATTGCACGAAAAACTACGCCGCGATCCGCGGGTGATAAGCCGCGAGGGCATAAACGTACGGCACTTGAAAGCCAATGATTTGCCCGAACCCGCCCATCTGGCGGTCTTTGATCTTTCCTTCATTTCCTTGCGTCTGGTGCTACCGCCCATACTGCCTCACCTGGTTGCCGGGGGGCTTATTCTCGCCATGGTCAAACCGCAATTCGAAGTGGGCAAAGATCGGGTGGGCAAGGGCGGTATTGTGCGCGATGCCGAACTGCGTCGCCAGGTGGTTGACGATATGGCCGACTTTGCCGGCACGATTGGTCTACGGGTTTTGGGACGCGGGCTTTCTCAACTGCCGGGTGCTGACGGCAACCAGGAAGAATTTTTGTACCTGGCTTTGCGCTAAGAAGCCTTCGTGGCCTCGGTGGCGAAGGGATCGGGTCGGACCATGCCGGCGCGATTCAGCAGCCAGATGCCGGCGGCGCCGACCACGAAGCCGCCGATATGGGCAAACCAGGCCACCCCGCCGATGTGAAAACCGGAGTAGACAACCTGCAAACCCAGCCAGAAGATCAGGTAGAAGGCCACCGAAATTTTGAACTGGATGAACCAGAATACCTGGTACATACGGCGCCGAGGATAGAGCACCAAATAGGCGCCCATGATGCCGGAGATGGCTCCGCTGGCACCGATGGTGGGCACCAACGGTTGGTCGGTCAGGACGCCGTGGATTAAGGCGGCGGCCAAGCCACAGAATAGATAGAAGATCACAAACTGGGAAAGTTTGAGTCGATCTTCGACATTGTCGCCGAACACCCACAAGAAGTACATATTGCCCAGCAAATGCAACCATCCTCCGTGTAGAAACAAACTGGTAAACAGCCCGGTCACGTCGTCGCCGGAGAAAAAACGAGCGGGTACAAAGGCGTACTGATCGATGAAGGCAGAGGGGCTGGCAACGCCGTGGAGCGAGAAGAGAAAGACGGCCAGATTGGCCAAGAGCAAGGCCACGGTCACAATCGGAAATCGCGCCCGCGGGGCGTCGACTTCTACCGGCAAACCGGTCAATAGCTGAAAAAAGTAGACGCCGGCACCCGAGCCTTTTTTGTTGCTTGGTGGCTTCGACCAGAGTCGCGGCTTTCTTTCGGTGGCCAAGGCCTCGCGCAACTTGTTTTGTGGTTCGGCATAAGTCTGCACACCCAGCAGCTTTCGGCGCCCACCCAAGTTCTTGATCTTGGCCAGCTCGCCGGCGTCGAGATAAATGCCCTGACAGTCCTGGCAGCGATCAATGTACAAGCCAGTGCCGGGTGAGAACTCGAAGGTGTCGAAAGAACCGCTGCAACGGGGGCAAATATAGGTCGTGGCTTCCAAATAATGATCGCCGGCGCCTATGCTGTCTGGGGCGGCGGGCAAGTCTTCCATGGCACCCCGCAGCTCGGCGAGCTCTCCCTTGTCCAGCCACAGACCCCGGCAGCCCGGACAGATATCGACCTTAACACTTTCGTGTTCTACTTCGGCCATATCCGATAAGCATTTGGGACAAATCAACGCCATCTTCAGGCTCGCCCTACTTGCGAACTTTTTTGCCTTTGATTACATCCCCGACCCAGGTGAAGACGGCTGCGGTCGAGGACATACCCAACGAGCCGGCCGTCAAGGCCACCACCTGGTCGATCTCCGCGGCCGAGATACCTTCGGCCAGGGCGCGGCGGACATGAGAGTGAACCGCGCCTTCGCGCATGGCACCCATGGCCACCGCCAATTTTATTAAGCGAACGTTACGCTCATCTAAGGGACCTTCCTTGCCCGCTTTGCCAATCAACTCCCAGGCATCGCCCAGCATCGGGAAACGGCCGATAAAGGCCTTGTGGGTTTTGGGCAGACGGGTGCTTGCCTTGCCCGCGCCTTTACTCGGACTCTTGCGCGTCGTTTTCGTCGCCATGCTTCGTCCCTCCTTTTTTTCTTTCTTGTAACACTCTGGCCGATCCCTGGCAACTGGAATGAAGCTCCATGTGAAGCTCCATTGCTAGGCGAAATTACAGAGGAAACAGCCGCATCGACCATAAGGGCGAAGAGTTCGACGAAATGGTCGACTTTCCGCGCTTCGGCCTGATGGGCTGGCCGGTGATTTGAAGTGATTTTCATAGTTTACATAAAAAAATACCTGGCCTGTTTTGTGCATTGATCTTAGCTAGGGAGAGGGAGGAGGATTTCAATGAGGATTCGATGTTGGCGTGCGATAGGATGGTTCAGTCTGTTGACAATATTCGGCTCGGCTTGTGGTGAAGATCAGGGCTTTCCCTTCGGGGTGGAGACTGTCGGCGAGCCACAGTCTGGGGCCTACTTGCCCATTTGGCAAATGCCTTATGAAGTGGGGGGCACTTATGCGTCTAGCTCACGGGCTCAGAATTTAGCGGAAAATCCGCCGATAGCCCCGATCGCCCGGCCGGATTGGGGCGAGCTTGAGGGGACTTTGTTGCGCTGGCCCCTGTCTTGGCCGGAGATGAAATCGACCTACTTGGACATGCTTCCTCATTTGCAAGATGAGGGCAAAGTGCTGATAGCGGTAGAGAGTGTTCGCGGTGGTATCGACGAGGCGATGAGCGATATCGAAGATTGTGCTGCCTGTCGTTTAGACGAGATCGAATGGGTGGGTCTGCGTACCGATAGCATTTGGATGCGCGACTACGGTCCCCAATTCATCGAGACCCAGACCGAAGCCCAGGCGGTGGTGGATCTTGACTACTATGCGGACCGGCGCCAGGACGACGATTTTCCGTCGGCCTTTGCCCAGGAGTTTGACCTGCCGAGCTATGGGCCGGGGCTGGAACTCGCCGGCGGGAATTTTCAAGTAGATGGTGCCGGCGCCTGCTTTGTCTCTTGGGCAGCTGCCGAAAGCAACACCGAAGAGCGGGTCCGCGAAACCTTGACCGACTATTTCGGTTGTGAGCAAATTGTTTTTATGGACTACCTGGTGGAAGAAAGCACTCACCACATCGACATGTGGATGAAGTTTGTCTCGCCGCAAACCGTGCTGGTAGGTGATTATAGCTATCGGGGCGACGAAATTCTTGCTTATCCGGACACGGTCAACGAGGGCATACTCGATAGCGTGGCCGGTAAGCTTGTTGGTTTGGGCTACCAGGTAGTACGGATACCGCAGCCGGCCAGTATTTGGTATGAACCTTTCGCGACCTTCACCATTCGCACCTATACCAATAGCAGTTTTGCCAACCAGACCATCTTGATTCCGGTCTACGGCGATCCCACCGATGCCACCGCGCTCGCAATCTACGATCAGGTATTGCCAACCGAGGTGAATGAGGTCGGCATCGATAGCAGCTACATCATTAATTTTGGCGGGGCCATGCATTGCATCACCATGGAGAAGCATGCGCCCAGCCAGACGATTAACACGGACCCGGTGGCCGCATTGAGCCCGGACAGGCAGCGCGTGGATGATGGGGTTGCGGCCCTCTTCGATGCTTCTGCCAGTTTCGATGCCGACGGAGATCAGCTTAGTTTCCACTGGCAGTGGGGGGACGGTTCTCCGATCGAGATCAGCTCCGATCCTAAGGCCAGTCATGTTTACTCAGACCGAGGGAACTATACCTGTCAACTTACCGTAAGCGATTCCGTCTCCAGCGATTCGGTATCGGTTACAGTCATGGTGAGATGAAAGGATCTTCTCCAGATAAGGGCTCGACCGGCGATGCGCGGCCGCAAGTGGTCTCGATCCTCTTTACCGATCTGGTCAGTTCCACGCGCTTGTACCAGGAACGGGGCGATGAGATTGCCCGGCAGTTGTTGGGCCGGCTCAACGATCTCTTGCAGCCGAAGATCCAGGAGTTTGGCGGCACCCTGGTCAAGACCATCGGCGATGCCTTGTTGGCGACTTGCCCCAAAGCGCGCAAGGCGCTTGCTTGCGCTATCGCCATGCAGCGGGAGCTTGCCCAGTACAACCGACAAGTGCCGCCGGCGGATCGGCTGGAAGTACGCATTGGCATCCATCACGGTCAGGCCCTGGTTGAGGCCAACGACGTTTTTGGCAATGCGGTAAATCTAGCCGCGCGCATCGAACAGGAAGCCAACGGCGGCGAGATTCTAACCAGCGCCGAGACTTGGCAGCACTGCCTGGGTTTGGATGCCGAAGCCGAAGATTTGGGCTGCTTTGCGCTGAAAGGAATTGCCGAGGAGGTGGACCTGGTCCGCGTGCTTTGGCGAGACGAAGACATCGAACAGGCCCGGCAACGCGAGTTGCACCAGGAGGTGCTGCCCCAGTTAACCCGGGCGATGGCGCAGGATAAATGCATATTGATCCTGGGCGGTTTGACCCTGGGCCAGCGCAAGGCCAGTGTCAATTGGCAGGTAGCCCAGAAGCTGGCCGCCGAGCTTGGCTTGGAGCAACACCGCGATGACCTGCCGCGCATGGCCTCGATGTACCAGGATGAAAACGACCGGGACGAGCTCCAGCAGCGAGTGCTTGCCGAGTTGGCTCAGGCCGATGATCAATTCCCGCAATTGCCGCGGCTGCTGGCCCGCTTGCCCGTCGATCTCATTCTGACCACGGACATCGATGGTCGCCAGGAAAAGGCCCTGCGGGAGGCCGGTCGCGCGGTGAAAAAAGTTGTGGGCATCGATGAATTCAGTCTTGCCGACCAGCAAGAAAACCAGGTTACCCTGATTAAGCTCTTTGGCGATCTAAGCCAACCCGAGTCTTTGGCTCTGACCGAGGCCGAGACCAGCGAGCGAATGGGCAAGTTTGGCCAGGCGCCCGAAGAATTGCTGGCCGCCCTGGCCGTACGTCACTTGCTCTTTGTTGGTTTTCGCTGGAATGACCCGGCCTTCAAACAGTTTTATACCCAGCTAACCGCCCACAC
>JAUVBB010000364.1 GCA_030591445.1 Deltaproteobacteria bacterium | reverse complement strand
CGTCTCACGCAGGCACTCACCAAGTAAGTCGTCCTGGATGTGTCCCTCGCCAGCCACCAGTTCATTCTTCTCCACCAATGCGCCGGTCTCGCTGTCCGCCACGATAGTAAACCTAACCGCCATGATTCCACCCAACATCGGTTTGCGCTCCAGGGCATGCCCATAGCATTGCTTCAGCAAGGGCCGAATCTCGCCAATGGGTTCCCGCACATACTTGAGTATCTCCTGATCGGAAGGCACCGCACTCTCCGCGTCCAAGGCAATCTCGCGGGCCTCACCCCTCTCCCCGCCCCTGGAATTCACGGCCCCGAGGATAGCCGAAAGACTCTCAGCCCGCCGCTGCTTGTCCTCGTCACTCATGCGCCACTTTGGGCGGTCTGGGTTGGGTCGCTTCTCTTCTTGGCCCGGGTGACCGCTGCCATCACCAACCTTGCTGGCCGGCGCGGGAGTAACCGCATCCTGCGTCTCCTGATGGCGTATGGCATCGATCTCCGCCTGGTTGCGGAGGTACATGTAGGCTGCGATTCCCAGTAGCAGAACAACCACCGCGCTTACGAATAATCCTCGATTCGGCATTTGAACTCCCTCCACAACAACTGTGACTAGAGTTGAGACCCGAGAAAATTGAAAACAAATTCCAGCAAGCAAAAATCCACAAACATAATACCCTTGGGCCGTCCCTATGTCTCTCTCCCCGCGTCTCTCTTTACCTCCACAGAGAAGACACTGTCATTGACCAAGCCCCTGATGAACTCTTCAAAGCAATCAGCAAGAAAAGTTATTTTATAATCTCTTTCTTGATCTACGTGCACTACCTGAGGTTCTCCCTCTTTTCCGTATTTACGATAATCTAGACAGATCATATCGTGTCCAGCTGAGGGGCAGTCTCCAAAATATATGCCGATATCAGGGTAGCCCCATTCTTCCATCATGAATTGGCTGCCAAACTCTCCGCAAAGAGAATACGTTTTTTCTTTGCCGATGCCCATTATTCCAGAAATGGCAACGTGATCTTCAGCCCACGACGTTCTTTCTGATGTCGGAAATGCGCAATTTTTTGGAATGCCACCATTCTGACTCATCATTAACGCAACATAGGAAGCCGGGAGTTTATAGCCCAGCTCTTTTTCAATTGAATGGATCGATTCCTCTATTGGTGGCTTGGAAACATATTCCCTCAATGCGTATTCACTTTTTTTCCAGAATCCCGACAAGTCAAAATCATCGAACGATTTTTTCATGCATTCTCTCAATTCGTCAGGTCCGCTAACTCCAAAAAGCGTTAATCATTTGAGCTCCTGGCCGCCTTCTCATCGAGTGCGTACGCTCGTACCGCGTCATCAACTTGCTTCATTGTCTCTCCCGTCCCAACATGCAGTACCAGATAGCACTTGAAGTCGTGATCGTCGAAGTTCGTAAGGCGTACGAAAAAGAAGGCCACATCGTCCGGGCTCTCGCCGTCGTGATAAGTGGTCATGATGCTTAGCTCTTCGAGAACGTCCTCTGGGTCATTCAGATGCTGGCTCACGAACTCCTCATCCACGTCATCGTGCCAGGCTTCACTGCCGGCCCCGCCACATACTACATAACGACACCCAGCTTCGAGCAGCGCTCTGGCAACCGCGGAACGTTCCTCCCCGGTGAAACGACCATTGTGATCCCAGATCAGACACGGAAACAAAGACCCAGGAAACGGAGACACGAAACCACTCGTGTCATCGATTGCAATGGCTCCATAAATCTTACATTCGTTCTTAGCCAGCACATCCATGTTTTTCTCTTTTTGTTCGGCAATCATTTTCGACTCGAAATCCGGCCAGTCCTGGGCAAGCAATTTTGCCAGGTTTGCCTCCATCGGGATGAAAGGAATAATTTCGATTTGGTCTTTGGAATTGAAGGCAAACATTTCCCCGCCACCACTAGAACCAAATGCCCTAAATCCCGGGAGGAATTCGGAGACCGCATATTCGTGATTCAATTTTTCAAGGTCATCAAGAGGCCAGAGCTGGAACCTACCCGGATCAACCGACAGTTCTCCTTCGGTCGAGTTTCCACTTTTCATATAGGCAAGATATCTTTCCGGCAAATCCATGATTTCACCAATCGTTAGGCATTGCCGGGCAGCTTACAGATTCTTGTGAATCTCATCCAGAATCTTCTTGGCATCGGGAGCCATCTGGAAGAATCCGGTGATCTTGTCGCAGCCGTAGTCGGCGCAGTGCGCGCAGTTGGCTACCTTCTTTTCGATAGCGCAGGCCCGTATCTCGCATTCGCCACAATGCGCGCACTTCTTGCCCTCTACCAGGCAGCCGTCGCACCAGACGTCGTCGACTTTTACTTCCAAGTTATACAGCTTGGCCCACATTGCGGCCGTCTCTTTGGCCTTTTGCTCGTCATTGGTCTGGGTTGCCTGATAGGCCGGACATTCGGTGCATATCAAGCCACAGCGGGAAATCATCGTGCTCATTTTAACTCCCTCCTTTAGTGAAAGATCGCGCTCAGGCTCCTCGATAAAAGCAAGCCCGTAATTGGCCCGAAAATCCCATGCTGCTGAACACATGTCCAGTGTTTTGTCCCCCCTCCGTCCCCTCCGTCCCCTCCACTCCCTTCTAGCCGGTCTGGGATACGAGATCATCGTGGAGGAGAAAGATTTCGGACTAAACTTCACCGAAGGTGGTCAGCTGAATCTGGGCGCCGGCTTGAAATACAAAACCCGCAAGGGCAACCGGCTAGGAATCGAAGCCCGATTGCGGTTCAGCTTTGGGGAAAAAGAGCAATATTATCTCACGCCATCACTGGTGGTATTCTTCGAACTCTAGTCCAGATCGAATTTCATTTTCGACACGATAGACTGGTTGCTTGCAAAAACACAAAAGCGGGGCAGGTCAGTACCCCCGGCCTTACGAACCATGGGGGAGAGATCCGCTTAAGTCGAAGTCGAACGATTGCTTGAGCAATTCGAACGTCACCACGGTGAGCGCGGTATCAATCAAGATCCCGACAAAGGTCAACACTCCCGCCACCTTGGTGTGGCCTTCGGAGCCGGTCAGCGCCATCGAATCGATCCGGTCCAGACCAATCGGAACCATCCGGTCATCAACCCGGAGCATCACCGCCGTGTAAAGCGGCACGCTGCCATCGAGAACGAGCCCCCTGAGCACAAGCCCATCGAGCAGCAGGCTGCCGTCCTCGCCAAAGATGCCCTTAATCTTACTCAGGCGCAGAGCCACCCGGGTCCCGCTGTCGGCGTCAAGCAGAATGAGCCCTTGCAGATCCTGCATCCTGGCATCCAGTGCCAGCCCGGACGGCATCTGCTCTGTGGTGGTATCCAAGCCGACCCCGAAAAAGCGCACCCGGTGACGCTTCCCGTTCATCTCCTCGACCGTCACCGTTGCCCCTGATGCCGGCAGCGTATAGCGGGGATCCAACTCTGCCCTGACCTTGTCGTAGGCAATCCGATAGCTTTCCTCTGAGAGCTTCGTAAGCTCAACAAACTCCCCCTTGACCACCGATCCATCCTGTAACGAAAGCCTGGCCGTGGCGCCTGGAGTCATCTTGTGAACATCCCAGCGATCGAGCTTGCTTAGCGCTAAATTCGCCCGTCTGGCCTCGTAGGAATTGGACTGGTCTATGGAGTTTCCCACCGCGTAGCCAAAAACACTGCAGCCCATCAAGAAGCTAGCGCAGACGAACATCACTATCAACGCAACCCTAACGACCCAGCTCCGGTTCATGCTATGCAAATTGGCTTTCATTTCCGCTTTCCTTTCCCCGTGCTTGCTACTCACAACACACCCAAGGAGCAAAAACCATACCGAAAAGAAACCGGGCTGGTATCTTCAGCAATCTGAAGGACATATCCAACCGACCGGTCGGAATGTCATTCTCGAGTCCTAGCCAAATCCGTGAAAGGAGGTCACACTGTGCTCGATCATGTTTTGAGCGGATCTATCTTTCCTGGCAAATGTCCGTTGATTCTGGCTGGTTTTCTTTTTAGGAGCGCAAGGAAAAAACGGTGACTGTCACAGCTTATTGCGCCTCATGGAAAAGCGGGGACTGAAACAAACCGGTTCTTACGCGCTTATGCTAGGGGCCTTCCCATGTCCGGTACCACATCACTGTTCGCGAGAAGTGCAAGGGGCCTGCCCATGTCCGGTACCACATCACTGTTAGCGAGAAGTGCTAGGGGTCTTCCCATGTCTGGTACCACATCACTGTTCGCGACAAGAGCGAGGGGCCTTCCCATGTCTGGTACCACATCGCTGTTCGCGACAAGAGCCAGGGGCCTTCCCATGTCTGGTACAACATCGCTGTTCGCGACAAGAGCCAGGGGCCTTCCCATGTCTGGTACTACATCACTGTTTGCGACAAGAGCCAGGGGCCTTCCCATGTCCGGTACCACATCACTGTTTGCGACAAGAGCCAGGGGCCTGCCCATGTCTGGTACTACATCACTGTTCGCGTAAGGATTCATATCCACGCTTCCAGTGAACAGCAAGGCCAACGTTGCCATTGAAATAACTGCAGTTTTTAGTGGTCGCAACATTTTTCCCTCCTCCCTTCGTTTACGATGTCAAAAATGCTCGATTGTTTACGCAACTTACAGACTCGATCAAAAGCAAGTACCGAGCCAAATAGTTGCGGAACTGTAGTTGCTTGAAATATATGGATTATAATTGCAGAATGGAATTTCACATAAGCCAAAAAGGCAACCTGTAGTTGCGTTTAGGGCAACCTATAGTTGCCCATGGCAGATGTAAACAATAACTACTTGTATTTTTTGCTATTTCTGAGCAACGAATAGTTGCGGCGCCACCTTTTATTGGTATCGACGCTCCCCCGGTGGGTGCCTGGGTGCTGGGTGCCTGGGGGTGGCACTGTTGGGAGTATTCTACTGATACATTTCTACCAACCCGAGCCGTTCATCGAGCCCGGGAGGTCAGGCATGAGTGCTTCGATAAGGGCGTCTTTGGTAATGGCCTTGTCGACTATCTTGCAGACTTCAATGCAGCCGGAAATGCATTCTTTTGGACAATCGCGAATCTCGGGTAATTGCTTCTCACAATATTTCACACATTCTTTCATCTCGGTCGCTTGTAAAGTACAACTTTCTTCGCATTCTTTTTGAAAGTCTTTAGAGGAGGCATCCTGCTTAGCTTGCTCTTCAGTTGGCTGGACACTCTTTGCCTGCTGTGGCGGGGTCTCCTTGCCACAACAGGCGCCAATCAGAAAAACACAAAATAATAGAATAAAGCACCTCACGTCAATCACCTCATCGGCCATGGTTTTCATCTTAGTAATAGTTGTGCCAATTGAAAACAATTATGGCCCTCACGCCCGGGACCTACTTGCCCTTGGGTGTCTCCATCCACTCCAAAAAATCCTGGATTACCACGGGCAATTTATTGGCCTGGGCCCGGTCGCAGTCCTTATCCCCGCGCGAGCAGGAAGAGAAGCTGTGATCGAGGCCAGGGTATCGGCGATAGGTGAGGTTCTTTTTGCCCAGTCGTATGAACTCGGCCGCAATGAAGTCGGCGCTCTCGATGGGCACAGATTGATCTGCTGAGCCATGGGCTACGAAGATGGGCACCGAGACCTTGACCAACGATTCGATGGGCGGACGCCTGAAGTAGGCGGCCCACCGGCTATAGGGGTGCCCAAAGAGCATCTTGGTGTGACTTGTGGGGTCGGTGAAAACGTCCTGTAGTTTCTGCTGCAGTTGGGTAATGGCGGCCTCCACCATGGCTGGATCCTTGCCGCGCATCTGCTTGCGAATCATCACGAAGAAATCGAAGGCCTGGGTTGGGCCGCCGCCTGACACGAAGCCAAGACGGTCAACATCTTTGCTCGAAGCCGCCACCACAGCGGCCACATCGGTACCCTCGGAAAAGCCAAGCACGATCACCTGGGGGTGGTATCGCTTGAGAGCCCGGATCGCCAGCAGGTAGTCAGCCACGCGGCTGTCGAGGCCCGCGTGCTGGTGGTAAACCTTCGAGCAATTTGTGCCGACTCCAGCTTGGCGATCTCCGAGCTGCACACCACGCTTTTCCAGGGCCACCACGCTGAGCTTCTTGCGAACCACTTGGTAGAACATCCCTGGCAAGCCGGATTTGAGGGCACCATCTTTGCGCTTCTTGAAGACCGAGCCACAGCCTGAGCCCGAAACCACCACCAGCAAAGGCAACGAGTCTTTCTTGCCCAGCTTGTCGTGACCACCGAAGAGCACGAGCTGTGAACCGTCAGCGCGACGTAGGGTGTAACGGAAGAAGCCGTTCTCCAGCTTTTTGTCCAAGCTTACCGGCCCAGCGATGGCCTTGGGGGTCACTGGGGCCGCGTTGCTCTTGACCCCATTTGTTGTGCCACACGCACCCAGGAAGACGACCGACGCGATGATCGGGCCCAGCCAACCATTTTTCCTTTGCATCTCAGCGCTCCATCTAAAAGTATTTCAATATCAGATAATTACATCACGCTTCGACCTTTGTAGGATTAGCACGAACTTGGCCAAATAGGCAAAGGCAACGACTGCGACGGAGAGACCGATCCGGAATGGATGTGCGGTTGATCGAAAAAGGCAGGATGAGAACGCCCGCGGTTATCGGTATTCAATTCGATATCGGGATGAGTTGGTCGGGGGAAGACCAGGTGCCGGAGCTGGCCATCGGTACTCTCGGCCTAGAACCGATAGCCGAACCCAATCGCGCCAAAACCAAAGGCGACTTCGTTGGCCACAAGGTAGATTGCTCCTCCCTCCAGAAACCACCTAAACCCGCTACGTTTGGCTATATCGATTCCTAAGCCTGCTTGCATCACTAAGGAATCTTTAACCGTATCTTCATCATGGGGTAAATCCGCGACATGGTATGGACCTGCGCGGCCGAAAAAATACACGCTCACTTCCTGGTCACCAAAATAGATACGACCGCCCAACAATGCCTGGCTGAGAAGCAGGATGGTAGACAGCGCGAGTTCCACCGACAGATATTGGGTGATTTGGCATTCGATCCGCAGATCCAGCATCGGCAACTTGTATAAGACCATACTCCCCCCGGACAGGGACACGTCCTTGGCCTCTCGTATCGGCTTTTCGATCTCCTCTTTCGCCGCCATCTCCGAAGACTTCCCGTAGTGATCCTGCGAAAAGGCTACTGCCGATGTCATCAACACAGCCATCACCGAGGCGAATAAGAATTTCGATTTCATTATTTCCCCTTTTTTGATCCTTCTCTGTGGTGTCAATTGCAAGTGATGTGCCACAAAGTACCAACACTTTCAGGGTGATGAAACATATACTCTTTGACAGATTCGACCGTTCTGATCGTCCTGATTGTTTGTGACTCAGAGTCACACCTGTCGTCGAAAGATGCTAGACAAGGAAAGAACCAGTGACGGTTTGATCTTTTCCACTAAGTATTCGAATCGTTATGTTTTTATTTTATCGATTGAATCAAGAGAAACTGATCCCTGAGAAGTAACCCCTCATGAGTCATCCCCGAAACGTTTCTGTCGGGGACCCATGTTGCCTAACCCTCTGGGTTCCCGACAGAAACGTTTCGGGAATGACTTGTTTGTTTAGAACGTTTTT
>JAUVBB010000041.1 GCA_030591445.1 Deltaproteobacteria bacterium | reverse complement strand
TACCACCGCGGCCACCGCTATCAGTCGACGCCAAAATACCCACGGGTCTTTCGATAGGTCTTCAAGTAGGACCGTCATGGAGGCAAAGCGATCTTCCTTGGAGATGGAAAGGCCGCGCAAAACGATGCGGCGCAACCAGTTGGGCACATTTGAGTCGGCTGGGGCTGCTTCGATGCGTTCGGTGGTGACCTTGGGTTTGAGATCTTTGAACTTGGCCGCGGTAAAAGGCCGGCGTCCGTAGAGGGCTTCGTAAAGGGTGACGCAAAAACTATATTGGTCGCTTTGTTCGTCGAGATCTCCGCCCATGTATTGTTCCGGGGCCATGTAGCCTGGGGTGCCCATGACTGCGCCGGCCATGGTCATGGGTGTCTGCAGGCGGCTGCCTTCGCTCATGACCTCGCCGCCCGAGTCGAGGGTCTCGGCCATCTTCTTGGCCCGTTTCATTTTGGCGCTGAGCTTTTCGTCTTGTTCGCCCGGCCCGGCACTCATTTCAAAGGCCGAAGCCGCGCGGGCCAAGCCGAAATCCAGCACCCGCACCCGGCCGTCCTGGCCCAGAATGATATTGTCGGGCTTGATGTCGCGGTGGATGAGTCCGGCCTGGTGGGCGGCGGCGATGCCGCGGCCGGCGGCTACCAGCACCTCGATGATTTGCCGGTACCCAGGTTTGGACTCTTGCAGCCACTCCAGCAGGGTTTGGCCTTCGACCAACTCCATGGCCACAAAGACATCGGTGTCGATGGTGCCCACGTCATAGGCTGAGACCACGTTGGGGTGAGAGAGTTTGGCCAGCGCCTGGGCTTCGCGCAGCAGCCGGTCGCGGGCCCGATCGGCCCGGGTCTCGCTCTTGCGTCGAACCCGCAAAAGTTTCAGGGCCACCCGGCGGTCGAGCTCGGGATCGTAGGCCTTATACACCACGCCCATACCGCCGCGGCCGAGTTGTTCGAGGATCATGTACCGGCCAGCCCGGCTGCCGGGCGCCAGCTCGATTTCGTCGCCGCCGGCAGATTCTTCCCCGTCGAGAGAGGGAAGGGTATCGCCGTCGAGTTCCAAACTTTCGGCAATGGTCTGCTTGTTTTTTTTGCCGCGCCCCGCCATGGGTCCTCTGCTTGATCTTACGATACTAGAATCATAGTACGCCGAGGCTGGGTCCACAAGTTCAAAGCGTTGCTTGTGTTGGGAGTTGGCCTGGTGTTGAATTACGTACTGATTCGGTAAAAGTGCTAAAAGTGTAAAAACAGATTGACAGGAGTAGCTATAGGTGAGATAAATAGCGAAATACGACGCATGTAACTGCAAATAACGCAAGAAAAGGAGAATACAATGAAGGCGCCAAGTAAGCGAGTTTTGTTGGAGCGACTCAAGAAGGATCAGGTGAGATTCTTGCGATTGCAGTTTACCGACATCATGGGCATCAACAAAAACGTCGAGCTGCCGGCTTCTGAATTTGAAAAAGCGCTGGATGGCCAAATTCTCTTCGATGGTTCTTCGGTGGAGGGTTTTGCCCGCATCGAAGAGTCGGACATGTTGATCAAGCCCGACCTTTCCACCTACGTGGTCTATCCTTGGGAGGAGAACACCGGCAAGGTGGCGCGCTTGATCTGCGATATTTGCAACCCGGATGGTACGCCCTTTGCCGGTTGTCCGCGCACGGTCTTGCGGCGCGTGTGCGAGCAGGCGGCGGGTATGGGGTACACCATGCAGGCTGGTCCCGAGCCTGAGTTCTTTCTCTTTCGACGCTCGGAAACTGGCGAGCCCACCGTCTTGACCCACGATCGGGGCGGCTATTTCGACCTAGCGCCCATTGACCGTGGCGAAGATGCCCGCCGGGCCATCGTTGATGTCTTGCAAGCCATCGGTTTTGCGGTCGAGGCCGCCCACCACGAAGTTGCCCCCGCCCAGCACGAGATTGATTTTCGGCACCAACCGGCGCTGCAAACCGCCGACAACATTGCTTCCTTCCGTTTCGTGGTGCGCAAGGTGGCGCTTGATTTCGGTCTGCATGCTACCTTCATGCCCAAACCCATCTTCGGTATCAATGGCAGTGGTATGCATGTGCACCAGTCGCTGTTTCGCAACGGCAAGAATGCCTTTTACTCCAAGACTGCCGACTACGGCTTGTCCAAGGTGGCCCGGGGCTATATTGCCGGGCTGTTGCGTCATGCCAAGGAGTTCTGCGCGGTGACCAACCCGCTGGTCAACAGCTTCAAACGCCTGGTGCCAGGATACGAAGCTCCTACCCACATTGCTTGGTCCGAGCGCAACCGAAGTCCGCTGGCGCGGGTTCCGGCCCGCCGCGGCGCCGGAACCCGGGTGGAGATGCGCATGCCGGATCCGGCCTGCAATCCTTACCTGGCCTTGGCGGTGATGATGGCGGCCGGGCTTGAGGGCATCGATAACGATTGGGATCCGGGCGAGCCGATCAACAAGAACATCTTCACCATGTCGCACCGGGAGCGCCGCCGGAACAAGATCGACTCTCTGCCCGACAACCTGGGCCAGGCCGTGTCCATCATGGCCAAGAGCAAGTTTGTGCGTAAGGTCTTGGGGGATCATATCTTCACCAACTACGTGGAGGCCAAGAGAAACGAGTGGGCCGAGTACATTGCATTGGTACACGATTGGGAAGTGGATCGCTACCTGGCCGCCTATTGAGTGGCCGCCGCCGGCAATTTGTTTTGCATTGACGCCGGCCCCTGCGTTACAAAGGGCGCCCAGGAGGTTCAAAGATGACCACACTACTGGAACGACTACCCTTGCCCCAGGAGCGAACCCGCGTTTTGGACGATTGCTGCGCGCTCATCGACCGCGAAGTAAAGAAGAAAAAGGGGCTCAAGGGCCTGGCCGTGGGTACGGCCTATAAAATCCTCAAGGCCATCAAGCCCGGGGCCGTGCGCGATGCGGTCGACGGATTGCTGGATGACTTTCTGGCGGCCCTGGAAAGATTCCACGCTGATAGCCTAGCCGCTGGGGACGCGTCCTTCGGCCAAACCATCAAGCAGCGAGCCGCCGAAGTTGCCGAGGCCCTGGTGCAGGTCACCGACCGCCGCGCCGAGGGTTCCAAGCACAAGGCCCTGCTCAAGATGTACCGCAAGCTGCGGCCTTCCGCGATTAACCATGTGCAAGAAGCCTTGCCCGGCCTAGCTGAGCTAATGGATCAAACGATAGATAGTTAAATCTTGGCAGCTTTGGAGAGGCGGATGCGGGGTTTGCGATAGGGCCGGCCTTTGGCTTTTGCTTTGGCCTTGGCGGCCGGGCGCTGGGCCAGCTGGGATTCGAGTTCGCGGATTTTCTCTACCACGCCGCCGAGGGCGGCCTTTTGCATGCCGGCACGCTTGCCTTCCCATGCCAACTGGGATTGGAGCCCCTTGACCTTGGCGGCCTGTTTTTCCAACTCGCGCATGCGCGAGACGGCGGCTTCGGCTTTCTTGGTTCTCTCGAAGGCTAGCCGGGCCCGTTGCTCGGCCTCTTTGACCTTGGCTTGGGCTTCCGATAAGTCAGCCGCGAAACGGTTGCGCTCCAGGGGGGTGGCTTCGGTCTTGAACTTCTGGTCAAGCAAAGATGCTTTGGTTTGGCGTTGTTGGTGGGTCAGTTGCACAACCTGTTCCAGCAACTCCTTGCCCCGCTCTTGACAGTCGTACAAATCCTTGCGGGTAGATGACTCCTTGGCTTGCCACTCCAGGCGCTCACTGCGGACTTGCTCCATGGCCGCTTCCATTTCCTGGCGTTGCTTTTGCTCTTGCTGTTGTTGATTGCGTATCTCGCGACGTAGCTGGTTCAAGTTGTCTTTGGTTACCACCAACTCTGGCGATTCGCCCAGGAACATGCCCACGAGTTTCCAGGCCTGATCCTTGACATCTTTGCTTGTGGGTTTAAATGGCATTGCAGCTACGACCTTTCTGTGCTGTCTCAACAAAGACATTGGGGGTCACGGTCTTCTACTGCCAGCAATTTTGCCATCGCCGATCTCATCGCAGTGGCAGTGTTCATGCGATGTACCTCCTTGCGCAAGCCCACGGCTCCAACAAAACCCCGCGTATACCAAATCAAGTGCTTGCGCATGCGGATCACAGCCTGGCGTTCCGAGTCGACCCAGTCAATCATTTTTTGCAGATGATTGCAAAAGATACCCCAGCGCTCCTGGGGGCTGGGTGGATAAGCCGTGGTTGTTTGCTGGGTCATACATTTGCCCATGGCGGCGGGCAGCCAGGGATTGCCTAAAGCGGCGCGGCCGATCATGATCCCGGCACAACCGGTTTGCGTTTGCCGGCGTTTGCCGTCTTCGACGGCCCGCAGATCGCCGTTGCCAATGACGGGAATGTCGAGAGCCGCCACCGCGCGGCCGATAAGTTCCCAGTCGGCCCGGCCGCTGTAAAATTGGCTGCGGGTGCGCGCGTGAATGATGATCGCATCGGCGCCGGCACCGGCCAGACGCCGACCCAGCTCGATAGCATTTCCTTCACTGGCACTCCATGCCGAACGCATTTTTACCGTCAAGGGGATGCTGACTGCCCGGCGTACCGCGGCGACAATTTGTTCAGCGCGGATCGGATCTTTCATCAAGGCTGCGCCGGCCCCGTGACGCACCACTTTTTTGACCGGGCAGCCCATGTTGATGTCGATGCCGGCAAAGCCCATTTCCGCACACAGACGGGCGGCCTCGGCCAGGCGCTCGGGCAGGTCGCCGAACAGTTGCACGAACAAGGGTCGCTCCGAGGGCAAGTGATGCAGTAGACGATGCGATCCCTTGGCCAGGCGCAAGATGCCTTCGGCGGAAACCATTTCGGTCACTACCACCGGACAACCCAGCTCCCGCAGTAGCTGCCGGTATGGCGCATCCACAACCCCCGCCATCGGTGCCATCCATACCGGCGGGTCAATTTGCAAGTTTCCCAGCTTCATCGCGGCAGCTAGTTTACTCAACGCGCCCATTTTGGCAAGTCGGATTTTTCCTACGCTCTGTTATGACAGACACCGAGTGTAAGGTAATGTCATGGGGTGACATGCGGCACATGTGGGGGGACGAAAGTATCTGGTACCATCACTTGTGTTTTTACGTTGACAGCTATTGCTTTCTTTGTTACAGAATATTTATTCTCAGCCAACCATTCGGAGGAGGAAGAACCATGACTAAGCAAGAGCTCGTCGACCATATTGCCAAGAAAAATGATTGGGGCTTGACCAAGAAAGCCACGGGAGAAGTGGTTGATGCCGTCTTTGCCAGCATTCGCAAAGCGGTCAAGAAAGAACGCCGGTTCTCCTATCCGGGTTTCGGAACCTGGACCGTGCGGACGCGCAAAGCCCGCAATGGCCGCAATCCGCAAACTGGTGACACCATCCGGATCAAGGCTTCCAAGACGGTGGGTTTCCGTCCCGCCAAAGACTTCAAGCAGAAATTGTAGTTCAGTACCCGGGAACGGGGAGGCCGAAGTATTCCCGGGAGAGTGGGTAGCTCTCCCGGGATTTTTTTGTCTTGAATCTTTCGGCCGTTTCTAAATTAAGGTGAGGTCATGCGCGTTGGTCAATGGCAGGCATGGAGTTTGTTGGAAGGCTCGTTTTTGCTCGATGGCGGTTCCATGTTTGGTATCGTGCCCCAAAGTTTGTGGGCGCGGGCCCATCCTCCGGATGAGAAAAACCGTATCGTCATGGCGCTCAGGGCGATGCTGTTGGTTGGCGAGGGGCGAAAAATCCTGATCGATTGTGGCATCGGCAATCGCTTCGATGAAAAACAACAGGCTATTTACGGCCACCGGCGCCGGCCGGGTGGAGTGACGGGGGCGCTGGCCCGCTTGGGCATCGGTGCTGACGAAATCACCGATGTGGTTGCTACCCATCTGCATTTCGATCACATGGCCGGGCTGCTTAATCGGGATGAGGCCGGCGCCCTGGTGCCGGCTTTTGCCCGGGCCACGGTGCACATGCAGCAAGCCAGTTGGGACTGGGCTCGCTCACCAAGCAGCTGGGACCAGGGCAGTTTTTTCGGTGGTGATTTTGAGATCTGGGAACGTCATTTGCGTCTGCGCCTTTTGGCGGGAGACACGGTGATTGCCCCGGGAATTCGCGTGCGGGAGACCTCTGGTCACACGCCGGGCATGCAAATTGTGCTTATTGGCGAAGGCGCTGATACTCTGGTGTTTTGCGCCGATCTCATACCCACGGCCGCCCACCTGCGTCTGCCCTATATCATGGCCTACGACCATCAGCCATTGACCACCCTGGAAGACAAGAAGGTCTTGCTGGCCCAGGCGCTTGAGGAAAATTGGCTGTTGGTTTTTGAGCACGATCCGGTGATGGCGGCTTGTCGTTTGGCGGAAAAAAAAGGGAAGGTTGTTGCCGGCGAAGCCGTATGTATCAATCTGCCGGGCCGACATAAGCATCTGCGAGCAGAATTGTGATGATCGCTTGGTACTGGTTGATGCTGCCGCTGTTGACGGCTGCCGGGGACTTTGGTCCCGAGCGTTTGCTGGGAGATGTGATCGAGGGCCTGTCGCCTAATATCTTACTGGTCGAGCAGGGCAAGCCGGGTACGGTTGACTTTACCCACCAACCGCTGCACGCGCTCTTTCCTCGCCTAGCCATCGGGGTCCGCTGGCAAGTGCGGGCAGACATGATGCGCAAGCACGAGACCCACTACACCGAATGGACGGCCACCGCGCTGAGCCCTGGCTTGCGCCCGCGGGAATTTCCCGCCCGCCAGACCGCCGATGGCTTTCTTGTTCTCAAGGCGCTGGCCGAGCCGGACTTTGCTCGCGTCGATCGATGGCTCTTTCAGCCCCGTCTGCGGGGCTACGAAGGATCGCAGTTGCCTACTGGTATCTGGTCGGTCAGCACCGGCGATCGGACGGTGGCGTCCCTCGATTCGGTCGCGTATCTTACTTTCAGCGCCGACGGCAAGCACGCAGCGGCACTTGTTCAGCGGGGGCTCAACTGGACGGTACTGGTCGACTCCCAGGTGAGTCCGGCCTATACCCGCGCCAACAAACTGGTTTTTTCTCCGGCCGGCGACCGTTTTGCCTATTGCTATATGGATGGCATTGCCTGGCACGTGATGGTCGATGGCAAGCCGGGGCCGGGTTTTTCTCGGGTGGGCTGGCCGGTGTTTAGTCCGGACGGCAAGTCTATTGCCTATACCGCGATGTCCGGTACCAGTCAGCATGTGGTGGTCGACTCCGAGCTTGGTCCGGGCTACGACTGGGTGGGCCGGCCGGTGGCCCATCCTGGTGGTAAGCGTTGGGCCTACGTGGCTCGCGAGGGTGGCGAATCATTCCTGGTCGTGGATGGCAAGGCCGGACAGAAATACCAGCAGTTGCGTTGGCCCAGCTTTGGTCCTGCCGGCAAGCAGTTGGTCTATGTCGCCCAGGAGGACGGCGAGGAATTTCTGGTGGTCGGCGGTAAGGAAGGGTCGCGCTTCGATGAGTTGGATTGGCCGGTTTTTTCCCCCCAGGGCAAATCAGTGGCCTATCGGGCGCGTCGTGGCCTCAAGTGGGTCATGGTGCTCGATGGCAAGGTCGATGCACGCTTCGATGATGTCGGCCGCCCGGTTTTTGACTCGAAGGGTAAGCGGCTCGCCTTTGCCGCCAAGCGCGACATGAAGTGGCTGGTGGTAACGGGGGCGAAGCAAAGTGATGCCTTTGATTGGGTGGGCCGCCTGCGCTTCGATCGAAGCGGCCGGCGACTGGGATTTGGTGCCCAAAAAGACTCGCGAACCTGGTGGAAAGTGATGAATCTTCAGTGAAGTGAGAAAGATTTTGCCGTCTTTTTGGGGGTAACTGCGCACCTTTCTATACACTTGACCCCTATGACCTCGGTGCGTCAAGTCGGTGTTGAAAAACAGAACTGCCCTCTCTTGTCCACTTGGTCCGGATCTTGCTTACATGCGAGACAAGACGGTACAAAAAGGTCCAGACGTTTACAGGAGGTTCAAGGTCATGATGCAGGCAACGAAGAAAGACAGCCATCCCGTTTCGCCCACCATGGTGCGTAGCGTGTTTGTCGAATTGAAGTCCAATGGTTATTCCGATCATCAAATCTGTGCCCTTTCGGCCGGTTTGATGAGCATGGCCGGAGATCAAGAGTCTACCCCGGCCCCGGCTGATTTTACCGCCCTGGCCGATTACGCTGAAAACACGAGCGACGGCTTGTTTCTCTTTGGCTACCCGGATGGTTTCGAGACGCTCTGCTCGAAATCGACGACCAGGTAAAGTCTGATAGGTTCTCTGCGCTCCGGAGGGCTCTCCGGGGCGCGCTTTCTCTCTGTTTTTTTCTTTCCAATCATTGACTATTCGGCGGGGCTGGGATAAAAGTACGCGCTTGTCGCCTGCGGTGTGACTGCGGTTAGGCAAGAACTTATCAATGACTTTGGATCCTGAACGAGTCGAGGAGGTTTCTTATGGCGGTACGGATTGCAATCAACGGTTTTGGCCGCATCGGGCGTTGTGTGACCCGCGCGATTTTTAGCAACCAGCTCAATGACAAGTTCGATTTGGTGCATATCAATGATATCACCGATGACAAGACTTTGGCGCACCTGCTCAAGTACGACTCCTCGCACGGTGTCTTTGCTGCTGATGTAAAGGTAGTCGAAGATGCCATCACCATCGATGGCAAGCAGATTTCTACCTCGGCCATCAGAGATCCGGCGGAACTGCCCTGGAAAGAAAAGAACATCGATGTAGTGCTGGAATGCACCGGTCTTTTCCTGACCACCGAGGCGGCGGGCAAGCACCTTACTGCCGGGGCCAAGAAGGTTCTGCTCTCCGGCCCGCCCAAGTCCAAGGAGATCCCGGCCTTTGTCTATGGGGTCAACCACACAAAATATGATCCGTCCCAGAAGATCGTCTCCAATGCTTCTTGTACCACCAATTGCCTGGCCCCGGTGGCCAAGGTAATCAACGAGAAGTTTGGGCTGCAGTACGGCTTCATGACCACCATTCACTCTTATACCAACGACCAACGCATCCTCGACTTGCCCCATAGCGATTTGCGCCGGGCACGTTCCGCCGCGCAATCGATGATTCCGACCACTACCGGCGCTGCCCGGGCAGTGGGGCTGGTGCTGCCCGAATTGGCCGGCAAGCTAGACGGCATCTCGGTGCGGGTACCGACACCCAATGTATCGGTGGTCGACCTGGTAGCCATGGTCGAGCGCAAGACCACGGCCGAAGAGATCAACGCCGAGTTCACCAAGGCGGTCGAGGGCGAATTGAAGGGTGTGTTGGGTATCAGCCATGAGCCGCTGGTCTCCTGTGACTACAATGGCAATCCGCTTTCCTCCATTGTTGATGCCGCCAACACCGCGGTGATGGAAGGCCAGATGATTAAAGTGCTTTCCTGGTATGACAACGAATGGGGATTTTCCTCGCGCATGTTGGACATGATGGGACACATCGCAGGCTAATTTCATGGCTATCCGATTTATAGAAGATCTGCCCATCGAGGGCAAGCGAACTTTCATCCGGGTGGATTTTAATGTGCCCCTGTCGGCTGGGCGCATCACCGATGATACCCGGGTGCAAGCCGCTTTGCCTACCATCCGTCATGCCGTGGCCCGGGGAGCCCGCGTTATCTTGGCTTCCCATCTGGGGCGGCCCAAAGGAAAAGTCGTCGAGGATCTTCGGCTGGAGCCGGTCGGTGCCCGTTTGGCCGAGTTGCTGGAGTTGGACGTAATCGCCGCCGATGATTGCATTGGTGACGGGGTGAGAAAGCTGGCCAATGATTTGCGCGATGGCCAATTGCTCTTGCTTGAAAATCTACGCTTTCATCCGCAAGAGACCAGCTGCGAGTCGGTATTCGCCGAGAAATTGGCCTCTTTGGCCGACGTCTATGTCAACGACGCTTTCGGCACTGCTCATCGGGCGCATGCTTCCACTTTTGGCATGGTCAGTCATGTTGCCGAAAAGGGTGTCGGTTATCTCATGCGCAAAGAGCTCAAGTTCCTGGGCGACACCCTGGCCAAACCGCTGCGGCCTTTTGTGGCCATTTTGGGCGGGGCCAAGGTTTCCGACAAAATGGGTGTGATTTCCAGCCTGTTGACCAAAGCCGATGCGGTGCTGGTCGGCGGTGCCATGGCCTATACTTTTCTCCAGGCCCGAGGCCAACAGGTCGGTTCCTCTCTGGTCGAGACCGACAAGCTACGCAAGGCCGGGGAAATTCTGAAAATGGCCGAGGAGCGCGGTGTGCCCTTGGTCTTGCCTCAGGACCATGTGGTGGCGCCCGACTTTGATAGCCAGACCGGCAGTGTATGCGGCCTGGACATCGCCCCTGGCAAAATGGGCCTGGATATCGGTCCGCAGACTCTCGCCGACTTCAAAGAGAGACTGACCAGCGCGCGCACCGTGTTCTGGAACGGGCCCATGGGGGTGTTCGAAAAAGAGGCCTTTGCCCAAGGTACCTTGGGAGTAGCGCGGGCCTTGGCGGAGTCCAATGCCATTTCCATCGTGGGTGGCGGTGACTCGGCCGCGGCCATCAATCTGAGCGGAGTCGCCGACAAGATTTCACACATATCCACTGGTGGTGGCGCGAGCCTGGAATTTGTCGAAGGAAAGAAACTTCCGGGCATCGCGGCCCTAGAGGATTGAACAGGGGAGCAGCCATGAGAAAGCAATTCATTGCTGGAAATTGGAAAATGAACCTGGACACCAAGCAGGCCGCTGAATTGGCCCGCGCGCTTTTGGATGCAGCCGGTGAGCTTGGCGATATCGAAATCGCGGTTGCGCCCGTGGCCACATCTATCAGCGCCGTGATCGAGGTGTTGCGTGGTAGCAAGATCGCCGTGGCCGCCCAAAATTGCTACTGGGAATCGGCCGGCGCTTTTACCGGTGAACTCTCTCCTGAGATGATCCGCGAGATTGGTTGCCAGCACGTCATTATCGGTCACTCCGAACGGCGGCAATTCTTTGGTGAGACCGACGAGACCGTGAACAAGAAAGTGCACGCCGCTTTTCGCGCCGGGCTCTTGCCCATTGTCTGTGTTGGCGAGTCTTTGGCCGAGCGTGAGCAAGGCAAGACCATGGAAGTGGTCTCGACCCAGCTCAAGCAGAGCCTGCGCGATCTGAGAGACGAGCAGGTGACCCAGTTGACCGTGGCCTATGAGCCAGTTTGGGCCATTGGTACCGGCAAGACTGCCTCGCCCGATCAGGCCCAAGAAGTGCATGCCTTTTTGCGCGGACAGTTGATGGAAACGTTTGGACCCGGGGCCGCCGAGGCCGTGCGCATTCAGTACGGCGGTAGCGTCAAGGCGGCCAATGCCGCCGAGTTGTTATCAAAAGCCGACATCGATGGAGCGCTGGTTGGCGGAGCAAGCTTGAAAGCCGAAGACTTTCTAGGCATATTACGCGAAGCTGGTTGATGGAGAAGAGGTAGGAGCAATATTTACCGTCTGTATTGAGGAGTCATTCTTATGTACACGCTATTGGTTATTCTTCATGTGGTCGTTTCTTTGATTCTCATCATGGTGGTCCTGCTGCAATCCGGCAAGGGTGCCAGCATGGGCGCCGCCTTTGGCGGTGGCTCACAAGCCATGTTCGGTGCCCGGGGCCAAACCACCGGTATCCAGAAAATGACAGTCGGCGCCGCCGTCTTGTTCATGGTGCTATCGGTAGCCCTGGCCTCGATGTCCTCCCAGGGCCGTTCCGGCCTGGAAGACTATGTGCCGCCCGCTGCGGGTCACGAAGCCGGTATGATGCCAGCCGAAGATGCCGCGGCTGACAAGGCAAAGGCTGACCAGGCTGTTGTCGACAAAGCTGATGTCGAAGAAGCCACCGACGAAGAGGCTACCGACGAAGAAGCTGATAAAGAGAAACCCGCCGAAGAACCCGCAGATAAAGCTGAAAAATAAAGACTATCTGAAGGTCATATCGGGGCCGACGCCTTCCAGGAAGCAGTCGGAAACCGTGCCAAACGCCAGGCTGTAGACCAAGCCACTGGGCAAGTACTCTGCTGGTAGGGGATTGGTTCCGTCACCGTTGTCGATGTCCCAAGATTCGGTCTGCCAGCTTAGATAAACCAGGTCGTTCCAGGTGGATGCTTCGATAAACTGCTGCCACCAAATATCAATTTCGTCGCTAGGCAGGGTGTCGGGCGGCAGGAGGTTCGCCAAGATTCGCCGGCGCTGATCGCGTACAAAAACCGGATCGAGCACGGCGGCGTTTAGCTCGCCTTCATACATTAACCCGCGATTGTTTTTATTACACGAGCCGATGCTCATGAACTTGTCGTCCACAATGAACATCTTGGAGTGAGTGTCGATATTGACAAAACGCGACTCGGTTTCGTCGATGCCGTAAGTGACGACCCAATCGAAGATTTTCAGCACATAAGTCTGATAACGGCTGGGTCCGAATTCGTCCAATAACTGATGATGGGTTCGGTGGGTCCACTCGCAGCCCGGATCGAGCCACTCGTCCACCTCCTTGGTGATAACCATTAGTTTCAACGCGGGTTGCTGGCGCATGCGCTCGACAATGGCGTCTGTCAGCCAAGGAACTCGCCAGTATTGATCTTCGATGAAGATGTAGCTTTGGGCTTGAGCCACCGCATTGAACCATGTCTCGGCAATGGCATACTCGTGGTGTGGCGCGGGCATAGTAGCGGTGACCTGCACCTGCGTGCCGTCGGCAAATTCTGCCAGGTCCCGCTTCACGGAAAAGTCAGTGCTCAGGTCCCAAAGGGTCTCCTGGTCGGTGATTGCTTGGCTCCATCGTTCTTGAAAGACATCGGCGGCGTCCTGGGCCGCCGGGCCTTCGATTCGCAGCATGTAGTCACGCCGGGGGCCCAGATCGCTGTCTCTCTCCTTGTCCATGACCGCTTGGCGATCGGCCAGGCTGGCTGCGAAATCCATTCGGCGGTGATCGAAAACAAGATGATCCACTGAGTCCCAGTCGGTGCTTTTGACATTCATACCGCCGATGAAAGCCTCTCGAAAATCAATGACCGAAAACTTTTGGTGCCAGGATGCTATCTGGATCTCAAGGTCAATCAGGGGCCAGTCGGTCATGTCCACGTTATAGGGTGGGATCGAGGAAGGGATGGGGTCTTCCAAATCGAAGTTTCGCTGGTCAGATTCCGGATGAAATTTTCGCACCCGCTCAGCAAAGGAAAAACTTGGAATCTCCAGAACAAACTGTCCGAAAATGGCGTTTCCTTGACCCATGAACTCGAAGTCGTCGCCGGGAGTTTCGGCATGGATCTTGAGCTGTTCGTCGTAGGTCAGCCAATCCACGATACTGTTGGAACCCCAAAATTCGCCCACTAATACGCGTACATGGGCCAGGCTGTTCTCCAGCACTCCTAATACCGTGTTTCCCCAACGCTCTTGGTCGCTCAACTCGGCGTGGCTGTCCCAATCCCGCACCAACTCGAAATCGGACATCCACCACCAGGAAGACATCAAGATGGAGTCGCTGGCTGCTTGCAAACTTTGATAGACGCGCGCCCAGGCCTGCTCGCCGCCGATGAGTAGCTCAACCTGGTTGCCGCGTCTGGCTGGACGCCCGTGGGCGGAAAACCACTTGTGCCGCAGACCCAAATAAAGCGAGTGCACCGGTAAATCCTGCGAGTCGATTTGCCGGATGTCGTGGCTGAATGAAATCCCCTGTCCTTCATTGCCCGCCCCTGTGCTCAAGCCGGCGGAGTCAAGCGTGCGGCTCCCGTCGAAGGTAACCGTTATCGACAAGCTCTCGTGCTCTGGCGCGGATAAGTCGATTTGGTACGAGCCCGCTTGTCTCAAGCCAAAGTTGCGAATCTCGTCTCCGATAACTGCCAGCTCATTTCCATCCAAGCTGACCGACAACTGCGCATCGCTGGTTGGCAAGAATTGGCCCCAAATGTCCACGGGATAGATTTCCAACCGGGCCAGGATCGGAAGACAACAATAACCTTCATAACACCCAGAGTCATTGTCTTTGCAATCTGGCCCCGATGAACAGTCTAATCCATAACCGTCATTGTCCAGGTCGACGCACTGTTGTGTCTCACAGCAATCTCCCGCAACGCAATCAGGATTGTGGTCATCGCAGTCGAGACCGGCCGAGCAGTTTGTCCCGTGACCGTCGCCATCGTTATCGACGCAATTCTCGTTTGCCGGAGTGTCACTCCCACAAGCTAAATAGCAGACTGATAAAGATAGACAAACGAGCAAGCGCAGAGAAAAGAGCAGACATCTGACCATCGAGAGGCCCTCACCAAAGAGTTAGAGACGAATAAAACGATAAGCCAAGGTCTACGTAATATCAATATTGAAAGCCATGAATGATGGCTGGTTCTGGGCCATATTCGGAACTAGGGGTTGGGGCTGGCGGCACTGGGGGCGGAGGGGATTTGGAACTTTTCGCCTTTTTTCAGGGTGATGACGGCTAGTTTGTTCAGGCCGGCGTTGCGCACGGTGTCGATTACCTTGACGGCCTTGCCGTAGTTGGCTTCGGGGTCGATGTTGAGGAAAATGGTTTTGTCTCGTCGGTTCTTGAATAATTCGATCAGGCGTTTGGATAGGCCGGTTAGATCGATTTTGTTTTGGTTCAGGTAGACTTCTTGGTCTTTGGTCAGGGTGAGTACAATTTGTTCCTGGGTTACGTCGGGGGGCAGATCTATTTCTGCTTTCTTGGGGACATCGACCCGATGCTGCATCAACATCACGGGGGTGATCACCATGAAGATGATGAGCAGAACCAGCAAGATGTCGATCAGCGGGGTGACATTCATTTCGGCCGAAACACCCTTGCCGCTGATTTGCATGCCCATGTTAGGCCCCTCCGGCCTGTTTGAGTTCTTCGGTGGCCAACTTGACCTGCTGGAAACCGGCGGCGTGGCAGATCTCCATGACCTTGCGCACGGTGCCGTAGTTGAGCCGCTGGTCACCTTTTAGATATAGCTCCTGGGCGGGATCCTTGCGCAATTCGTCAACCAGACGGGTGCGTAAACTGGCTTCATCAACCGCGCTATCGCCCAAATAGATATTGTAGGAAAAGGAGAGACCGCGCCGGACATATTCGACCGAAACGATCAGGTCGTTGCCTTCGTCGCTTTCTTTTTCCGGCTTTTCTACCTGTGGCAGCTGCACCGCCTTGCCTCTTTGCAGCATGGGGGTAACCACCATGAAGATGATGAGCAGAACCAACATCACGTCCACCAGGGGAGTGACATTGATGGACGCGTTCAGGCCTTTTGAACCCATCTGCATTGACATGGCTGGTTCCTTCGCGCTCGTCTATTAAACGGGCTAACCCTTCTTGACCCGGGGCGGCCTGGCTGCCGGCGGCGGTGTTGGTACTGGGGTCGCCGGGGCCGGAGTGGCGGTGGCCAGGGGCATGGTAGCGGCTGGTCCCTCTTGCCGCTTGACCAATATGTCCAGGATTTCCAACGCTGATTCATTGGTGTCAACCTGCAATGCCTCGACCTTGCTGGTGAAAAAGTTATAGAGCAAGACGGCGATGATGGCCACGCCGATGCCGGCCCCGGTGGTCACCAGAGCTTCGGCGATACCGGCCGAGACCGAACCAATGCCTCCGCTTTCAGAAGAGGCCATGCCCTGAAAGGAATTGATGATGCCGAAGACGGTGCCGAACAGACCCACGAAGGGCGCGGTCGAACCCACGGTGGCCAGGCCGGCCATGCCGCGGCGCATGCCGGCCATCTCGCGGTTCCCGGACTTTTCCAGGGCGCGATTGACGGCGGCGAGGACATCGTACTTCGGGCCGCAAGTTTTGGAACTGGCATCGTCAAGCAAGTTGCCCTTGATGAACTCGACCAGACCGGCGCGAATGATTCTGGCAATGTGGCTTTGCTTGAATTGCAGGGCCGCGTCAGCCGCTTCCCTGTATTTGCCCTGGTCGAGCAAATCCTGAATGAGCATGGCGTAGGATCGTGATTGGGCCTTGGCCTTCATGAATACCACTGATCTCTCAATGGAAATCGCGACTACGTAGACCGACATGATCCCGAGAATCACCACCACTGCCCGGGCGATAAATCCCATTTCATGCCACATTCCAATAAGGGTGAAATCCATTATTTTGCCTCCCAAAACCAGCCGGTCTTTGTCATCCCGCCTAGTCGAGTTTGAACACGAACTTGTAAACCGTATAAGTACCTACTGCCCGGTTGTTGATTGTGTGTGGGCTAAATCTCCAGGTGGCCAGGACATCGCGCACGGATTGTTCAAAGTATTTATTGGTTTTCAGGAATTTTACATCTCCCACCCGACCGCTCGGCGTGATGAACAACTTGACGATGATAACTGCTTCAAGCCCGGCCGCGCGGGCGATGGCCGGGTATACCGGCTTGAGACTTCCGCCGATGATTCGCTTGGCGACGACGTCCGGTTTTTGATACTTTGGCGCCGGGGGCGCTGGTGGTGGTGGCGGCGGGGGCGCTGGCGAGTCGAGCACTCCGCCGATGACTCCGCCGACGACGCCGCCGACAACGCCGCCTTCGACTCCACCTTCGACTCCGTCATCTTCACCGCCATCGTCGAGGACTGCCGGCTCCTTGGGCTCTTCCTGGGGAATTTCCTTAGGTGCCAGGAATTCCTTGATTCGGGGTTCCGGCGTGATTTCTTGTTTTGGCTGCACCTTGGGCCGCGAACGTCTCTTTTTGGGCGGCGGTGGTGGCGGTGGCGGCGGTGGCAAAGAGGCAAAATCAACAAAGGTTATCATGACCGGCGGTTGAGGCACGGCCTCGACACGCATATGGTCCATGATTAGAATGGATGCCAGAGCAACCCCATGAAAAAACACAGAAAAAGCCAAGAGCCCACTAAGACGCTTGCCTCGTCCTTGTTGTTTGGTGGTGAACGACTCAAACATGAGACATTAGCCCTCTGCTGGTCCTTCGAATCCGTTGGTCGTGCTTTGCATCCATTTTAATGTATACGCCTGTCGCCTGGCAAAGTTGCTGATCAAGAGCCTTTTTTGGCGCCGTCCTTCTTTTTACTGCCGGCTTTTATTTTACGTGCCTTCAGTATCTTGCCGGCTTTGATTCGCATTTCGTAGGCCAAAGCATTGTCCCAAGTGCGGGCAATCTCTTCGGTTTCGTACAGGGCCCGTTTCAAGTACAGCAAATTCGCGTAGACCATGGCTTCGGCATAGTTCTTTTTTAGCTTCA
This sequence comes from Deltaproteobacteria bacterium, assembly GCA_030591445.1. Classification (GTDB taxonomy): domain Bacteria; phylum Myxococcota; class B64-G9; order B64-G9; family B64-G9; genus JAUVBB01. The sequence goes on along the minus strand of JAUVBB010000041.1, from coordinate 7,826 downwards.
TGGCTCGCAGGCAGGCCCCGATACCTTGATCGGCCAATTTGATTGCGAGTACCCCGCCGGCTTTTTCTGGGTGATAGTGCAAGAGGTTCCAGGCGTAAGTTCCCACTTCGTATAACAAAACTGCCTTGTTTTCTGCTTCGGGTACCGCGTCGACCCGGCGAAAGTACCAGTCGATTGCGTCTTGTTGCTGGTTGCTTTTGTCGGCGATAATGGCAAGAATCTTCATGGTCACTATGTCGTCAGGTTTTTTTGTAAGCTCTTTCGCGAAAAAGGCAACCGCATCTTCGTAGCGCTTGCCATCAATGAATAATGTAATGAGATACTGGCGGGCCTCGTGATCGTTTGGGTTCTTCTTGAGCATTTCCAGGAAGAGCGCATGCGCTTCATCGGCCAGTTCTTGGTCGTTGGGGGCTGCACTGAGCAAGATCTTGATTTGGAAAACTCGGGCATCTTCGTCATCTGGTTGTCGCTTGAAATGCTCGTCGAAAGCGGCGACCGCCAGGGTGGCGGCGTTTTTGTCTTGTTCGGACTGCGAGGTCGGATCGTAGATGCTAAAGTAGGAGTACCCCAAGTTCAGATGAACATTGGGAGTTTCTGGGTCTAGCGCTACCGCCTCTTTATACTTCTTGATGGCACCCCGGTAGTCGGAGGCCCGATATAGCGAATTTCCGTCGCGGGCAATTTGCCGGGCCTCGATGGAATCAAACAGCCCGCAGCCCGAAAGCAAAGCTCCGGTGCCGGCAGCAAGAAACAGTAAAAAGATATTTTTCTTCAAGCACATGGCATCATCCAACTAGGTATCTGCGTGCGTTGATTGTATATCGGTTTTCAGATTGGCGCGCAAGAAAAACTTAGCAGACAAGGTGGGATAGATTTTCCTTGCACGTCAAAAGAAGTCGTGATAGCGACGTGTTATAGATTCAAAAAGTATTGATTCTGCATGGGTTGGCGGTACAACTTTAAACGATTGGTTCATTTTGAGTCCGATTGCTTATTACTTTATTTATTGAAACCCGAACCTGGAGGCCACGATGATGAAGAGGAAGAGATTGTGGTTGTTGACGGCGTCGCTTGCCGGCCTGGCGATTCTGCCTTTGCTGGCGTGCGACGCAATCTACGACTCGGGAGCGATTATCGAGTACACCGAAGTTCGGGGTACCGTTCGCATCCCGGCCGAATTGGCTCCCCTGCTGCCCAGTGAGGCGGCCGAGGGTGATCAGGTCCGCGCTGGTGCGGCGGGCAACTGCATTGAAACCGCCTACGCTTTACCTGACATCGTCGCCGATGATCCGGCGCTGGTGGTCAAGGGCGAAATTTCACCGATTTATGGTGGCGCCTCTTGTGAGCCCTCCACGGTGTGGCTCAAATGGCAGGTGAACAAGAAATCGTCGCTGGGGATAAAACTCGAGTGGGATAACTCCCCCGACGATGGCTACGTGGGTATTTTTTACGAGCAGAAAGCCAACAGCTTCGATCTGGACTTTCTTTTCTACGATCTTAGCGGCAACCAGCCGCAAAACTTCAACCTGGTGGCCAATCCGACCAGCACCTATTACGTTCGCTTGTTGAAGTGGTTTGGTGGCCCGGCGCCCACTCCTTTTGCTTTATCGATTAGCGCGGTTTCCGGCACCGTGGTGGGTCGTATCCTGGTCGGCGCCTATGTTGACCCGGAACCGTTCAAGATTGTGCCCGCCGACTTCGACAGTGCCGATGACACCGAAGCCAACGACGATGCCGGCAATCCCAAGCATCCGGTTGGCGGTACCACGGTTGCCGATCTGCGCATCGACGAGGGTTCGTGCGACGAGGACGGCAATTGTGCCCTGATTGGCTGGTTTGACGGCTTGTTGCTACCGGTGCTCAAGTGCAGCAATCAGGACGACTGTGTGCCGCCCATTTGCCGCGATTTGGCCCGCGATCGTTCTGATCCGATGTGCGCAACCTCTCCCTGCGAAAACGGCTATTGCAGCTACTTTGTGGTTGCTTTTGCCGACAACGATGGCTCCAATACCTTGAACTTTTCCGTTGACGGTGCGCCCACCGGTGCCGATTTCATCAGCGCCGAGTCAGTGCAGGTTCCCGGCGGCAAAATCGACTTCAACAAGCGCTGGCGGCTTTACACCATGGGCAAAATCAATATCGATACCCTGGTGCCCGATTCTGACTTCGACGGGGTGGTCGATGGCGACATGAACGGTGATGGCATCGAGGATGATAACTGCCCGGCCATCTATAACTCGGATCAGACCGACACCGATGGTGACGGGGTTGGCGATGCCTGCGACAACTGTCCAGATACCGTCAACGCCGACCAGGCCAATACCGATGATGTGGGCCCAGGCGATGCCTGTAACTCCTTCCTTGACGATGACGAGGACGACATCGAATACCGTCCCGACGACGACGAAGATGTCGGTGACAATTGTCCGGAAGTGGCCAACCCCGACCAAGAAGACCTCGACAACGATGAACTAGGTGATGCCTGTGATTCGGACATCGACGCCGACGGGGTAGCCAACGACGAAGGCCAGGACAACTGCGCGGCTAACGCCAACGCCGATCAGGCCGACGAAGACCTCGATGGCGTCGGCGACGCTTGCGACAATTGCCGACCCAACATGAGTACCTGTTTGGTCAGCATGACCGCCGCCAGGCTCGACCGCAGCTACGACGACAAGCGCTCCGAATGGGATGCTCGTTGGGAGGCTTGCGAACTGGTAGCCACCGTGACCTTGGGCGAGTGTGATGCGGTTACCGCCACCTGCGCCGAAGATGCCTGTGCCGATTGCCATCCGGGCAAGGCCGATTGCTTGGCCGCCTCCGGCTGCCGGGAATCGAGCATCAGTGCTTGTAACGAGCAAGAAAACCGTTGCATCGATGCCTGCGAGCGCTATCCGCTCGATCGTGCTGATTTGCAGCTAAAATGCCTAGAAAGCTGTAACAAAGATCGTGACAAATGTGTCAACAGCGGTGGCTGCGATCGTAGCGCGTATGATCGCTGTACCATCTGTGTGGGTCTGTGTGGAGACCTCTGTGATGGTTACGCAGCAGCTTGCGCTGCCAATGGCGCTGGTTGCACCACTGACAATTGCAGCGCATCGAACGAAGACCAACTCGACACCGATGGCGACGGCGTGGGCGATGCCTGCGACGGCGATGACGACGGTGACGGTATTGCCGACAGCGATGAGGCTCCGGGTTGCCGCTTGATTGAAAACGGCGACCTAGACACTGATGGTGACGGCATCCCTGATGGCTGCGACAACTGCATCGAAAAAGCCAACGGTCCCGAAGCCGGTCCTGAGAACCAACTTGACGCCGACGGTGACCACGTGGGCGACATGTGTGACAACTGCATCGACGCGGAAAACACCGACCAGGAAGACGCCGATGGCGACGGGGCGGGCGATGCCTGTGATCCCGATGATGATAACGACGGCATGTGTGATCCGGGCGAAGAGTCCGAAGACGAATGTGTTGGCGAGGATAGCTGTCCGGCCGCATTCAATCCGCGGCCTAGCTGCGCTGATGACGATGCTTGTGTCACGGCGGGCGAAAAATGCGTCGATGGCTTCTGCCTTGGCCAAGAAGACGGTGACGGCGATGGTATCGGTGATGTCTGCGATATCTGTCCCGAAATTGCCAATGCCACCCAAGCCGACCGCGACGAAGATGGTCTCGGTGATGGCTGCGACAATTGCCCCATGGTGGCCAACGGTGATCAACTCAACTCCGACGCGGCTCCGGTATTGACCGACTGCGTGGTGGGCGAGGGTACTTGCACAGGCCTGGCCGATTGTGTCGATCCTGACACCGAAGACGAGCTTCCCGGTGTCTGCAAGAATCGTTGCGCCATTGATCGTGACTGTTCGGCGGTCTTTGCCTGCAACGGCGACGGCTACTGCGATCCGATAACTCCGGCCGGCGGTCATGACCTGATTGGTGATGCCTGTGACCCGGATGACGACGGTGATGGCATCTGCGATCCCGGCGTGGTGAACAGTGTTTGTACTGGTTCGGACAATTGTCCCTTGACCTATAACCCGGATCAAGCCGACGGCGACGCCAATGGGCTGGGTGATGCCTGCGACGTCGATAGCGACGGCGACGGTATCCAAGACGGTTTGGATCTGTGCCCGATGATCGTGACCAGCCTCTGCGATCCTGAAGATCCCGAAATGGCCTGCGGCGCTGGCGAAGGTAACTGCCAAGTCGTCGACCGCGGTTGGGATCCGGACGCCGGCACGGAAGGTGACTGGGTAGAAGTGATGCGCTGTTCGGCGCATCCCGATGGCGACGGCGATGGCCTGGGTGACCTTTGCGATCCCTGTCCGGCTGATGCCGAACACAATGAAGACGCCGACGAAGACGGCATTGGCGATGCTTGCGGTGACAATTGCCCGCTGGACGGCAATACCATCGCTTGCCAGGAAGACGCCGACTGCACCTTGTTGGGCGATGCCGACTATTGCATCTTCAACGATCGTGTTGAGGAGGAGCTCCTCGGTGTCTGTGCCGGTCAGCTTGATACCGACCTGGATTCCATCGGCGATCCCTGCGACTCGGACGATGACAATGATGGCAACGAGGACTGGATCGACAATTGTCCGCTGGCTGCCAACGCTGAGCAGGAAGATGGCGACGGCGATGGTGTCGGCGATGTCTGCGACAATTGCCCAACCTTGCCTAACGACCAGTCCGATGTGGACATGGACGGCGTCGGCGATGTCTGCGATGACGATGCCGACGAAGACGGCATTCTAAACGATGGCGATGCCAGTGGGGTGGCCGGTGATAACCCCTGTATGGGCGGAGCCGTAGACACCTGTGATGACAATTGCCCGGTAGTGGCCAACGCCGATCAGGCCGACGCCAATGGCAACGGCATCGGCGATGCTTGTGAGGCTGCCGATGTGGTAACCGATTTCTGGGAAGTCGAGCCCAATGATCCCTTTGTTGACGGGCCCGGTCAGGTTCTCGCGGAAGATTTCACTCCCGGCTACCATTACAACCTGTACGGATACATCTCGACGGCTGCCGCTGACGCCTCCGGTGACGATGACTGGTACGTATTCTTGGTTGATACCCCAGGAACCTTTACCGTCACCATGAGTATGGTACCTGCCAACGATTATGACGTCATTCTCTGGCGCCTCGACGGCAACAACTTGACCAATCTCGACGCCGGTATCGGTGCGACGGGCAACCCCGAAGGGTTAGAGTTTACCTGGGCAGAAGTGGAACCGGGCCAGGTATACTACATCCAGGTGGATGGCTACGCGGGTGATCCGGGTACCTATTTACTGGACATGGCCTTCAACTACCACCGTGAGGTAGAGCCCAATGACGACTTCTCGGCGCCCAATGACGTGGGTACCTTGGTGTCCGGAATGGGCTTGACCCTGCTGGGTAACATCAGTCTGACTGGTGCCGGCGGTGACGCGGACTGGTTGGTGTTGTGGCCCGAAGCCGATGGCGTGCTTAGCTACGACCTCTTCTGGGATGCCAATGTCTCCGATTACGACATCGTGGTTTACAACGGGGCAACCGGCCAGAATGTTGATGGTGGTGCCGGTGCAACTGACAATCACGCCAGTGGAAACTACTGTGAAGAGGTGGTTGACCTGCCGGTATTGGGCGGGACACCTTATCTCGTGGTGATCAGCGGCTACGACGGCGATGCCGGGGACTATCAGAGCTATGTCAAATTCACAGCAAACTGAGACCCGAGGCAGGCAGGAGTTTAGGACAATGGAAAGGAGGCAGAAAGTGAGACGGAATCGAATTACGACCCTTGCGTCGATCTTCGTTGTTCCGCTGCTGATCGCCCTGGCCATGCCCGCGTTTGCCGCGGAGCAGACCGGGAAGCTCAACGGCACCGTATATGATCCCGACGGCGTACCGCTGGCTGGTGTGACCGTCACGGTTAGCGGTGAAAACATGATGGGCAAACGGAAGCTGCAAACATCAGAAGACGGTGGCTTCCTGTTTTTCGGCTTGCCTCCGGGCAAGTACAATATTGAGATTGATCAATCCGGGTTCTTGCCCTTTAGGCAAGAGCTGCTGCGTATTGCCATCGGTGGTACTGCCACCTTGGATATTCTGCTCGAAGTCCCCACCGCCGAAGAAACGGTGGTGGTGACTGCCCGTCGGCCGGTGGTGGACATGGAAAGAACCACCTTAGGCCAAAATTACGACGACGAGTTCCTGGAAGCAATTCCGGTCAACCGCGAATACCAGAGCGTGGCCCTGCTGGCCCCCGGTGTCGTTGGTGGCGGCAATCCCAACATCCACGGTGGCACTCTGTACTCCAATCAGTATCTGGTCGATGGGGTCAATACCACCGATCCGGCGACCAACACCTTTGCTACCAATTTCAACTTCGACGCCATCAAGGAAGTTCAAGTATTGACCGGTGGTCTGGATGCCGAATATGGTCAGGCGTCTGGCGGTATCATCAATCTGGTTACCAAATCCGGTGGTAATGAGTTCCATCTCGATGCGTCATTCTACGCTCGTCCAGATGCCTTGCGGCTGCGGGACGACTTCGAAAAGGATAACAACGCCGAGCAGAACACTTACCAGATGAACGTCAATGTTGGTGGGCCAATCATCAAAGACAAGCTGTGGTACTTCTTTTCCGTTCAGGGTGTTTGGGCGGAAGCCACGCTCAGCCCCACTGACGACTTCTTTGATCCTACCAACCCGAACAAGCTGCAGCATCCAAGCCGGGACTGGAAGAGCATGTATTACCTGGGTAAGCTAACCTACCAGTTAAGCGACAAGCACAAACTGACGGCCATGGTTCAAGGCGACCCCGCCTGGATCGAAAACGCGACCCAAAACCCCACGGTTTCTGCTGAAGCCGAGGAAAAACGGTATCAATTCGGTGGATTTTACACCTTGGCCTGGGAGGCACTCTGGTCCAAGAATCTTTTCCAACGCACCCAGGTGGGCCTGATGAGTTCCGGCATGCGCCAGGAGCCCATGGGCGGCTGCAAGAGCATTGATGATGTCGAATGCAGTCAGCACAGTGACTCCGAGACGGGACTTACTACGGGCAACTTCTCCCGTAATTCCATTGATCACCGGTATCGTTTTCAATTCGACTCCGCTTGGACTTACTATTTGGACGAGATGTTCGGCGATCACGAGTTGAAGGGCGGCTGGAACTTCGCTCTTACCCTGAATGAATTCGACCTCGATTTTCCAGGGGGCGGATCATTTCTGGACCAGAACGGGCGTCCTTACCGCTTTACCCAGTACCAAGTCAACGAGAACGGACACCATTATCAGTCTGATCCAAAGGGTTACACGGGCGGCGTTTTCTTCCAGGACGCCTGGAAGATTATGAACCGGGTTACCTTCAAGCCGGGTGTGCGCTTTGATTATGTGCGCATCGAAAACTCCGAGGGCGAGGCCATTATTCGTTATATGACCACCAGCCCGCGCATAAATCTTACCTGGGATGCTACCGGTGACGGCAAGACCGTGGTTCGTGCCGGCTACAACCGCTACGTGGATCCTGGCTTTTTCAACGTATCTTCCTTCCTGGGGAATCGAGGGGTGCAGTCAGAAACCTTCGAATACAATCCAGCCACGGGCAAGTACGACATCTTCTTCTCCGGCACCTCTGAAGAGCAGAACGTCATCGGCTCAGACAACAACACCGCGCCGCACGCCGACGAGTTTTCCTTGCAGGTGGAAAGAGAACTCTTCACTGATTTCTCATTGGCCGTAAATGGCTTGTATCGCGAATACAAGTTCATGTTCGAAGACGATGAAGTCAACCGCATCTGGAACCAGAGCGGCACCGACATCATCGG
>JAUVBB010000155.1 GCA_030591445.1 Deltaproteobacteria bacterium | reverse complement strand
TTGGACAGCCAGAAGAGGTGGCCCGGGTGGTTCGTTTTCTCTGCTCCGAAGACGCCTCTTATGTGACCGGCCAGGTGATAGTGGTCAATGGGGGCATGTGCTAGGATGACGGCATGATCAAGGCCATCGCCATTGTGTTTCTTCTGCTGCCGGTCCCGGCTGCGCCCGATGCCGAGGCTGGCAAGTGGCAAGAACTCAGAGAAAGTCTGCGTGCCACCAAGACCATTTCGGCTCGTTTCGAACAGCACAAGAATCTCAAGATCCTGGCCCGGCCCCTGGTATCCAAGGGCCGATTTCACTTCCGCGCGCCCGGCTCGATCCGATGGGAATATCTTTCGCCAATCAAAGCCATATCATTGGTCCACCGGGGCAATACCCAGCGTTTTTCTTGGGTAGCCGAACAGGGATTTGTCAAAGACTCCAGTGCCGAAGTCGAGGCCATGCGGGTGGTCATGGACAAGATCGTCGGCTGGATGAGTGGCCGCTTCGATCAGGATCCAACGTTCTTAGCCACCCTGGAGCCGGGCCCGCCCCTGCGAGTCATCCTGGTTCCCCAGGAGCCGGCCATCGCCGAACTCATCGCCCGGGTAGAGCTGCGCTTTTCCGCCCGGCTCAACGTGGTGGCCGAAGTGTTGATTGTGGAAAACGAGCAGTCCTCAACTCTCATTCGTTTCGACCAAGTCAAGCTGAACCAGCTGCTGCCCGACCGTTTGTTCGAGGAGGTCGATTGAAGATCCTGGCCCGTCTGGGCCTCTGTCTGAGCCTGAGCTGTTTGGCTTCTTGCGCTGGTTTGCCGGTTTTGTTGGAGCTGGAACAATCGGAACGGACCCAGCTGCTGCCGGCCTGCTCCGTTGTATTTCCCCGCGGACCATTCCGGGTGGTTCACACCATTGAAATCAGTCTACCGCTGGGAAAGACTACCTCCCTGATCGGGGTCAGCGTGGGAGATAGCGCGAAGCACACGGTCAGAAGCCTGCTCATCTCGCCCGAGGGGGTGATTCTGTTCGACGCGACGCAAGCAGGTGGTCGCATCCAGGTATTTCGCGCTCTGCCGCCGCTGGATGAGCCGGAATTCGCGCAGCGCCTTTTCGGCGATGTCGGCCACATCTTTTTTGCGCCCAAAGACCAGCCCCGGCAACTAGGTCGTCTTGCCGATCAGCGCCGGGTTTGTCGCTTTGGGCAAAGCGGTCGCCTAGCCGACGTGATTCTGGGTACCGGGGGCGACTGGACCATCCGTAGCTATGATGCCCGGGGCCGGGTAACGCGAGAGCTCGTCGCTCATCCTCCGGTACAACGGGGTTTTGCCCGGCACATGGAGTTGTCGGTGCCGGGCGTGGCCGGATACCAAATGCGCTTCGAGTTGCTGCGAGTAGAAGACCCCAACCAAGAATGACCGTCATTGAAAGCTGCCAAGGCTCCATGGTATTCTCTGTGGCATACCCTGGGGGCTAGGTTTGAAAAAAGACGACTCCGAAAGAAATTCTGACCCGCCGGCCCCGGCTTTGTCCCGGTTCAAAAAATTGGAGATTTTGGGCAAGGGAGGCATGGGGACCGTTTACCGCGCCTACGATAGCGAGCGACACCAGGAAGTCGCCTATAAAACCTTGCTCAAACTAGATGGCTTGAATCTCTATAATTTCAAAAGAGAGTTTCGCTCCCTGGCTGGGATTGTTCACGACAACCTGGCGACCCTCTATGAGCTCCACAAAGATGGCGAGGAATGGTTTTTCACCATGGAATTGGTTGACGGAGGGGTCTCATTTCTCGAATACGTTCGTCCTTTTTCCCATAACATGAGGGGAGATAAATACGATACCTTATCCAGCACCGGCGGCTACGATGCTGACGCAACTACCCTCACCGAAGAGAACGAGTTTGACGACAGCGAGGTTGATTCCAAACAGAAGATGCCAGGGGAAATGCGGGTGGCCGTGATGGCAGCCCGCCTGCTACCAGATAGGCTGCACCAGGCCTTGGTTCAAGTGGTGCAAGGCGTAAGCGCGATTCATCAGGCCGGCAAACTGCACTGCGATCTCAAGCCGTCCAATATTCTGATAGACAGAACCGGACGGGTGGTGATTTGTGACTTTGGCTTGGTTTCCGAAACCGCCCAGGAAACCGAAGCGGTGAAAATATTTGGCACGCCGGTCTACATGTCGCCGGAGCAATCCGCGGGTGGTAAACTCACCCCGGCCAGTGATTGGTATAGCTTAGGGATCCTGCTCTACGAGGCCTTGAGCGGAGTGGTTCCCTTTGAGGAATGCTCTAGTTTAGGCACAATTCAGCGCAAGCAAGTCGAGCCGGTGCTTCCGTCAAGGGACTGGGAAAAAATAAAAGATCAGCCACTAAAAGATCTTTGCCTCAAACTATTGGAAATCGATCCGGCCAAGCGACCAGGCCTTGATGAAATCTTTTCGCTGATCGGGCAAGAGAAACAAGCACTGCCAAGAGAAATTCATTCTCATTCCGCGCAGAGGTTTCCTTTGATTGGCCGGCAGAGTCACTTGGCCAAATTGCAAGCGGCTCTGCATTCTTCGCGGCAAGGAAAAAAAGTTGCCGTTTTCGTGCACGGCCCTTCGGGGATGGGCAAGAATGATCTAGTGAATGAATTTCTAGCGCAAGCAGAGCCCGGTGCCTTGGTTCTCCAGGGTCGTTGCCATCATCGCGAGTCCGTACCCTACCAGGCGCTTGATAACATCGTGGACTCTTTAAGCAATGCCTTGACTGGCTTAGCCGAAAGCGAGATCGCGCCTCTTATTCCCGACAACTTCTCCTCGGTAACCCGCTTGTTTCCCGTGTTGCAAAGGATTGCAGCCATCAAGAAAGCGGTCGAAAAATCAGCCCCACCACCTCCGGATTTGCATGAACTTCGAAACCTGGCCTTCGAGGCCCTGCTTCTGTTCTTCTCGGCTTTGTCTAAACGGCAACAGATTGTCTTATTCATTCAAGATCTCCAGTGGGGCGATATGGACAGTGCTTCATTCCTGATCGACCTGATCCATCACCCCTTGGCTCCAGCACTGTTGTTGATCGGGAGTTACCGCAGCGACGAAGCCGAAAGCAGCCCCCTCTTGAAAGTCTTGCTCGATCCGGAAACCGGCAAGAGCTCGACTGGTGATTTGCGCTATCTGTCGGTCGAGGAGCTAAGTAAAGAAGACGCCATATTGCTTGCCCAAACCCTATTGGCCGAGGGCAAGCCGGCCGAACGAGCGCGCGCGGGGCAGATCGTGGCTGAGGCCGGTGGTCATCCTATGTTTATCGCCGAACTGACCCAGCATGTTTTGGCCTTCAAAGAGGAAATCCGTGATCAAGGTCTGACCTTGGACGGAGTCGTCGCTGATCGAATTGAGCGTCTTTCCCCAGAGGCCCGGAAGCTGCTAACCGCCGCCGCCCTGACCGGCCGGCCAGTTGCCCTTTGGATACTTGCCCAGGCAGCCCAGGTAAGCAATCAGTCAGCTATCTTGGTAAAATTGCAGGCCGAGTATTTGCTGCGCACTCTCAAGGTAGGCAAAGAAGAAAAAATCGAAGTTTATCATGATCGCATAAGAGAAACCGTCACCGCCCGGCTGGAGGAAGAAAGCGCCAGCAATTTACACCTCAAACTTGCCCAGGTTTTCGAGCAATCCGGTGCCGCCGAAAGCAACCCGCAAGTGCTGGTGCGCCACTATCAGGCAGCGGGAGAACTAGCGCAGGCGGCCGAGCATGCCCAGGCCGCGGCCCGGCGTGCCAATTCCTTGTCGGCTTTCGATCAGGCAGTAGAGTTTTATAAAACAGCCCTGGAGCTGGGCCAATATGACCAAGAAAAGACGCGTGAATTGCGTTTGCAACTTGGCGATACCCTGGTCAGTGCCGGTCGTGGTCCCGAGGCGGCCGATGTCTTTTTGGCCGCCACCAAAGGCGCCGACTCAGCCACCCGGCTAAAGTGTCGAAGGCAAGCCGCGGAACAGCTGTTGGTTAGCGGTCATCTGGAACGCGGCCTGGAGGCGGTCGATAACTTCCTGGCGGAGATCGGCGAGAAAATTCCGGCCACCCCGCAACGCGCCTTGGTGTCGATTCTGTGGCAACGAACCAAATTACGCTTTGGCGGTCTTCGTTGGCAAGAGAGACAAGAAAGCGAGATTGATCAAAACTTGCTCACTCGCCACGACATATTCAGGGCAGTTGGCAGCGGACTTAGTCTAGTGGATAATATTCGCGGGGCAGATTTTAATGCGCGGGCTCTGGTTCTGGCCCTGCGCAGCGGTGAGCCAGTGCGAGTGGCGCGGGCTCTGTTTCATGAATCCAATTTTGTTGGTTTGAGCGGCACGACGAAAGCTCTATCCAAGGCCCAAAAACTAATCAAAAAGGCGGAGCAGATCACAGCCCAAATGGATTCCGTCTATCTGGAGGCTTGGCAGTTTAGCGCCGATGCCTGTTTTCATTATTTCAGTGGTCGATTTCGTCAGGCTGCCGAACAATGCGCTGCCTCTGAACGGTCTTTTCGCCAAGTAGGGGGCGCTGCCTGGGAAATCAGCTCGATGCGCTTGTTTCGGGTTTGGTCGCTGCACCGCATCGGCGCCTTTACCGAGCTGGCCCCGTACCTGGACGACTTTATTCGAGACGCCGAACGCCGCGGTGATCTTTATGCCCAGACCACGCTGATTCGTTCTTGTCATCGGGTAGCACTGGTCTTGGGAAGTGTTGCCGACACATTAAGGGAATTATCTCAAACCAAGTGGATTGCCCCCGAAGGCCGGTTTCATTTGCAGCACTGGTATGAATTTGACGCCCGGGCCGAGATAGCCCTTTTTGAAGGCAATACCGAGATCATTCTGGACGATTCTCGTGCCATCGGCCGGTCTCTCAAACGATCGATGTTAACCCGGGTCATAACCGTTCGCGTCGACTATTACTGGCTGCATAGTCGTCTGCTATTATCAGCGATGGCAAGGCGTCCGGCCGATCAGGTCGATTTGCGCGAAGTTGCCAAATTGGCAAAACTCCTCGAAAAGGAAGGGCAGGATTATGCCACGGTCATGGCCTCCCTGGTGCGAGCCGCCATCGCGGTTCGCAAGGGCGACCCTCAGCAAGCCAAGACATTATTAGAAAGTGCGATTCCCCTCGCCAAATCAGCAGACATGTTCCTACACGCCGCCATCGCCGAGCGCCGCCTGGGCGAAATGCTGAGCGGTGATGAAGGCCAGGCACTCATTGCCCAAGGAACAGATTGGCTAAGCCACGCCGGTATTGAAAATGTGAATTCTGTTACCGACTTGTTTGCCCCCGGATTTTGATCGAAAGAACACCCGACCCTCATTTCCCCGCATACTTCTCAACATAACGTCGCAGCGCCCAGCGCAACAAGATGCCGCCGTACTTGGCATTTTCGGCCCCCGTCAGATACATGCCCAGCGCCCAGACCAGCCAGGATGTGGCATAGAAAGCCGGCGCTCCAATCACGAAAACCATCGGCTGGTCATAGGCCACCGCAATGATTCCACACAGAGTGATGGCCGGCCAGGCGATGAGAAAGCTAAGCCCAATCAAGGACACTCCCAGCACCAGCCGCAGGGAAGGCTTCTCCCGAAAGGCGCTCAGATCCGCTTTTTCTTCGAGGGCCCGGCGGGCCATCCGAGTCTGGGCCAGACGCCCAGCTATCCATTTGCGCAGCTTCATTCGGCCCTTACTCTAAGTAAGTCCCCGGGCACCTGTCAATTCGTGCTAACACAGTCTTCCCTTGCATTTTTGCGCCTGTTTTGGTCTTCTCGGCCTCGGGCGAGTAGCGCTCAGGGGAGAGGGATGCTGGAGATGGGTGAATTGGGTCAGGGCAGAGGAAAACTGCGCTTGGTGTCTGCTGACGGGTCTTCCGAGCGCAAATGGGCTTTTTCGGAATTGCTGGCCGATCCGGTGGTGGCTGAGCGTTTTGAGAAGGTGCGGAAGTTTTTCTTTTTGCGTGAATCGACCTATGACATGAGCAATCGTTGTAATCTGCGCTGTGAAGGCTGTTATTACTACGAAGGCGAGAAGCAGTTTGCCAAGGAAAGGCGGCAGCCCGAGGCTTGGCGGGAGTTGATGCGGGCGGAGCGGGAGAGGGGAATCACCTATGCGGTTTTGGCGGGGGCCGAGCCTTCCTTGGTTCCCGAGTTGCTGGATGTTTGTTATCAGGAGATACCGCTGGGTTGCATTGCCACCAATGGAGTGAATGCGATTCCGGCCCGGGTGGCTTACAAGATTCACATCTCGGTCTGGGGCAATGACGAGACGAGCTTGCGCACCCGCCGGTCGAAGGACTTGTTGCGCAAGCAGCTCGACGCCTACGACCGGGATCCGCGCGCGGTTTTTGTTTATACTTTTACCAGCCAGAACATTGCCGAGATTTACCCGGTGATGGAAGTCCTGGCCGGTCGGGGGGCGCAAGTTACTTTTAATATGTTCTCGTCGCCGGTTGGCTATACGGGCGATTTGAGACTGGATGCGCGGGCTTTGGCCGAGGTGCGCAAGACCATGCTGGCGGTGATGGAACGCTTTCCCGAGCATGTTTTGTTTTCGCCCTACAGCGCCGTGGCTCATACCCATGCTTTCGGTCTGGATAAACTCTATGGCTGCTCTTATCCCCGGGCCAATGCTTCCACTTTCGTGGGGCTGGGCCGATCGTTTCGGCAATACCGAACTGATTTAAGCTGGGATCGAAGCGCGGCTTGTTGTGTTCCCGACACCGATTGCGACGACTGCCGGCATTATGCCGCCGGCTCGGCGGTGGTGACCGCTCGCTTGCAGCGCCACGCTGTCAACCCCGACCTGTTCCGATCCTGGCTGGATTATGTAGATACCTATCTGGCGGTGTGGGTCATGAACTACCAGAAGGGTGAGAACCTGTGTTCGCAGCCGGTTTCTCCCCCTGGATGCTAGAATCCGCAGGTGAATGAGATGATTACCGTAAGTTCGCTTCTGGATGAGCATTGGCTGCAACGTTACAAGAAGATCTCGCGCTTGAATATCCGCAGCTCTATTTACGATGTGACCAACCGCTGCAATCTGCGCTGTAAGGGCTGCTTCTTCTTTTCTTCCAACGAGCATCAGCTCCAGGAAGAAACCCGCTTGGAAAAATGGGAGCAATTCATTGACCAGGAGAAGGATCGGGGCGTGAACCTGGCCATTCTGATTGGCGGCGAGCCGACTTTGTGCCTGGACCGGGTCGAGGCCTTCTACCGGCGCCTGCCTACCTATTGTGCCACCAACGGACTGATCAAAGTGCCCCGGGATCGTTTCCCGGACATGATGGTGGGTATCTCGCTCTGGGGCAATAGCGAAGACGAGAAAACCTTGCGTGGAAAAGACACCCTGGCCATTTCGCTGAAGAATTACGAGGGCGATGACTATACCTATTATCTCTATACGATCACCCCGAAACAACTGGGCCGAATCGGACAAGTGATCACGACCATCCGTGATGCCGGTCTCAAGGTTCACCTGCAACTCTTGTCCAACGACGAAGGAGCAGAAGGTTTTTCCTGGTCTCAGGAGCAGTTGCGCGATGTGTGCCACGAGATGGATGAAGTGCTCGACCAGTATCCCGATACCGTGATTTCCTCCAAGTACTATCATCAGATTATGACCAGCGGGCAGATGCTGGGCCGGACCTGGGGTTGGGGTGAATGTCCGTCGGTGACCGAGCCCCTGGATACCCGCGATCCGAAACCCAAGCGCCTGATTCGTTTCATTCGCTGGGGCGCGGACTTGAAAACCATGCATCGTTGCTGCACCTCGGCTACTCGCGATTGCAGTACTTGCCTAGACGGCGCGGCCCACATGAGCTGGGTCATGGTCAACAAGCGTGCCCACATCCGGAGCGCCCAGGATCTGCAGAACTGGATCGAGGTCTACGAGATGTTTGCCAAGCTGTATCGATTTTTGCCCTGGTAAAGTCCATGTCTTCCAGACGGCCGCCCGCCAAAGCGAATCTGCCAGAATGTGCTTTCGTGATTCCTGTTTTCAATCATGGGGCTCGCTTGGCCGAGGTAATTCGAGCGGTGCTTGATTTTGGGGCGCCGGTATTTGTGGTTGACGATGGTTCCACCGATGATTCCCTTGCGGTGGCCAAGAGTTTTTCGGGGGTAAGCGTTTTGCAGCATGACCGGAACCAGGGCAAAGGGGCGGCCTTGCTTACCGGTTTTGGCGCGGCGGCCCGGGTGGCTCGTTGGGCCATAACCATTGATGCCGACGGCCAGCACGAAGCGGGCGATACTCCTGGTTTGCTCGCAGGTCGGCCGGCCGGCGGGCGGGGTATTGTGGTTGGCCGGCGCGAAGGCATGGCCGGTAAGAACGTGCCCTGGACCAGTCGGTTTGGCCGTGGTTTTTCCAATTTCTGGGTGCGCATGTCCCGGGGTCCGAAAATGACCGATTCCCAGAGCGGATTCCGCGTTTATCCCTTGCCCGAAGTGCTGGCCTTGAAAACCAGGAGCCAAAGATTTCAATATGAAGTCGAAGTGCTGGCCCTGGCCCACTGGCATAGAATGCCGGTGGTGGAAGTGCCGGTGCGGGTGTCCTACCAGAGCAAAGAGGAGCGAGTGTCTCATTTCCGGCCTTTCGTGGACTTCTGGCGGAATGCTTTTGTCTTTACCCGGCTCATTGTTATGGGTTTGCTTTTTCCTCGATCACTGCGGGCGCGCTTGTCGACTCGCGTGACCCAATAGGACGATCGCGCGCATGAGATGGCTTGCCGCATTGACCACCCTGTTGGCGGTCGCGCTTTTGCTTTGGTTGGCTATTTCCCGGCTTGAGCTAGACAGCGATATCGTGGCCGGCCTGCCTTTTGACGATCCGGTAGTGGCCGATGCCCGCTATGTGATCGAGCGCCATCCGGTCCTGGATCGGATCCTGTTCGATCTGAGTTTGGATCAAGCCGAGCCGGATCGGCCGGCCCTGGTGGCTGCCGGTAGCCGCTTGCAAGAAAAAATCATGGCCAGCGGGCTGTTCAAGTCGGTGGGCATGCAGGAAGTGGCCGCGGCCTTTCCCCGGCTCATGAGTCTGACCGTTGAAAATTTGCCCTTGCTGTTTGGCCGGCAGGAGCTTCGCCAGGAAGTTGCGGCTTTGCTCGGACCCGGGCCGATCAAGAAAAGGCTCGAAGCCCTCATGACTCAGCTTAGCGGGTTTTCCGGGATTGGTCAGAGCGAATGGATGGCCAAGGATCCCCTGCAGCTACGCCATCTAGTGCTGGCCCGGCTATCGAGCTTACTGCCCTCCGCGGATGGGGAGTTTGCCGGCGGACAGATCATCTCCACCGACGGCCGGCATTTGTTGCTTATCGCCGATCCGAAGGCTGCCAGCACCGACGGCCAGGTGGCTCGGAAATTGGACCGGGCCATAGGCGAGATCGTCAAGGCTTTCTCGGCCGAGTCCGAGTTGGCGGGCCGTGCCTTCCGCCTGATCACGGTGGGCGGTTACCGGGCGGCGCTGGACAACGAGAGCATTGCGCGCGCGGACACGGGTCGGACCATTGTGCTGGTCTCTGTTTGCTTGGCCCTGCTGCTCTTGCTGTGTTTTCCCCGGCCCTGGCTGGGCTTGCTGTCGCTGGTGCCCGCCTTGGCTGGAACGGTCATGGCCTTGTTTCTCTATTCCTTGCTCCTGCCTTCGATTTCCCTGTTGGCGCTGGGTTTCGGCGGCGCCATCGTGTCCATCACCGTTGATCATGGCATCGCTTATTTGTTGTTTATGGATCGAGATCGCAGGACCAAGGGCAGAGATGCTTCCCGGGAGGTCTGGTCGGTTGGTTTGTTGGCCACGCTCACTACCACCGGGGCATTTCTGGCTTTGCTGCTTTCCGGATTTCCCATACTGGGGCAGTTGGGCTTGTTTGCCGCCCTGGGAGTGCTTTCTTCTTTTGTTTTTGTGCACACGGTTTTCCCCTGGATCATTCCTGTGTTAGCTCCGGCCAAACGCGAGGGCTGGTTGCCGGTAGCCAGCCTGGCCAGCCGCCTGGCCCGAGCCGGGGGCAAGACCGCGGCGGTGATAGCAGTGGTGTTTGCCCTGGGCATGTCCCTGTTTGCCCGGCCGGAATTCAGAACCGATCTGCGGGCTATGAATACGGTCCGGGCCGAGACCTTGGCCGACGAAAATCTGGTGCAGGAGGTTTGGGGAAAGGTACTCGATCGGGTCTATCTCTTGATTGAAGGCAAGTCTTTGTCGGATTTGCAGGAGCGGGCGGATCACCTAAGCGAGTTTCTGGCAGCGCAGGTGAGTAAAGACCAGCTGGCCTCCGGGTTTTCGCCGGCCCATATTCTGCCCGGCGAGCGACAGGCGCGGCAGAACCTGGCCCATTGGCGAGCTTTCTGGACGCCGGCGCGGGTGGCTGCCACCAGAAGCGATCTGGAGCGGGCGGCTCAGGAAACCGGCTTTGCCGCCGGTGCTTTCGATCCTTTCCTGGCCGCTCTTGAAAACCCCTCGGTCTCTTTCGCGCGTATTTCCGAGCAATTGGCTCCCTTGCTGGGGATCATGGCCGACAAGAGTGGGGCTGGCTACTTGGCCCTGTATCCGGTTCAGCCCGGGCCGGGTTATCAGGCAGAAGAATTCTATGCTCAGGCCTCGGCCTTGAGCGGGGTTCGGGTGCTGGATCCGGGTCTGTTCGCGGACCGGCTTTCCGGCATGGTGGTGACGACCTTTACCCGCATGCTTATGATTTGCGGCATTGGGCTTTTGGTGTTGCTGCTGTTGTTCTTTCTGGAATTGACCTTGCCTCTGCTGGTGCTGGCGCCGGTGGTTTTTGCACTGGTTTGCACTCTGGCAAGTTTGAAGTTGATTGGCCATCCTCTGGATATCCCGGGCCTGCTGTTGGCCATCGTGGTGATGGGAATGGGTATCGACTACTCATTATTTTTCGTGCGTAGCCATCAGCGTTATCTGGATGAGCAGCATTCTTCTTTTGCTACCATTCGCGCTGCCGTGCTGCTGGCCTCGACCTCGACCCTGATTGGATTTGGCTCCCTGGCGTTGGCCGATCACGCCCTGCTTAGCAGCGCCGGCCTGACCAGTTTCCTGGCCATCGGCTACTCCATGCTGGGGACCTTTGTTCTCTTACCTCCACTCTTGGCCAAGGTTTTTGCGGAGGTCGCGCCGCCCCAGCGGACAACAGCGGTCAAGCCCGGTTCGGCCAGTCACCACCGTCGGGTCCGGCGCCGTTATCGTCACCTGGAGGCCTATCCGCGGCAATTTGCCCGCTTCAAGCTCATGCTGGATCCCATGTTTCCGGCTTTGGCCAAGCATGTTGGCGATGCCAGGGTCGTGATCGATGTGGGTTGCGGCTATGGAATTGCCGGCGCCTGGCTACGGGAGTTGTTTCCGCGAATGATTATCCACGGCTTCGATCCGGACCCCGAACGAATTCGGATTGCCCGGCGGGTGCTGGGCACAGGCGGGGTGATCGGCCAGGCCGCGGCTCCGAATTTTCCGGCCGAGCCGGCCCGGGCGGATGTCGCATTGATGCTGGATATGGCCCATTACCTGTCGGATGAACAGTTGGCGACAACTCTCGGCGAGCTGAGAAAGCGTTTGCTGCCGGCCGGGCGGCTGGTGGTGCGGCTGACCGTTGCCTCGGGCAAGAAATTTCCCTGGGAACGGATGCTGGAGAGAGTTCGCGTGAAATTTAACAGCATGGACCTGTTTTTTCGCTCGCGGGAACAAGTGCAGGCGCTGCTGGTTGCGGCTGGATTCGAGCTGGAATTGACCGAAGCCAGCGCTCCGGGTCGGGAAGAGACCTGGTTTGTGGGACGGGTTTCGAAATGAGAATCCATTGGTATCAAGCCTTTCGTTTTTTGGGCATCTGGGCGGTGGCAGTACTGGCCTGGGTGGTCTCTACCGGCTATTTTCTTTTCCGGTACCAAAGGGTGGCCGCCAGCATGAGGGTCTACCGGCGGCTGTTTCCAGAGCGAGGCAGGTTCTTTCATTTGCTGTGCGTCTGGCGGCAGTTTCATAACTTTGCCTCTCTTTTTAGCGAAAGGCTGTACCTGGAGGCGGGCAAAGAGGTCGAGATTCAATCCGAAGGTTGGCAACATCTGGAGGCGGCGGCCGAGGGGGGCAGTGGCGGAATCATCGTCATGTCTCACATGGGAAACTGGGAGCTGGCCGCGCGTTTGTTCCGGCGCCGCCGTTTGAAAATGATGCTGTTCATGGGCGCTCGCAAGGATGAAAAGGTGGAGAAAGTGCAAAAGACCGACCTTACGGCGGACCGGGTGCAAGTAATAGCCGCTCGTCAAGGCACCGGCAGTCCGCTGGATGCTCTGGAAGGATTACGGCACTTGCGCAGCGGGGGCTTTATCTCCATGGCCGGCGACCGAGTTGGTTATGCGGACCAGCGTTGTGTACCGGTGCAGTTCCTGGGCCGGGAGGTCATGCTGCCCCAGGCGGCTTACGAGTTTGCCATGATTTCCGGAGCCCCCTTGTTTGTCTTTTTCGTGCTGCGCACTGGCAAGAAAGAATACCGGATTCAGATAAGCGAGCCCGAGATCTTGAAAAAACCTCCGCGCGCGGAACGGGGCCAGGTCATTGCCCAGGCCGCCCAGCGCTATGCCCGTCGCTTGGAAGAAGAACTGCGTCATCATCCATTCCAGTGGTATCACTTTGGCGAGTCCAACATCCACCGCGCGCTGTGAGCGGACTTTTCCGTTGACACATCCCGGCCTGACTGGGTAGCCTTTCATTCCAATCTTGTTAGACCAATTCATGGGGTAGAATATGACCGACAGAAAGAAGTTTCTATTTGTTTTCACCGTCTTGATCTCGAGCTTGGCGGCAGTTTCGTGTTCCAAGTGGTATGCAAAATACGGTATCAGCAGCGAGAGTGAACTCAAAGTGGCCGGAGCGATTCCGGTCTTGATCCGGGCGGTGCGTTCGGACAATTGTCGTGACTCCTATTATGGCGCCGAGTACCTGGCCAAAGTGGGCCGGGAGTCGCAAGAAGCGGCCAATGCATTGGGCGGCGCCTTGCACGGTAGCTGCGCGGTCAAAAACGGCTATTACTTGTGCCAGTTTCTGGGCAGCATGGGCAACTTGGGAACAAACTTTTTGCTTGCGGCCGCGCGTTCGCCCGACGAAGTCATGCGTTACAATGCGGTCGTGGGGATGGCCAAACTAAGTGAGCCAAGCTCAGAAATCGTGGCGCTGCTAGCAGAAAAGGTAGAGTCGGTAGATCCCCTGGATGAATACGGTGCTCGCCAGGAATCCTTCAACAGCCTGGCCGCGTTGGGCCCCAAAGCCAAGGCGGCTCTGCCTGCGCTGATGAGGGCGACGACCGATGATACCTGGGGTTATTACGCCATCGAGTGCATTGGCAACATGCGCTACGCCGATCCGTCGGCCCTGCAAAAGTTAGAGTATTTGGCCGAAAACGGTGCGAATATGGAGATTGCCCGCGAGAGCCTGGGCAAGCTGCAAATAAAAATCAGCGCGCATACCGTGGTTGACGATATCACCACCGCTACCGGGCAAACGCCGGCTGCCAAACCCGCCAAAGTTTTACCGCCTCAGCCCAAGGTGGCCAGAAAAGACATCGTGGTGGCCGTCTTCGATGTCCAGGACGTTTCCAATGTGTTCCGTAAGAATGTGCTCAATCAGCTGACTATATACCTCATGAATCAGGTGACCATTTCAGCCGGCTACCGGGTGATTCCCCGAGAGCAATTGAGAAAAAGTATGCTGGATCAGAAGGGCGATACCTACAAGCGCTGCTTCGATGCCAGCTGCCAGATAGAGCTGGGCCGGGCCCTGGCTGCCCAGAAAATGCTAACCACCCAGCTACTCAAAGTGGGCAAGCAGTGCATGGTGGTTACCAATATGTTCGACCTAAGAACCGAAACCACCGACAAGGCCGCTTCAACCAAGACCGATTGTTCGGAGACCGCCCTGGTAGCCGCCCTGGAAGATATCGCCAAGCAACTGGCCAACTAGTACCCAGCTCAAATTAATACATGGCGCGTACTTGTTCGGCCAATCGGGCTGAACTAGAACTGGCGCTGACCTCCTGGCTCGATAAGTTACCGATGCAGCTCAACCGGATGGTAGTGGGCACGCAGGTGTTGAACAACCAGCGGCCGGGCGCATAGAGACGATCGCTTCCCTCCACCCGTAGAACCGAGATGGGAGCTTGGCAACGCCGGGCTAGACCAAAGGCACCTTTGTTGAATGCGCCCAGCTGATCGCCTTGCCCGCGCGTGCCTTCAGGAAAAACGAACAGATTACCGCCGGCG
>JAUVBB010000249.1 GCA_030591445.1 Deltaproteobacteria bacterium | reverse complement strand
GCAAAACCCCTGGTTCATGGGCCGGCGGAGAAAGCTTTTGCGAGTCTAGAATCTTCTTGTTTTGGGCATCGACTTCAAAAACGGCGAAATGCTCGCAATGACCAAAATGCATACACAGCACACCATCCGCCACCGGCACCGCAATCTTCACGTTTCCCTCGCTAGAGGTCGCGGGGAAATTCTTCTCTGCCTCTTCCAGGTGCGATTCCAACAATTGGCGAACAACCCGGCCAAAGGCCTTGCCGGTTTCGGTATGCGCTTCACCCTCTACGATTGGCTTGCCGCTATCGCCGGACATCACCACCTGCGGGTCGAGGGGAATGGCGCCCAGGAAAGGCACGCCCATTTCCTCGGCCATGGCCTTGCCACCGCCCGTACCAAAAATGTCGGTGTGTTCGGAGCAATGCGGACAGACGAAACCGCTCATGTTCTCGATGACACCTAGTACCGGCAGGTCGAGCTGGCGACAAAACATAATCGAGCGGCGAACATCGGCCACCGAGACATCCTGGGGCGTGGTCACGATGATGGCGCCATCCGGTTTTTCGATCAGTTGCACCACCGACAGGGGCTCGTCACCGGTTCCCGGCGGGGAATCGACAATCAAAAAATCCAGATCGCCCCACTCAACATCCTTGAGAAACTGCATGATGGCCCCGTACTTCATCGGGCCCCGCCAGATAACGGCTTCGTCCTTATTCTGCATCAGCAAGCCGATGGACATGACCTTGAGGCCGGAGGCAGTCTCAACCGGATACAACTCGGTTTCGTTGCCGGCCACCCGACTGCCCTCGATATGCAACATCTTGGGAACGCTAGGGCCGTGAATATCGATATCCAACAGACCCACCTTGCGGCCGGCCAGACTCAGGGCCGCCGCCACATTGGTCGCGACGGTGGACTTACCCACCCCACCTTTGCCGGAAAGCACAACGATTTTCTTCTTAATCCGGCACATACGGGCAGCAATGGCCTGACGTTCTTGAAATTCCCGGTCGCCTTCGTTGGGCTTCTTGCTTTGGGCAGAACAGCTGCTGTCCGAGCAACTGCCACAACTGGATTCATTACTCATGATCGATTCCTCTTCTCGTTCGGGTTCTCTTCTGCGCGCCTCGCGGCCCCGCACCGGGTAAATTGGTGATTTTTTAGCACTTGTCAAGCATTGAATTTCTTGAGCCTTTCCCACAAGGCGCGAATGTCCTGGGCCGCCGGACTGGATCCCGCCTCTACCACACTTTGTTTGCGTACTTGCGCCCGGGTCACTTCCGGGTCGTAGCGTACCCGTCCTAAGACGGGCAGACCCATCTTTTCCGATTCGCTGGCAATCTGATCGGCCATTTCGGGATGAATGTCGGCCTTGTTGACACAGACCGCCGCCTTAATGCCGAAGTGGGCAGTAAGCTCGGCAACCCGTTTCAGATCGTGCAATCCCGACAAAGTCGGTTCGGTCACCACCAGAACCATCTGGGCCCCCGTGATGGAGGCAATTACCGGGCAACCGATCCCGGGCGAACCATCCACCAAAATCAGTTGATTCTCCTGCTTACTGGCCACCGCCTTGGCTTCGCGGCGAACCTGCGAGACCAATTTGCCACTGTTTTCCTTGGCCACGCCCAGCTTGGCATGCATCATGGCGCCATGGCGGCACTGGGATAGAAACATGGTCCCGTCCAGGGTGGGCTCCATGGTGATGACTTGGGTGGGACAAATAGCCGCGCATACCTTACAACCTTCACAAGAGACCGGGTCCACCTGGAAAACGGTCCGGCCCTCAAGATTGACGGCTTCGATGGCCTGGTAGCGACAATGCTCGGCGCAGATGCCGCAGCCATTGCATTCATCGGTATCGATGCGGGCCCCGTGCCCACCATGAAAAGACCAGCGTTTTTCTACTTTCGGTTCGAGCACCAGATGCAAGTCGGCGGCGTCCACATCGCAGTCGGCCACCACCACTTCATCGGCTAGAGCGGTCAGGCTGGCCACAATGCTGGTTTTTCCCGTCCCCCCTTTGCCGCTAATGACCACTAGTTCGGGGATATCCGTGGAGTTGCCCGGCGGCACTTCACTCGAGGGCAGCGGCACCGGCTCATATTCTTCCATTTCCGCGGGCGCACAAGTTGGCCGGCGAGATTCAGTGGCGAGCTTGCGCAAGCCCGCTTCCAGCGCCAAGAACTTCTCTTGCAGCTCGGGCAGGGTCTCCAAAATCATATGACCACGGGCATAGCTCTCGGCAATGCGCCGATCATCGGCCAGCTCAAGTAAGATCTCAATGTTCTGCTCGGCACAGTAAGTAAACACTTCCCGGTCGCCAATTCCCGCGCGGTTGACGGCCACCGCAAAGGGCAAGCCAAGCGCCCGCACCATGTCGACCGCCAAACGCAAGTCGTTCAAACCGAAGGGGGTAGGCTCGGTCACCAGTAGCACCACGTCGGCGCCCTTGACCGACTCGATAACCGGGCAAGAAGTTCCGGGAGGCGCATCCACGATGACGGTTTGGTCGTTGGGTGCCACCCGGAGCACCTCCCGGATTACCGGTGGAGCCATCGCTTCGCCAACATCCATTCGCCCCTGAATATGCCAAAGCCGGTTCGCGTCGGTCAGCGCCGAGTTACTGGCCAGGCCCTGTTCAACCACGCCGACGGACCGCGGCACTTCCTTGATGGCCTCTTCGGGACAAACCAGCGTGCAGCCGCCACAACCATGGCAAAGTTTGGGAAAGGTCAGGATCTTCTCTTTCAGGACCAAGATGGCCGAATAGGCGCAGAGTTTGGAACAAGTTCCGCAATAGGTGCAGGCCGATTCATTGATTTCGGGAACCGGAATATTCACCGGGCTTTGTTGCTCGATTACCGGACGTAAGAAAATATGACCATTGGGTTCCTCCACGTCGCAGTCGACATAGGTAACCGCTTGGCCTTGCTTGGCCAGGGCTAGGGCCAGATTGCTGGCCAAGGTGGTTTTTCCGGTGCCACCCTTGCCGCTGGCAATGGCAATTCGAATCGGTTTCATTGATCTTTCCTATTTGCTTTGGCCACCACGGCCACCGCCTCCCCCCTGACCCTTGCCACCACCACCACCCTGGCCGCCACCACCACCCTGGCCGCCACCACCACCCTGGCCGCCACCACCACCCTGGCCGCCACCACCACCCTGGCCGCCACCACCACCCTGGCCACGGCCACCACCACCCTGGCCACGGCCACCGCCTCCTTGCCCACGGCCACCGCCTCCTTGCCCACGACCACCGCCTCCTTGCCCGCGGCCACCGCCTCCTTGCCCGCGACCACCGCCACCGCCACCACCGCCACCTTGGCAGGGGCCGTTGCCTTTACCTGTTCCCGATCCTTGTCCCTCTGGTCCTGTTCCGTCTTTGCCTGGCATCTCACACCTCCTGCTTGTCGGGCCGGCCATCGCCGACCCGGATTCAATATTTACCAATGACCCTCTACATCCGCCGTTCCTGACGCTTGTAAACTTCCACTTTGGTACTTGTCAATCGCCTCCTGCACCGTGCCTGATACGCCGACATACACCTCGATCTTGGCCGCTGCCAGCCCCCGAAAAGCATTGGGACCACAGTGGCCAGTCAGCAAAACTTGGGCCTTGTGTTCGGACACTTGCTGCGCGGCCTGAATACCGGCACCTTGCGGCAAATTTCGTACTTGCTCGTTGGGAAATGCCTCGAAAGAACCGTCTTCAGTATCGAAGAAAATAAAAGTCTGGGCTCTGCCGAATCTGGGATCCACTGCCGCGTTAAGATCCATGCCCTCTGCGCTAATTGCGATTTTCATAATTTTTCCTTTCCTCGTGATTCTCTGTTTTGGTTTTTTTCCCGGCCCCGACCACGTCCTTCACCACGTCCTTCACCACGTCCAGCACCGCGTCCCGCTCTTCCCCGCCCGCGACAACAACCGGGCATGTCGTATTCGGGACCCGGGAGTTTGCCGGCAAGAAATGCCTGCAAAATACTCTCGCTACTTCCGGTTACCCAGGGAATGACCTGAATGCCCGCCGAGGCACACATGAAATCCAAACGCCGGGAAATCGCGCCACAGATCAGGATTTTGACCCCGAGATCCACCAGGCGCCGCACCCGACCGGCCGGATAGGAAGCGCCGATCGACTCTTCGCTGCGCTTGACTTCCCGGCTTTCCTCGATCTCCACCAAAACCACCCGACGGGCGGCGTCAAACAGCGGAGACACTCGATCTTCCCAAATTGGAATTGCAATATGCATTCCTGCACTCCTTCTAGACCCTATAGGTAGCATCAGCTATGCCAAAGACCTTCTGCGGGAGAATAAACAGCTTAACTACTTGATAATAAAGATTTCTGTATCGCATTCGCTGTTACCGGATCGCAAGCCGAGCAAGCACAAGTATTGCAATATTGCAACCTCTGCCGTCGCGTGGATGCATTATTGCAATGCCCATAAACTCTTCAGGCGATAAAGAGTTCGAAACTGACACTTGACGAAAGACCCGATTCCGAGGTTTTATGGCCGGTCGCGATTAGCTCCTGCGCATACGCAGGAAAGGAGAGATGAACGTGAGCCGACGGATACTGGTCACCAGCGCCTTGCCCTATGCCAATGGCAGCATTCACTTGGGCCACTTGGTAGAATACCTTTTTACCGACATCTGGGTTCGTTATCTAAAGATGCGCGGCCACGACGCTCATTATTTCTGCGCCGATGACACCCACGGCACGCCGGTGATGATCCGAGCCCGGCAAGAAGGCATCGAGCCCGAACAACTCATCGAACGGGTGAGCGAGGAGCACCAGCGTGACTTTGCCGCCTTCGGCATCGAGTTCGATCAATACCACTCCACTCATTCACCGGAAAACCGCAAGTGGGCCGAATTCATCTACCAGGCGCTCAAGGACAAGCAACACCTTGAGCGACGCGATGTAGAACAGACCTATTGCGAAAACGACGGCATCTTCCTGCCCGACCGCCTGGTGCGTGGCACTTGCCCGCGCTGCGGCGCCGCCGAACAATACGGCGACAGCTGTGAAGTCTGTAGCGCCACCTACGAGACCACCGATCTCAAAGAACCCAAGTGCTCCATTTGCGGGACCCCCCCGGTAAGGCGCAGCACCGAACACATTTATGTGCGCTTAGCTGATTTTACCGATCTCCTCCGCGACTGGACCCGCGAACACCTGGCCCCGGAGATTGCCAACTCGGTGGGCAGCTGGATCAAGGACGGGCTGCGGGACTGGGACATCAGCCGCGATGGTCCCTACTTCGGCTTTCCTATTCCCGACGAGGAAAACAAATACTTCTATGTATGGCTCGACGCGCCCATCGGTTACATCGCCGCCTGCGATCGTTGGTGTCAGCAAAACGGCCGCGAGGTCGACGAGTTCTGGCGAGATGAGAACACCGAAATCGTGCACGTCATCGGCAAGGACATTGTCTATTTCCACACCCTCTTCTGGCCGGCCATGCTCCACGCGGCCGGGCTCAACCTGCCCAGCGCGGTCCATGTACACGGCTTCTTGCGCATCGAGGGGGAGAAGATGTCCAAGAGCCGCGGCACTTTCATCAATGCCGCCACCTATCTGCAGCATCTCGATCCGCAGTACCTGCGCTATTACTATGCGGCCAAACTCTCGGCCGGCTCCGACGACATCGATCTGGCCTTCGAAGAATTCGTCAACCGGGTCAACGCCGAGCTGGTCAACAAGCTGGCCAACCTTTACAGCCGCAACTTGAAGTTCATCGGCAGCCGCTTGGAAGGCCGCCTAGGTCGGGTGAGCGGAGAGGGCCAGGCTTTGGTCGCGCAGGCAGTAGACGCCGCCGAGGAAATCGCCGCCGCTTACGAGAGAAGGGATCTGGCCGCGGCGGTGTTTAAGGTCTGCCAGCTGGCCGAACAAGGAAACCTTTTCCTGCAGCAGGCCGAGCCCTGGAAGGTGGCCAAAACCGAGCCCGAGACCGCGCGTGATATTTGTACCGCCATCGCCAACCTGGGCCTGATCTTGGCCATCTACCTCAAACCGGTGCTGCCCGAGATGGTGGCCAAAATCGAGCGGATGATGAAGGTCGATCCCTTAGGCTGGCAGGACATCGACCGGCTGGTCGAAAACCAGGAGATCGGCGAATTCGAACGCCTGGCCGAACGCATCGATCGCAAACAATTAGACAGCCTGGTGGCCGCCGCCCAGCAAGAATTCGCCGGGGCCAGCCCCGAGCCTGACCTGCCCGCCCACACCCCGCTGGCCGACGAATGCAGCATCGACGATTTTACCAAGGTCGATCTCCGGGTGGCCCAGATTCTGACGGCCAACGAGGTCGAAGGCGCCGACAAGCTGCTGGCGCTCAAACTCGATCTGGGTCCGCTGGGCGAACGTCAGGTGTTCGCCGGCATCCGGGAAGCCTATCCTGATTCCCAGAGCCTGGTGGGCAAGAAGGTCATCTGCGTGGCCAATCTCAAACCGCGCAAAATGCGCTTCGGTCTCAGCGAGGGCATGGTCTGTGCTTCGGGCGGACCCAAAGAGGCATCCGATCGACAGGTACGCGTGATCGGCGCCGACCCCGAAGCCCAGCCCGGCGATCGGGTCTCGTAGTTCTTGCAAAGTCTGCTGCCATCGCAGTCGGAAGAAGCCCGCCGTATGTTAGCGGCCTTCGCAGATTCCATCTCGCGGATGGAACCCGCCGCTTACCGGGCCTGGCAGCGCAAGTTGAAATTGCTTTATGGTGATCTCGGCGGTCAACGGCGGGTACGCAAACAAGCCTTGCGGGAAAAAACCGGCCTTGGCAATACCAAGATCTCGATTCGGGATCTGCTGCTGGCCAGCCAGACCTATTTTGCCTTTTGCACTCAGCTGCTGTCCTTGCTGACAGTGATGGACGCGGCACCAGCCTATCTCGGCAAAATCTGCCGTTTACCCGAGACCAAGCTGCGAGACTTTCTATCCCAACTCGCCCGGAACCAGCAGCTGGCCGAGCGCGGTTTGTGCGTTGGGCCGGACGCGCTGGGCTTCGACTGGTACCTCGATGCCATCGACCAGGATTTTTGCCAACAGCTGCGCGGCTTTCTGCAAAGACTTCAGCACGAATATCCCGACCAGATTCGACCCTGGTTGGCCAAGCCGGGCGACCCCTTCGGGGCTCTTTACTGCCAAATCATGGACGCCGACATCCTGCACGTGGCCGGAGAGTTTTATACTCCCTGGTGGCTGGCGCAGATGTTGTTGGAGCAAGTCCAGTGGCAACCGGCCCAGAGCCTGATCGATCCTTTCGGCGGCAGCGGCATATTCCTCAAAGCAGCGCTGGCGCGAGCCGCCCGCTTAGGCTTTGTAGGCGCCCAGGTCTTGCCCCAGCTGCACATGATCGATATGAATCCGGCCGCCTGCTGTGCGGCCCGGGCCAACCTGGTGATCGCCCTGGCCGGTGAGGCAAAAAAGGGTGGCCAAAGCCTGAACCTGCCAGTGCACTGCAAAGATGCCTTGGCGCCGGCCTGGAAACCGAAGGCCAAAGCAGCCTTGGCCCCGGCCGCGGTGCTGGCCACCAATCCGCCCTGGGTAGGTTGGGAGTACATGTCCCGTCCCTATCGCCGTCAAATCGAGCCGGCTTGGCGAAAGTACCAACTGTTCACCGCCACCGGCCGCGAGGCCGCCTTCCTCAAGGAAGATCTATCGACCCTGGCCTTGGTGGCCGCCTGTGATACCTATTTACAGGACGGCGGCCACTGTGTCTGCGTGTTGCGGAAAAACTGTATGAACTCTCAATTGGCAGCGGGCGGTCTGCGCCGTCTGTCCATCCATGCCCAAAGCGATCCCCTGCAACTGCAGCATGTCCGGTGTTTCGACGGCATCCGCGTCTTTGCCGGCGCCCGGGTCGAGGCTTGCACCTGGCAACTAAGCAAAGGCCGACCCACTCGTTTTCCGGTGCCGGCCTCCCGGCTGCGACCCAAGCACGGCCCCTGGCAACCCAGCGCCCATTGCAGCTTGGCCGAATTGCGTCAAGACACCGTCGAAGAAGCCGAGCAAGTCATTCGCAGCCGGGCCGACGATCCGGCCAGCCGCTGGATCATCGGCGACGCGACCTGTGTAGCCCAGGCCGATGCCTTGCAAGGCACATCCGCCTATCGCGCCCGCACGGGCGTATTTACCGGCGGCGCCAATGCCGTATTCTATCTGCAGCGCACCGACCAAGGCCCGGGTCAGGGCACCAGCCACTATCGCAATGTCGTCCGTCGCGCCAAACGTAAAGCACCCGAAATCGAAGCCCGCTTGGAAGACGACTTAGTCTATGAAGTTATCCGCGGCCGGGATTTGCACCACTGGCAAATTCGCGACAGCGGACTCTTGCTATGCCCCCACAGCCCGGAGACGCGCATGCAACCACTGCCGGCCGAGCTGCTCAAGAGCAACTACCCCCACAGCTGGTCCTATCTGAACCGGATGCAAGCCCCTCTCAAAGCCCGGCGCGGTTTTGCCGGCTGGGAAAAGTCGATCCATGAAAAGAACTTCTACGCCCTCCAGCGAATCGGCGCCTATACTTTTGCCCCCTACAAAGTCGCCTGGCGCTACATCGCCAAAGACTTGAGCCCGGCCGTCATCGGACCCGACGACGCCGGCCGACCCCGCCTGCCCAATGACAAAATTGTCTACGTGGGCCTCGATCAAGAACAAGAGGCTTTCTATCTCTGTGCCCTATTGAGCTCGGCGCCGTTGCGCTGGCAAATTCGGGCCTCGTCCAGTTCCACCCAGCACTCGCCCAGCATCATCGCCGCGGTGAATCTGGCCGCCTTCGATCCCGGGCTCCCCGCCCACATCGAGCTGGCCGATTCCTGCCGCCGCGGCCATGCCGCCGCCGCCCAGGGCGACCCGGGCGTGGTGAGCACCGAGCAAGCTCACATTAACGATTGGGTTGCCAAACTTTACGGTTTTTCTCAGCTGAGCATGCAATCTTTCGAATCTGATCTGGCGCCCTCATAGAAATATCTTATAAGCATATGACTTAAATTGGGATTATTTCGTTCACGCGGCTTGCATTTTGCCATGGCTTGCCCTATTTATCTGAGGCTGGCCGCGCGCTTTCCGCGCCGCCTGGAGGAAAGCGGATGGGAAAATTGGACACGAGTTTTATTCGTCGACTTGTTGGCGAAAACAATGTTCTGGACGATCCGGCCGATCTGTACATTTATGGGTCGGACTCTTCGGTCCACGAGGCCTTACCCTGGTTAGTAGTACGGCCGCAGACAGTGGAGCAAATTCAAGACCTGCTGCGCCATGCCAACGAAAAGGGTATTCCCATCATCCCGCGCGGATCAGGCTCGGGCATGTGCGGACAATCGGTCCCGATCAAGGGCGGCATCATTCTCGATATGAAGGCCATGAACCGCATTCTGGAGGTGAATGTCAAAGACGGCTATTGCCGGTGCGAACCGGGCGTGGTCGACGACGACTTGAACCTGGCCCTCAAACCGCACGGATTCTTCTATCCGCCCACGCCGGCCTCGAGCCGCATCGCCACCATCGGCGGCGAGATCGCCAACAACGCCAGCGGCGTGCGCTCGGTCAAGTACGGCGCTGCCCAGGACTCGGTGCTGGGGCTCAAGGTGGTCTTGGCCAACGGCGATCTGGTCTCGTTTGGCGCCACTACTCGGGTTTCGGCCACCGGCTACCCGATGGAAAAACTGCTGGTAGGATCAGAAGGAACGCTGGCGGTGATCGTGGAAGCCACTTTACGCTTCGTGCCCATTCCCAAATTCCGTTGCCTGGGCGTAGCCAACTTCAATGATCTCGACGATGCCGGCAACGCCATCAGCGAAATCATGGCCAGCGGCTGCCAACCATCCATGCTCGAACTGATGGATCATGTGGCCATCACCGCGGTGAACAAGGCCATGGATCTGGGCCTGCCCGATGTGGCTGCCATCTTGCTTTTCGAGGCCGATGGCATGGTCAAGGAAGCGGTCGACTACGAAATCGACAAGGCCAAGATCATCTGCGAAAAACACCACGGCGCTGGGGTCGAACTTAGTTACAAAGAAAAAGATCGCACCCGAATTTTTTCTGGGCGTAAAAAACTCTTCCCGGCGCTGTCCAAATACAAAGAGTTCTTGTCTTCGACCTCCTTGGCCGATGACATGGCCGTGCCCTTTTCACGCATGGCGCAAACGGCGCGCAAGATCCACGAAGTGGCCGACAAGCACGGCATCGTCATGACCGCGTACGGCCATTGCGGCGCCGGCTGCATGCACACCAAGATCCTGATGGACACCACCAAGAAAGAGCAGTGGCGGGCCGCCGAAAAGGCGGTCGCCGAGATTTATGAATATGTCCATGCGGTCGGTGGCACCACCTCGGCCGAGCACGGCATCGGCCTGTCCAAAGCGCCGGCTTTCAAAATCGAAAAGCAAAGCACGCTTGCGCTCATGCGCGAAGTCAAGCGCGCCTTTGATCCCAACAACATCATGAATCCGGGCAAGCTGATGGACGCCCCCGACAACTGGGTCTCGGCCACGCGGCTGCGGTACTCGACAACGGAGTAAGCCAACCATGGTCGAGTTCAAAAGACTCCAAGCCCG
>JAUVBB010000265.1 GCA_030591445.1 Deltaproteobacteria bacterium | reverse complement strand
GTCGATTTGTTTCACGCGCACAAAAGCGAGGCGGAATGGTTGGCCAACATGGACGGCGACCAGGACAACCTGGTGCTAGCGATGACCCGAACCGCGGTGCTGTCCTTGGCCCGGGCGGTCGATGCCCGCGATGCCTATACTTGTCGGCACTCGGAAAAAGTGGCTGCTTACGCCCAGATCATCGGCCGGGCTTATGGTCTTTCGCAATCGGCGCTGAAGAATCTTGCCTTGGGTTCCTTGCTTCATGATTTGGGCAAGATCGGCGTTGCTGACGAAGTGCTGCACAAACCCGGCAAACTCACTGCCGAGGAGTTTTTTCACATTCAGCAACACCCCCGTATTGGTAACGCCATCATTGAGCCCTTTCATTTTTCCGACGACATTGCCTCCGTGGTTCGCCAGCACCATGAGAACCACGATGGCAGTGGTTATCCGGAAGGGCTCAGCGGAGAGGATATTTCGATCCCGGCCCGCATTGTTCATGTAGCCGATGCCTTCGAGGCCATGTCGGCCAACCGCGTTTACCGGTCCGCCCAATCGGAATCTTTCATTTTGAACCAGCTGCAAAAGTGCCGCGGCTCCCAGTTTGATCCGGACATGGTCGATCTCTTCTTGCAGGAAATTGAAAAGCAGGGCATGAGCCGGATTCTCAACCCCCAAGTCTGAAGCAAATTCAACAATAAAAATATTAGCATCAAGCCCGTTAGGTACGGACTTGATGCTGATATACAACGGCAGTTAGGTGGGTATATTGGGGGCGTGGTTTGGTGGCGGCTCAGCGGGCGGAGATCAGGCGTCCATGACTGGTATCTTCGGCGTCCTCGATGGGGCGGGTGACCATGCGCAGGACGTCGGAATTGTCTTCAGAAATGTCGACGACATAGTCGCAGCTGGTGGCCTGGTCGCTTGGTTTGAGGAAGGTGATGGTATAGATGCCCTCAAAGAAGGAAATTTTGTATTTTCGTCCCAAGGTGTCGATGCCGTCTTCGGCCAGGGCTAGGTCGGCCAAGTAATAGGCCAAGGTAGGATTGTGGACCGCTTCCCCCTGGTTGGCGGAGGAGGGTCGGGGCGAAAAAACTGCAATCGCGACTTTGACATCTGCTACCCGATTGGCCTGCAAGGGCTCGGTATGGTTCCGCGCGCTTTCTCCGATGGCGGCGCAGCCGGAAGACATCGCCAACAGTCCGATCAGGGTCAGGGAACCGCAAGAAATCCTCAGGTTTTTTCTAGTAGTCTTTTTCATGGCCGCATACTCCTTTCAGGCAAATAATCAAACAAGTTCTGGTAAACGATTCTGCCAACTAAGGATTGCACCGATCATGCCAAAGCGGTTACAAAGACTTGGGTATGGAATTGTTAGAAAATACAATGCCTTGGCAGAATGGTCCTTGAACGGGATTCTGATGAACGGCACACTGGGTCGGCAAAACTGGTTTTTAGCAGGTATTCGCAGACTCAGCGGGTCAGTTGCGACCCGGTTTGGTCTTGCCACGAGAGATCACCGATGGTAGGGGAAGGGGGCGAAGGGTTGATAAAGAGGAGCCTTTTATGACTCGTTTGCTTCTGGTTAGACACGGTGAAACCGAGGGTAACCGTGACCACTTGTATCGGGGTCGTTGGGATTTGCCGCTGAATGAAACGGGCTTGGCCCAGGTAGAACAGGCGGGTCGAGCTTTGGGCGGTATTGCGCTCCAGGCCATTTATACCAGCCCCCTGCTGCGCACCCAACAGACAGCCGCGGCAGTGGCAC
Source organism: Deltaproteobacteria bacterium (assembly GCA_030591445.1). Taxonomy (GTDB): domain Bacteria; phylum Myxococcota; class B64-G9; order B64-G9; family B64-G9; genus JAUVBB01. The sequence goes on along the minus strand of JAUVBB010000265.1, from coordinate 8,401 downwards.
GTTACCAGCAAGTGGCGGTGGCTAAAGAGCCGGGTTTGATCGATATTGATTTCGGTGATTGGACCCGAAAGGCGGCCGCCGACATTGCTCGCAGCCAGCCCCAATTGTATCAGCGATGGCATCAGCAACCGGCCGCCTTTGTTTTCCCGGCCGGGGAGGGACTGGCCGCGGTACGGGCCCGGGTGGAGGAATGTCTGGCTCGACTGGTCGAAAAACACCCGGACCAGCAGATAGCGCTTGTTGGCCACCGGGTATCGATCAAGATGCTCTTGTTGGTAGCGCTGGGTTTGGAAAACTCGGCCTTCTTTCGCCTCCGGATAGATCCAGCCTCGATTTCGGTGCTGGATTCGGCGGCGGAACATTTTCATCTGGTCCTGAGCAACGAGACATGCCATTTACAGTCTTGGGCGGACAAACTGAGTATCGACGATTTTTGACTTAGGGAGAATAGCAGGGATGAAATTAACGGTCTACTTGTTGGTCCTAGCGGGGTTTTTCATAGCGGCTTGTTCCCAGCCGATACAACAAAGCAAACCTACTGTGACCGCGATCGAGGAGCTCGTTGAAGAGACGGCAGATGCTCCCGTTGAGACTGAAGTGCAGCCGATAAAGAGAGAGCCGATTGCCCCGCTGCCGCCGCCCGATTCGCAGGCTCTTTTGGATGAGGCCTTGGAGTTTTGCCAGGCCGCCAAGGACTATTGGCAGCAGAGTGATTTCGATAGTGCTATCTCGTCCTTGGATCGGGCATACGGTTTGATTCTGAGCGCGGAAGTTGACCAGGAATCTGATTTGGACCAGCAGAAAGAAGATTTGCGCTTGCTGATTAGCCAACGCTTGCTGGCCATCTACACCAGTCAGCTACCCGCGGTAAAAGGGCGCCATCATGTGATTCCGCTCGATATGAATCCAATCGTGCAAAAGGAAATCCAGCGTTTTCAGGCTGGCCACCGGCGATTCTTGACCGGTTCTTACCGTCGTTCGGGACGGTATCGTTCCTTCATGGTCAAGGCCCTCCGCGAGGCGGGCTTGCCGGAAGAGCTTTCTTGGTTGCCCTTGATAGAAAGCGGGTTTAAGGCCCGGGCCTATTCGCCCGCGCGGGCGCTGGGGTTGTGGCAGTTCATCCCCACCACCGGTTACCGCTTTGGTCTGAAGCGAAGTTTCTGGGTGGATGACCGCATGAACGCAGAAAAGTCCACCCGGGCAGCGCTGGCCTATCTGCAACAATTGCATCGGCTTTTCGGCGACTGGGCCACGGCTTTGGCAGCCTACAACTGCGGCGAGTCGCGAGTGCTGCGCTTGATTCGGCGGCAGAATATCGATTACCTGGATCACTTTTGGGATTTGTATGAAAAATTGCCCAAAGAGACTCGACAGTATGTCCCTCGATTCTTGGCGGTGCAGCACATTTTGGCCGATCCGGCCAAATACGGCTTTGCCTTGCCCAAACTCGATTCGCCCATCGAGACCGTCTCGGTCACTATATCCAAGCAAGTGCATTTGCGCGTGATTGCCAAGGAGATCGGGGTGACGCTCGATACCCTGGCTGACTTGAACCCGGACCTCCGCCGGCAAGTGACCCCGCCGGAAGAGTTCGAGTTGCGGGTGCCCGAAGGCAAGGGCGCACTGTTAGCCAAAAAATTGGCCGCACTGAAGGTATACCAGCCGCCCCAAAAGCGTTTTTTGATTCACACCATCCGGAGCGGCGAGACCCTCTCTCATCTCGCCAAGATATACCGGGTGAAGATCAAGAGCATTGTCCGAGCCAACAAGAAAATAGGTCGTAAGACCTTGCTGCAGATAGGGCAGAAAGTACGAATCCCTGCCAAGGGTGTAGTTCACCACTCACGAGCGAAGCGAGCTCCCGCCCGCACGCGCTCCTACATGGTACAGGCGGGCGACAGCCCCTACGCCATCGCCCAAGCCCACGATATGCAACTCGAGCGCATTTTGCGCCTGAACCGACTCAAGCCCAACAGCCGTATTTATCCCGGGCAGAAATTATTGGTCAAAGATAGCGGGTTTTAGGTTTCGGTGCGGAAGCGATTGGCGATGAACAGCAGGCGCGTACGGCCGACCTGAATCTCATCGAAGTTTTTCAGGCGTACCCGGGTGCCTTTGGATAGCTGATTGTGGTTGAGCATGCTGCCGTTGGTGCTGCCCAGATCGACAATGCTGAAAAGATTGCCGTTGATCCGCACCCGAAAGTGTTGCCCGGATATCTGACCATCGGCCAACTCGAAGTCAGCGTCGGGAGATGCACCCACCGTGGTCTCCGCTTGCACGATGCGATAAATGGCATGGCAATCCGGACCAGCGATGACCGCCAGCGCTATCACATAGGGAGATCCAAAGGGGTCTTCTTGCACATACAGCACGTCAGTAGTTCGCTTGCCTTTGTTCATGCTGAACCCTCATTTCGGTCAAGAAACACTTGCCGTCCAACGATCTACCAGTGCCATCCATTGTAGATCGACTGGCCAGCGATGTAAACAATGCAGAGTTCGCACTTGTTCAAAAAGCGACCAGAACGGCGCCGCCGAATCCCAGGATGATGGCGATAACTCTGCGGAGGGTGAGGGGTTCTCTTAGCCATACGGTGCCAGAATCAGAACGAAGATGGTGCCAAAATAAGGTACCACCCACCCCGCCAACTGACCGAAAATCGGTAGGGGGTGACCGAAAATCGGACAGTTGAGTGCTTTGCCTGTTTTTTGTGTAAACTTTTCAGTTTTTAGATATTGCCGTGATTATTGATGTTTGTCTTTTGATGGGATTATCAAAAGCCCTGGCATGGTAGTTGCTTTCTTTTCGGCCCATGGTCAGGCCACTTCGCTACATGCGTCGTCCTCACGCGATGTTCGAGATCACAATTCGTACCCTGCATGGTCGCTTTCTGCTTAGACCTTCCAAGAAGCTCAACGACTTGATCCTCGGAGTCATCGGCCGGGCGCTTGCTCTCAATCCCGGAGTGCGACTCTATTTGATCAAAGTCCTCTCCAATCATTTTCATGCCATCGTCAGTGCCGAGAGCTGTTTTGCTCTCTCTACCTTCATGGGTCATGTCAACGGCAACATTGCCCGCGAAGCTGGCAGTTTTTATCAATGGCGAGAGAAGTTCTGGTCGCGCAGGTTCAGCCAGGTCGGCATCGATGACGAAAAGTCTTTGGTAAAGTCAACACGATACATAATCTCCAACGGTTGCAAAGAGAGTTTGGTTTTCAGCCCAGAGCATTGGCCTGGAGTTGGTTGTGAGCGGGCCTTGACCACCGGGGAGCAAATGCACGGAACTTGGTACGATCGAACGGCATTTTATGACGCAGAGAGAAGAGGGAAAAAGGTCCATCCTGATGACTTTACCAAGAGGTATCCAGTGCCATTGACCCCTTTGCCGTTTTTGGCTGCAAAGACAGAATCACAGCGGCAGACGTATTTTCGTCACCTGATAAAAGAAATCAGAGAAGAGACATTCCAGAGACCTGCCAACCAGAACAAGCAAGTGCTTGGTGTTGAATCAATTTTGGCCCAAGATCCGCACAGTTATCCCCGAAAATTGAAGAAGAGCCCAGCACCGCTGTGTCATGCCTCGACCGCAGCCAGGCGCAAAGCCTATCGGCGATCATATCGAATGTTCGTAGCTGCCTATCGCTGGGCGGCAGAAAAGTTGCGCCGGGGCGAACAAAACGTTAAATTTCCTAATAACTGCTTCCCTCCACCGCAGGCATTTTGTCAGCCTAGGTCCGGAGCACCACCTCCTGGGTAACAAACGGTAGTCAAAAAGCTCAGAATGTCGCCTTGATCCTGCAACCAAAGTCGTTGTGTTGGACCAGTATGTCTTCGGATAGCGAAACTTGTTGAAAATCTCTTCTTTTACAAAAGCACTGCCTACTATCGCTCGATTTTGATCGCAAAAAACGGATTGAATCAGATCTGACTGCCTGAGGACGGAACATGTTTGTCCTCTTGGGTAGGCAATCGGGTTGGATCTTACTACGTTGGTGGTACCTTTAATTGCCTGATCAAATTGTCGTGGTCGCTTGACGAGTTGTTCTTGACTCGCAATTGAATAATCCCTAAATTTCTACCACTTAGTCTAGCTGTCGGGGGAGGGCATGATCGTTGCATCGCAGTCTTGATGATATTTGGTGGTCAATGGAATCATCTTTGGGAGGAGAGGATTCATGAACGGGTTTGCAAGAGGATGGCAGTTTGGTTTGGGTATGGCCTTGCTGGCTCCGGTTTGGGCATCTTGTTTGAGTCCGCTGGACACTTTGGGCAATGAGACGCTGGTGACCGAGAACGAGGAGTTGCTCAAGGAGAATCAGCTCGAGGACGATAAGATCGAGGATAAGAAGCCGGTCTATGACCCAGAGTTGGAAGTGGTTGAGGAATTTTCAGGGTTTTGTGAGGTCACGCTTAACAAGAGCGGCAGTGTGGCCAAACTGGATGTGGTTGACTTTGAGAAATTAAATAGCCATTTGGATGGGCGACTGTTTGCTGGGCGGGGAGCGGCGGTGACTGCGCTGGCTACGGCGGGGGAGGATTTGATTCCGTCGATGGAAGTGGTCAATGGCCGGCTCAAGCCCTTCAACGATGGTTTGTATGCCGCTATCGAAATTGGTTTGCAGGATGGAGTGGAGGATTTGTTGCCGAGCAAACGTCAGTTTCTCTACGACTTGCTCGACGCCTTGGCTGTCCGCTTGCCCGAAGCCGGGCCGAAAGGAACGCTCGCGTTGGATAGTGCCCGGGTGTTTGTGGGCGCGGCCCTGCTGGCCGGCGGTAATGATGTGGACTTGCCGTCAGACTTGAAGGCCAGAGCCCAAGAGGCCCATGCGCTCTTCTTGGTAGACGGATTGAGAGCACGGCCCATCGGCTTCTACACTTGGAACGAAACGCTCCAAGAGGTGTTTGGGCAAGATCGCTTTCTGCAGAACCTGACCGATGGCTTGGCCGATTTTGCTGCTTTTGCCGCCCTGGCCGTGGTTCTGAAAGACGAAGCGGAATTGCTGGCGCATTACCAACAGATCCTGGCCCTGTATGCGGGATTGACCAACCCCTACGGTAGCTACTCTCCGGTCGACTTGATGCCCTATGTCGATGGCATTTCAAAACTGGAAGATCTAGGCCCAACGGAAGTTCTTTTTGTGACCGAGAACCCGCCGCTGACGGTCTGCGCCCCAACCCCGCTGGCCCTATTGCCCTCGTCTCGCAGCAAAGACACCGAATTCTATGCCGAGAATTGGTGCATGACGCCCTTGCCGGCCGGGGAAAATTTCATTGAACTATTCATTGCCGCCATAAAAAGCGGCGAGGTGGATTTAGCCCCCGAAGCGGATTCGGGATGGTATGACTATCAGCTCTGGGCCTTGGAGACGCTGTTGTTGCCCGAACGCGGACCAGAGTCCGATCATCTGTTATTAACAGTGGCCTACAAAAAGAAGCTGATCGATACTTTCAAATCCATCATCACCCAGAATCGCGAAACGCATGTCAAGCAGCTAGGAGGCGGGGAAACCAGTGGCGCCCCGCTACCACCAATCAAAATCTATCCCCTCTACCCGGTAGAACCTTTTCCTACTTTTTACCTGCGTACCGCCCGTGGCTATCGCTTCTTGCTTCCTTATTTGCAAAGCGTGCTGGGCCAAGACTTTCTAGGTGCCACCGCCAGATTGGAAGAAGATGGCGGGCAATACGCTGTCGCCCTGGATGTCGAGTTTGGTGAAATCATAGACTTGCTCTATGGCCTCTATGCATTGTCCGCCGATAGCGTGGGAATGAGGCCCGAGAGCTATTTGCTGGCGGGCGAGTTGGAGAACATCGACCTTGGTGCCAGCCGAGTGCGCGCCCGACAGTGGTTGGCTGGATGGCGGGAGGATGCCGATGTTCTGAAAGACCCTCGGGTCATCGTGCCGGTGTCGACAGACGATGGCAGTGGCAAGGGGGTCTACTGGGCCATCCTAGGAGTCAAAGTCATCAGGATCTCGGCCGAGTTTGTCGAAGATTTCGAACCAGAGATCATAAGCACTGGCAACCTGGAACATTACTGTGAAGTAGTGGGCATGGAGGAGCATCATTACTATCTATTGGTCGAACAGATGGAAGAAGTGCGGTTTTCCGGCCCGCCGCCGACCCGCGATGAATTTCGGGTCATCTGCGACCAGCATGATAAGGCCGAAGACATCGTTGCGGCTTTGCAGGCCAGACAATGAGGCCTGGTGCTCGATCCAGCATCTGCCTGCTGACTTTGCTGGTATTGATAAATGGCTGCGGCCACGGCCTGATGCAAACGGCCAAGACCGCTCCGGCCGGCGAGTTGGAAATGAATCTATCGGCGGGGTACATCCACAACGAGATGGTCGAGAACCGGGGCCATGCATTGACCAACATGCCGGTGCAACTGGGTTTGCGCTATGGAATTACCGACCAAGTAGATGTCGGGGCCTCGGTTTTCATGGGCGCAGGCGCTCTGCTGGACGGGAAGTACAATTTCATGCCTGCCGATCATGCGCTGGCCTTGTCCCTGCAGGCTGGTCTCGGACTTGCCTATGGTTTGTTGTCGGACAACACAAGCATTGTTGAATTGCCAATGCGGGCGCTGATTAGTTACCAATTGCCCAATGCCCGGTTGACTCCCTATGCCGGGATTGGCCTGACTGTGTTTTGGGTGAACAACTACGAGCCGGAAAATGCGCCGGCGCCAGACCAAAAACAGGCAGACCGCGCCGGTTACGGTGACGGTATGTTGCTGGCCAGCCTGGGGGTTGAACTTTTTTCCGACTCGGCGGTACAGATGCTGCTCGAATACAGCTATTTTCGCCCCGTCTTCGACGATCCCGGCGATAACTTCTCTTTTGTCGACAACCACATCTTCCAAGTTGGCATGAAGTTCTGAGCCCGCCCAAATCTCTCACTGGACAGTGTAGTGTCCAGTTGCTAGGATTGGGGCATGGTCCGCAAAGCAAAGACGAAATCCAAGAAAATCGACACTAGCGACAAAACCGTATTTATCCCCAAGGGCAAGTATTACAAGCTGATGATGACCAGTCGCTTGATGGTGGTCAAGGGGGCTGATCATGGTTTGGAGCTGACGATAGAAAAAGAGCGGGTGACAATCGGCCGTTCCAAAACTTGCGATCTGGTGCTGACCGATCCGGCGGTGTCGAGTTTGCACGCCGAGCTGGTGACCGAAGAGAAGTGTCGGGTGGTTCGTGACTTAGGCAGTCGCAACGGCATCTACTTCAGGGATCACCGGGTCAACGAGTTGGAGTTGCAACCGGGTACCCAGTTCAATATTGGCAACGATCGGCTGCGCTTTGACCCATTGGATAGCAAGCGAAAGATTCCCTTTAGCCACCGAACCCAATTTGGCAAAGCCATGGGCCGCTCGGTGAAAATGCGTGAGATCTTTGCCACCCTAGAGAAAGTATCGACCTCGGATTTGCCCCTGCTGCTTTGCGGGCAGACCGGAACCGGCAAGGAGTTGTTGGCATCGGCGGTGCATACTTATTCCATGCGCAAGAATCGACCCTTTGTGGTGCTCGATTGTGGCGCGGTGGCTGCCGACACCATCGAAAGCACTTTGTTCGGGCATGAGAAGGGTGCTTTTACCAGCGCCGAGAGTTCCCACCGCGGAGTGTTCGAAGAGGCCAAAGGCGGCACGCTTTTTCTAGACGAAGTGGGCGAGTTGAACCTGGATTTGCAGCCCAAACTTCTGCGGGTATTGCAAGAGAAAGAGGTTCAGCGCGTGGGCGGGGTCAAACCCATCTCGGTCGATGTGCGGGTGGTGGCGGCCACCAACCGTGATCTGCGGGCCATGGTAGACGAGGATAGCTTCCGCGAGGATCTTCTGTACCGGCTGGCGGTGTTTGAAGTCCAGGTACCGCCCTTGCGCGAGCGCATGGAAGATATTCTTTTTTTGGCCGACCACTTCATCGAAGAGGGCAACCAGGTACGCGAGAAGCTGGACCTGCCGCCGGCGCATCTTGACGACAGTGCTTTCGAGGCGATCAAGGCCCATAGTTGGCCAGGCAACGTAAGAGAGCTGCGCAACGTTATCGAGCGCACCCTGTATTTGGCCGAGAAGGGCGTGATTAGCCGCACCGATTTGCAGATGGATGCCCTGGACCAAGATAGCTTGCCTCGGCTGGTGACCAATATGATGGAGCCCTACAAAAAGGCCAAGGCCCGCCTCATTGAACAATTCGAACGCCAATATTTGTCGAAGCTGATTGACTCCTATGATGGCAACATCTCCCGCGCGGCCAAGAAAGCAGGCCTGGTCCGGCATCATCTAAGAGATCTATGTCAACGCTACGGCATCCCTTGCGGCAAGTCCCGTGAGTGAGCCAATGAGGGCCTAATGGAATTTCCCGGGTTTCGTAATCCCAAGAACTATTTTCCGGTC
>JAUVBB010000565.1 GCA_030591445.1 Deltaproteobacteria bacterium | reverse complement strand
TCGTCTACTCGGACTCTGGCCGGCCAAGACATCGGCAAAGTCGATGACATTGCTCGTGTCCCACTCGGGAATGCCATCACCATCTTCATCGGTCACTCTTATCCGCCGGATGCTGCCCTCCCAGCCCTGGCCATTGTTCATCGAGATGGCAAAACTGGTATCGTAAGCGTAGGATTCACCGGTGAGATGGGACATTTGCGAGACAAGATTGGTTCGGCTGGTGCTTCCCTCCAGGATGGATTCCAGTACCCCGGAAAAAGCCTGCCGTAGCTCGTTCACATCCTCGCCCATCAGGGCCGCACCCGTGCCTCCGGCCGCGGCAATGGCGTTGAGCGGCCCGGCCAAAGATTCCCCGCCAAAGCCCACCACGAAGACCGGGACGCCGGCGGCAAAGAGTTGACTGGCTTGATGGACCGCCGATACATACCAGCCCGGCCAGCTCTCTACCCCGTCGGACATAAGGATCACGTATTTGGGCCGGCACCCACTCAGCGGGTCGTCGTACTCAATCTCCGCTTCCCAGTTCTCAAAGTAGTAGTTGGCATCATACAGCGCGGCCGCCAGCGGCGTGCCGCCTGAGGCGGTGGTGCGGCAAGCTTCGGTCTGAACCCGCAGGTTGTTGGCCAGAAAATTATCCGGCACTGCCGGATCGACCAAATCGACCAAGCGGCCGGCAAAATCGCCGCGCGTCTTGATGCCCTGCATCTGACCAGCCGCGGAATCATCACCATAATCCCACTCGGGAATGTAGGTATTGTTATCGAAGGTGGCAAAGCCAAAACGGATGTACTCTTTGTATATGTCAAGCACCCCGTCTTCGAGTTGATTCTCGCAATTCCATGGCGAGTCGGTAAAGGTACCGGTGAGCACCATACGCACGGCCTCTTTGCGATCGCATTGCAGACTACAGCGGTTGTCCACGCATAGCTCGTAGCCGGCCGCATAGTGCTCACATTCGGCGTGCGCGGTACAAGCATTGCGTGGCTGCCCGCAGGAGAATTTAGTCCAACCCATCGATCCCGAGGTATCGATAATGATAAACAGATCCGGCAAGGTCAGCAGCGGGTCGTCACCATCCATGAACCCCTGCGCTCGACTGTCTGTCGTGCCCAACACCAACACCACGGCTACCGCCAACCACCCGCTAAGAACTCTCTTCATGACCTTCTCCTTTATACCTGCAAATCTTCTTTACTCACAGCTCAACGCACACCGCACTGGGTCGGCCCCACCACCACACGGGCGCGGCAGCGGGAAGAAACACCTTTTTGCAGAGTGTCTTCCATGCTCTGGCCGTCCACGGTGGGAATACCACCGTAGGTGTCGATGTCGAACACCCGGAAACAAATCTTGTCCACCTCGTAGCCCGCCATGTCGCGGATTTCGCCCGCGCCAATGATGTCGGTTTGATAGGCCATGCCCTGTATGGTTCGGGCCACGGCCTGATCGCTTGGATCTTCGGGCACCAGCGAAGGCAGGGCTTGGCCTTCGCTAAGCGCCGTGCTAAAGGCATCGAGTTTCATGCGCGTATCGCCCGTATTTTCGAATACCCCGACCACTTGGAGCAAACGCTTACGCAAATCTCCGACCGTATGATGGAGCCCGGCCTCACAGGCGAGTTGAGTCTGGCCCGAGCGCACAATATTGCCAGCCACCATCAGGTCGGTATTGGTACGCTGAACCGAAATCAGACCCACGGTGGTCAGAGCCAGCAAAATCATGACCGACAGGATCAAGGCATTTCCCTCTTCTCGTCTCCAAGAGGTATCCATGTCACTCTCCTTCACATGGTCAAATTCAGGCCCATGTTTTTCAGTTGCACCACGGTACGCTCTACCCGAACGTGGGCCAGGCCGTTTTCCGGGTTGCCATCCAAATCAAATCCAAAATTCAAGGCACCGGGGTCGGTGCCATAGTTGGCCAGAATAAAATCAGGATCTTCATCTTCGGTCCGGCCCCGGATAGTAATCTCCACCGCCCGAATCCGCAGCGGATCCACATCGGCGGCGGCGGCTATGTCCAGAGGACCGGCAATTTCTGGCTGCCAGACCTCAGATTTAAAGTTGGCAGTCGCTGAGATGTCGTTGTAAACCCGCAGGTAAAAACCAGAGGTATTGGGATCGTTGGTAGGCGGCAACAAAAATTCGGCCACCTCTGAGTTATTGGTAGCTTGGCGTTCGAGAATCCAGTTGTTGGATTCAGCGCTTTGCTTTCGGATGACAAACTGGATGGTGTGAACCGGAGAGATCCAAGTGCCCTCGCCTTGCTGGTAAAGAGCCCGGTCGGCCGCGGGCATGAAGTCGAGTTTCACGCCGGCAGTCGAGGTAATCACGTGATAGGTATACCGGCCCTCCCCCGCATACAGGCGTATCATCTCACCTGTGTTAAACAGTTTATCAAAAGGCATGCCGTCGGCAAAAGGCGCGTCGTATTTTTGCCCGCCCGAGCCCGCGAACCCGCAGGGGCTGGCCGCATTATCGGGATTGAACGGCGACTTGTCACGACACATGATGGTGCCCTGATTGTTGGCGGTATAGGCCATAAAGTAATCACGGGAGGATCCATAATTACCCCGCAGGGTCAGCAAACCAGCAGCCGGATCAAACTCGATGGCGTCAAAACTGCCGGTAGGGCTCCAGCCTGAATCAAGAGGCGAGCCGGCAAAGTGAAGGCTGACCGCTTGCGGATCGGCATAGTACATGAAGGCCGCTCGTCGCAAATCGTCGGCCAGCCGCATCATGGAGAAACGCAGGTTGGCCTGCAAATCGGTAATGTCTTTGGATCGGCCGAACGATCGCTGCACCGATCCGCTCAAGCCAACCAGCGCGGTCATGAGCATCGCTCCCACCACAATGGCGATCATCATTTCGATGATAGTGAAGCCAACTCGATTCCTGGTGCGCACAGCAAACCCTCCTCAAAGTCCATTGTAGGGGGAAAAGTGAACATCTTGCGATAAATAGAACGTGGACGAAACAATGTGACGTTTCCAGAAATCGGCCAAATTACTGCCCGCCCAATCATGGCCTTGGCTGCCATGATCTTTGTTATCCCAGGACACATAAACCGTGACCCGGGTCACTTCGTCGGCGCCGGTACCTTCACCCAGCAAGCGTACCTTGTGGGCCACATAGTGCACCCGGTAGATGGCACGGGCAATCCGCAGCCCGGTTGTATCTTTCGCTTCCGGCACCTTGGGCCCCAGGCCGTTGATATTGATAAGCAAGGAAGAAGTCGCCTGGTTGTCGACCGCAATGGTGTAATCCATAAAATTCTCCAGCGCGTTGACTTCGACCATGGTCAAACCGTCTGCGTCAGGAAAATCACCTACCTGACTGGATAGATCAGGAAGAGCCTCGGATTGTTTCTCTCCGGTCTGATTCGAGTACTTTGTCCAGGCCAGCGCCCGGGTGCTCATCTCGTTGGCCACGGCTTCGGCGATGCGTTGGGCTTCGACCCGCTCACGGGCATAAGCGTTGCCGCGGACCGAGACCACTTCCATCTGGATGATGGCAAACAAACCCACCGACATGA
>JAUVBB010000026.1 GCA_030591445.1 Deltaproteobacteria bacterium | reverse complement strand
TCCTTGGCGGTGACGTGGTTCTCCATGCGTTGGATGCGGCGGTCTAGTTTGTCGTAGACGCGTTTTAGGCGTTGTAAGGCCATGGGGCGGGAGGCGGCGTAGGAGTTGTAGAATTCTTCTTCGTGGTCGTCGGCCAGGGGCAAAATGGGCTCGGGTTTCATTAGATAGGCGGCCATTAGGTAGACGGCGACGGCGGGCCAGAAGCCGGTGAAGATGAGGGCGGCGAGGGCGATGATCCGGGTCCATTTCAGCGACACGTCGAAATATTCGGCGATGCCGCGGCAGACGCCTAGGATTTTCCCGTGGCGTGAGCGGTATAGGCTTCGGCGACCGGTTCTGGGATTGATGGTCATGACTCTCTCTCTTTCTCGCGATCGTACAGGAGGACTTCGAGTGCTTCGACTCGTTGGTCCATTTTGTTTAGGCCTTGATAGATTTCCTGGATCATGCGCGCTTCATCCTCTTGGGGTAGCTGGCCCTTGGCTTGCTTGGGTCGGTTGCCTCTCATGATCTTCATGGCGATGAGTACGAAGATACCCAGCATGACGAATGCGGCTAGGGAAATGCCGGCCATGACGATGAGGTTGATGTCTATCCAGGGCATGGGATCGGTCATGGAAATTTCCTCCGCAATCTTGTTGCTGCTGTCTCCTGTAAAGTGAATGTAGCATAATCGCCAAATGTTTACTCGTTGCTTTTGGGCTTCTTGGTGGCGGCCTTGAGTTGGGCCAGTTCCTTCTCGATGACTTCATCCTCGGCCAGGGCGTGGAACTGTTCTTCGAGGCTGGGCTTGCTCCTGACGTTTATCAGGTCGGCTTCGGCCTCCATGCGATCGACCCGGGATTCGATTTGGTCGAAGCGCAGCATGGCGTCTGAGGAAGTGGCGCGGCGGACTTGTTTTTGTACTTGCTTCTTGCCCTGGGCGTGGATGTGGCGCTGAACCAGGACGCGGTGTTTTTCCCGGGCCTCGGTGAGTTTTTCTTCGAGCAGGAGAATATCTTGGTGGTACTGATCGACCAAGTTGTCGAGCTCGGTGACTTCGACTTCTTTGGATTCGATCTGACGAAGATAAAGTTGCTTTTCCCGCAGGGCTTCGCGGGCCAGGTCTTCCCGATCCTTGCTTAGGGCCAAGGCCGCTTTGTCGCCCCAGTCCTGGGATTTCTTCTGATAGGCGGCGAGTTCGCGCTGAGATTTCTTGCGGCTAGCCATCACGCCGGCCGCCGAGGCTTTGATCTCGACCAAGGTGTCTTCCATCTCCATGATCATCAGCTTGATCAGTTTCTCGGGGTCCTCGGCTTTTTCCAGCATCGAGTTTAGATTGGCATTGACGATGTCCCGCATTCTGCTGAAAACTCCCATGATCGTGCCTCCGTGGTCTGTTCGACCTTGCTGTTCTGCTTTGGCTCTATCGCAAGGCCTGGGCCAAACTGAGCACGAGATTGTAAATAGCTGCTTGGGAACGGTTTTTTTCGTCTATACTGGCAATACTGGTATTGGAGGAGTGGTGAAAAATGTTATATAGTGGATTAAATAACTATGTATAGGTAAAATACGCCACATGGTGTCGAGAATTAACCATGCCGAGGAAGCTCTGGGCCAATCGGATGAGTTTGTCTCTTTTCAGGCAGCCCTCTCTCGAGTGGCGGCGGTGGATCGGCCGGTCTTGTTGATTGGTGAGCGGGGAACGGGCAAGGAGCTGGCGGCCACTCGGATACACTATCTTTCCCAGCGCTGGAACGAACCGCTGGTGACCTTGAACTGCGCGGCCTTGGCGCCGGCCTTGATCGCTACCGAGTTGTTTGGTCACGAAGCCGGTGCTTTTACCGGTGCTGGTGGTCGGCGCAGTGGCCGCTTCGAGGCCGCCGACCAGGGGACCTTGTTCTTGGACGAAATTGGAACCATCCCCATGGAGGCCCAAGAGAAGATTCTGCGGGTGGTGGAGTATGGCTCTTTCGAGAGGGTAGGCAGTTCAGAGGCGATCGGGGTAGATGTTCGCATTGTCGGCGCCACCCATGCCGACCTGCCGGCGCTGGCGGCCCAAGGGGAATTTAAAAGCGATTTGCTCGACCGGCTTTCCTTCGAGGTTTTGTTTTTGCCGCCTTTGCGCGAACGGCGCGGAGATGTGCTCTTGCTGGCCAATCATTTTGCTACCCGCATGGCCCGCGAACTGGGCCGTAGCGAAATGCCCGAGTTCAGCTCTGCCGCGCTGGCCGCGCTGGAGCGATACGCCTGGCCGGGCAATATCCGCGAACTGAAGAATGTGGTCGAACGCGCCGTCTATCGGTCGGCAAATACCGAAGTGGACGAGATTGACTTCGACCCTTTTCGTTCTCCCTTCGGGCCGGTGTCGAAAGCGCCGCAACTTGCCCCGACCGTGGCCGAGTCAACAGCGCTACCGTCGCCAACGGGATCATTGCCGGACGCCGTGCATGAGTTGGAGTTGGGTATGTTGAGACAGGCGCTTACCGACAGTCGCTTCAACCAGAAACAAGCAGCCACGAATCTGGGTCTAAGTTATCATCAGTTTCGCGGCCTCTACCGGAAATACCGAAATGAATTGTAAATGCGGGTACCGCGAAGTTTGTAAAGACACAAATTGGCCTTCCGGGCGGGGTCTGCTACACTAGGGTCAATCACACGGGAAACTCATGAGCGAAGAGAAAAAAGATCCTCGAAAGCATGATCGGGTAGGAGTAGGCCTCCTAGTCAAGATGGCGGCGTCCAACATCGACGAGTTCACCGAGAACTACGCGACCAATATCAGTCCCGGCGGCATTTTCCTGCAATGCCGAGAGCCCAAGCCCATCGGGGCGGTTCTGATGTTCGAAATCCGGCTCAAGGGTGGCAAAGTCGTCATCCGCGGCAAGGGCCGAGTGATGTGGACGCGCACCCGCGACACCGAAGGTGATAAGCCTCTAATGCCCGGTATGGGCGTGAAGTTTCTGGCCTTGGACAAATCTTCCAAGGCCGTGCTCAAGAGGATCCTTCACTTCAAAGCCCAACGCGGTGTGACCGATGGACCCCAGATGGAACAAATCGTGGCCCAGCGCGCCGAACCGGTAGTGGTTAAACCTGAGGTGGCCGAACCAAAAGTGGTGGTATCTGAGGTGGCCGAACCCGAAGTGGCCGAACCCGAAGTGGCCGAACCCGAAGTGGCCGAACCCGAAGTGGCCGAACCCGAGATCAGTCAGCCGGTGCCGGCCGCGGAAGTGCAACCAGAAAAATTTCCCGTGGCAATTCCTCCGGTTGACTCTGCTGATTTGGCAGAGGCAGAGCCCGCGCCAGAAGACGGATTTGATATCGACCTTGATCTGGACGAGCCAGAGCCAGAACCTGAGCCAGAGCCAGCAAAAGCTGAATCCCCTGCGGTTGAAGACGATTCTTTCGACGATGACTTTGAAATCAATATCGAAGATGATGCCGAAGACCCCCCGCCGGCAGATTCTGAATCCGAGGCAGACGAAGCCGATGTGCTCGAACTAGACGAGTTGGCCACGGAGGCGGACTCGTCCGATGAGGGCTTTGATATCGATATTGACGATGACCTTGGTGAACCGGCGCCAGCCGAGGAGACCGAGGCCTCTGATCCTCTGGCCGACGAGTTTGATATTGACATCGAGGCGGATGCCGAAGAAGCACCTGCTCAGGAAGCTGACGACGAAGATCTGGAAGTGGATCTGGCGCTGGATAACTTGATGGGGTCTGATGACCCCCCAGCGCCCAGCACTGGTGACCTCGATGTGGACATTTCCTTAGAGGATTTTCTGCACCCGGCTCCGGTCGAACGCGAAGAAGAGCCCGCCGACAAAGAACCGTCGCCCGAGGCCATTTCCCCGATCATCGGTATTGATTTAGGCACCACCAACTGTTGTGCCGCCGTGTGCGTGGACGGCAAACCGAAGATCATTTTGTCCCGCAAAGG
This sequence comes from Deltaproteobacteria bacterium, assembly GCA_030591445.1. Lineage (GTDB taxonomy): Bacteria > Myxococcota > B64-G9 > B64-G9 > B64-G9 > JAUVBB01. The sequence continues at coordinate 24,787 of JAUVBB010000026.1, read as the reverse complement.
CTATAGTACTATCCCTTCGGTGGTGGCCTACGACGAGGCAGGCAAGCAGCTTACCGGTCATGCGGCCAAGGCCCAACTGGCGCTCAATCCAGTCCATTCGGTCTACGGGTCCAAGCGCCTGGTCGGTCGCCACTTTTCCTCGCCGGCGGTACAACAGCTCAAAGAGCGCTTCTTGTATGAAATCATCGAAGGGCCGCAACACGAAGCCGCCGTCCGGGTTCGCGGCCTAGAGCTGAGCTTGCAACAAGTTTCCGGATTCATTTTGAACGAGGTACGCCAGCGGGCCAGCAAAATGCTAGCCCAGGATGTCAACCGGGCGGTGATCAGCGTACCGGCCTATTACAACGAGAACCAACGCCAGGCGGTACGGGAGGCAGGCTCCCTGGCCGGGATTACTGTTGAGCGTATAGTCAACGAGCCCACGGCGGCCGCCCTGGCCTATGGTTTCGATCGCGGTCTGGACAAGCGAGTGCTGGTCTATGATCTGGGGGGCGGCACCTTTGATGTCTCGGTGCTCGATCTTTGCCACAATGTTTACGAGGTGGTGGCCACCGGCGGGGATACTTTCCTGGGCGGCGAAGACTTTGACAACCAGCTGCTGGACCATGTTTTGTCCCAATTCATGGCCCAAGTCGGCAAGACGGTCGGGCTTGATCGGGTGGCCATGCAAAGGCTGCGCGAAGCCGTCGAGGCGGCCAAGTGCGCTTTGAGCGAATCGGAAGAGACCCGCGTGACTCTGGCCCACTTTGCCAGTGTCGACGGCCAGCCCGTCGATCTCGATATCCCCTTGAACCGTGCCGGCCTGGAAGAATTGGTGATGCCCCTGGTGGATCGAACCATGGTGGTGGTCGAAGACGCGCTCAAGCGGGCCGGGCTGAAAATCGAGCAGGTCGACGAGATTTTGCTGGTGGGCGGACAGACCCGCATGCCGCTTATCCAGCGGAGAATTCAAGAGGTGCTGGGTAAGGAAGTTCACAAGGGCGTTCATCCCGACGAGGCGGTGGCCTTGGGGGCGGCGCTTTTGGGCAATTCGGTGGGCAAGATCGACTCCGTGGTTCTTATCGACGTGTTGGCGGTGAGCATTGGCTACGGGCAAGTCGGCGGTGGTTTTCGCCGCGCGCTGCTTTCGGGCAATGCCTTGCCTTCGTCGGTGACCATCATCACCCGAACCTACGAGGATCAGCAGCAAGAAGTTGATCTGACCTTGTTTCAGGGCGAAAGCGAGCGGGTGCTCGACAATGAATACCTGGGCACCGTGACTATCTCCGGCATTACGCCCATGCCCAAAGGCCGGTCCCAGCTCAAGGTGACCTTCTCCATGGATCAGGAGGGTTTGCTGCAGGTGACTTGCTGCGAGGCCAACAGCGGCAAGGAAAACCATACCCGGATGGAGATGAAATACGACGAGTCTTCCCTGCGCGACATTCTGCGGATCCCCGCCGACGAAACAGTCTCCGAACGGGTGGGAGTGCCCGTATCTTTGCGTCAAGATGGTCAAGAACCCGACAGATGATTACCCCCTAGCGGAGTCAGAAAACAGCGGGTCGGCGCAGGCGCCCCTGGATTTCTCCGACTTCGAAGCCACCGAGGATTGGGTGCCGCAGCCGGCGGTCAAGGGTCGTCGACAGCGTAGCCTCTCGCGGGTGACGGTGATGGATATTGGTGATGAGCCCACCACCGTGGTGACCGAGTTCTTGCCAGTCGAAGACCCCACCGGCGAGGCCCACTTGGCGGCCGAATTGAAAAAGGCGCCCAAGGGGGCGGTGCCCCGCATTGCCGGCATTGATATTGCCAGGGGTATTGCCATTTATTTGATGATTCAATCGCACACGGTCAAGGGTTTGATGTTTTTCCGTGACATGCCCGACTGGGGCGTGATGCCCATGCACACCTTGACCAAGATTTCGTCGTCTTTGTTTGTGCTGGTTTTTGGCGTGACCCTGGGCGTGATTTTCCTGCCCCGCACTTTGACCGACAAGTGGTACAAGACGCGCAACCATCTATGGTTCCGCGCGCTGGTGGTTACCTTCTGGTACAAGGTTTTGATATTGGTCCAGACCTTCCAGACCCGCGATTCGCAGGTCATTATTGACATGCTTTTGTATCGGCGCTTTCCCGACTTTGTCGAGATACTCAATTTCTATAGCTGGATTCTGCTGGTCATTCCCGTGCTGCTGCCCTTGTGGCGCAAGATGCCGATCTGGGCCGGGCTCTTGATGACCGGGGGCTTGGTCTTGCTAGGACAATTGCTGGCGGCCCACTGGGATTTTTTTGGCCTGGTTCAGGTCAAGGCCATCGTGGTTGAGGCGCCGGGTAATTTTTGTTACGGGCTGCTGACCCGCGGGCCCCTGGCTCTGTTTGGTGTGTTTCTAGGCGATCTGATTGGCCGGGCTGATAACTTTCATATCCGCCGCCGGCAGGTGGTGTACTTTTGTCTGGCTTTGGGCACGGCCTTGCTGGTGACTTTTTTCTCTCTTTACCATCAGGAAGTGGTCAAGGTTCTGACTGACATTGCCCGCAACCGGGGCAAGCACCCACCCCAGTTTTTCTTCATCAGTTTTAGCCTCGGGGGCAGTCTGATCTTGCTGGGCGTGTGCCTGCTAATTGGCAAAAAGGGTCCCTGGATTCTCAAGCCCTTTGAGTTACTGGGGCGTGAGTCTTTGGTTTGCTTTGTCTTTCACATTTGCGTCATCTTTATCGGTCTGCGTTGGTTGTTGGCCTTGAAGCGAGTCAATCGAGTGCCCCAGGTTACCTATGCCCAGGCCTTGTGGCTTACCTTGGCCGTAACCCTGGCCTGTTTGGGCGTGGCCATGCTCAACACGGCTCGCAAACGCAGAAAGCGTTCCCGGCAAATCGAAAGCAAGGCCCGGCGGCAAGAGGAGCTGGCTATCCAGCGGAGCCACGAACAAAAATTGATCGAGGAGTTGCAAGGGTGAGGCGCCTGCATACAGGTATTTCGACGCGGCTAGGGTCTATCTTGTTGCTTTGCTGTGCTTGCTTGGGCGGGGCGGCAGCAAGCGGGGCAGAGCCTCCTTGGCCTCTAGCCATGCAGACCATGGTCACCAAGGAGATAAGAGTTTTCGATGGTGAGTTTTCCCTGGTGGTCAAGGACCTTGTCACTGGCACCCGCTATACCCACAATGCGTCGACGCCGGCCTACCTGGCCTCGGGGGTCAAGATCCTGGTCATGATTTCAGTCTTTGAAGAAATCTACCAGGGTCGCTTGCAATGGGACGATGAAGTGCTTTTCACTGAAAATGATGTGCGTGACGGGGTTTATGTACTGTTGCCCGGCCGGGTCGGTGAGAGTTTCTGCATCGAGGATCTGGTCGAGTGGATGATGAAGAAGAGTGACAATGCCGCCACCGATCTGTTGATCAAGCGTCTGGGCATCGACCTGATCAACCGGGTGACCCAAAAATACGGTGGGTCCAGCTTTGGTCATATCACCTCCTTGGTGGGAGTACGCCGGCAAATATATCGTGAACTCGATGTCCGGGCCCAAAAGCTCTCCAACCGCCAATATGCCCGCCTGGCCCGGCATCGGCCCCTGAGCAAACGGGTGCGCCGCTTTGCCAAAATGATTGGTGCCGACGAAGATGCGTTTTCTCTGTCCCAATTGCTGGCAGCCTACCAGGCCTACTATCAATCCGGACTCAACAGTGCGCCCCTCGAGGCCGTGGCCCGCTTGCTCGAGTCGCTCGAACGCGGGGAGGTGGTGCATCCGGCAGCGTCCTGGGACATGCTGGGCATCATGAGGCGTTGTCAGACCGGCCGCCGACGCATCCGTGCCGGTTTGCCCGAAGCGCTGGCTTTGGCGCACAAGACCGGCACCCAGCTCAAGCGGATGTGTGATCTGGGCATCGTTTATCTTCCCAGCGCCCGGCCGGTGGTGTTTACCGCCTGCCTGAAAGATTACTCTAGTCGTAGAAAAGCGGAGAATCTGTTGGCTTCTTTGGCCAAAAGAACCGTTGAACTCTTGGATCCAAGTCTCATTCCAGCCCCGATCGTGCCCGCGGAAGATTTAGAGCCTTCGGAACCTAAGTTGGTTCCCATCCTAAATGCACCATAAGTATTCCGTTCTATGTGGATAAGTTATTGTTAACATAGTAATATATTATATTACTTGTAATTTTTTCTGTAATGATGCAAGTAGTATTCATGGCTCCCATACAATTTCCTCCTGGCACGATTCTTATCGAAGATGTTCCCTTTACCGAGCATACGCTAGCGGCGGTAGACGAAATATTGGCTGACGATCGTTGCCCACACGGACGCCTGGAGATCGAAAGCGGGCAGACGCGCTTGACCTGTCTGATACACCTGGGTGCGCCGCACATGGCTGGTTTGCTGGAGGAAGGTGTTTACTCAGACATTCCGCTGATGGACTTTCCGGTGCGGGCCCGTCAGTTGGTGGGTGCCCGGGTTCGGCTAGTTGGCTGTGATCCAACCCTGGTTTTGTTGGCCGGGATTCATTTCCGCAAACAGCCAGTGATGCAAGCCTCTACCAAACTGGTGGACATCGATCATGTGCTCGACGTGCTGGCGCGCGAGGCGGCCGACGCGGTCATGGCCCTAGAGCGAGATGAGACCCGAACCTTGTTGTTTTTTCGCCAGGGTTTGCCGGCGGCTTTGTATTTTGGCGATCCGGCCGCCGATCCCGGCGAAGGTGATTTGCGCGAACGCTTCCTGCTTTCTTGTCTAGATCCGGCCGCCGGCCCGGGCAAGTTCGAGGTCTTCAAGAACCTGGCTTTGACCCCCGACCCAGACGCCGGCATGACTTTGGCGCGGCTCGCCGAAGATGTGCAGACCCCGCCGGCCATGTCTATTCACGTACGCTTGGGCACCCGCGATCTGTTTCACCGCCCTTTTACCCCGCCGGCGATGACCATCGGCCGGGATCCAACTTGCGATCTGGTGGTCGACAACCTGGGCATCAGCCGGCGCCACGCGCGCTTGTCTTGGAACCGGGTCCGTTTCTTGATTGAAGACTTGGGCAGCGCCAATGGCACCACGCTCAACGGCAAACCCGCCACCCGTTCGGTGGTCGCGGCCGGCGATCATATCGGCTTGGGTAAGTTCGAGCTTAGTCTGGTGCCGTCGGCCGAACGGAGCTCAATGGATGGCACCATCATGATGGATGCCGCGGCGGATTTGGCCCCTGCCTATTTAATTGGCAAGGGCGTCTCCGTGCCTTTGCGCCAGGAACTCACCATTGGCTCTAGCCCCAAAGCCGACCTGGCCGCGCGTGGTTGGCGGGTACGTGAAGATCACGCTCGTATCTGGCCCGATGAAAAAGGCGCCATTCGTTTGACCTGCAAGCCCAGCGCCAAGGTTCAACTTAACGACAAACCGGTTCAGGACGCCACCATCCACTTCGGCGACAAAATAGAAATCGGCCGCACCACCTTCTGGCTAGTGCCCCGCGCCTAAGTCGTTAATCGTTAAACACCAACAAAGAAGTAGTCCCCGAAATGTTTCGAGACTGTCGATAAATAAAAAATCACTTGAAAATAATTCGTCATTCCCGAAACGTTTCTGTCGGGAACCCATAAAGTGGCTGTATTTCTTCCGTTCCTGGGTCCCCGATGAAAACGACTCGGGGATGACTGCCTTTTTTTCTTTGGCGTTCTATCTGTCGACTCCTGAGCTTGTTTTTTCTAAGGCAAGTCCACAAAGATCATTCCGTCGCTTTCGTTGACGGAAAATACTTTGGCGGGTTCGAGGTACAAGAAGCCCATGTCGCGGGTCAGGCTACCGTCGCGCAGATCGATTTGTACGCCGTGGTGTTTACAGGCCAAGGTGGTTGATTCGATGCGTCCCTGGGCCAGTGATTGGCTGGCGTGGGGGCAGGTATCTTCGATGGCAAACAAACCGGCCTCGGTGCGAACCAGCAAGATGTCGAGGTCTTTAATTTTGAGCGAAAGGCTCTGGCCGAGTGGGAGATCACTTGATGGGGCGGCCTCGATGCGCAAAGTGTCTCCTTCAAGACTCTTTTGTGGGTTGCTTGAGTTTTAATGCGTAAATCGAAGGGTCAGAGCGGGTTTGGGGCCCTACCCGGCTGCCGAATCGGTCTTGGCTTTCCTGGAAAGGTTTGTTGCGTACTTCAAAATCACGCTTGGCGTCGAGCTTCAAGGCTCGATCCAGATCGCCGTCACAGGCCAAGGCCATGGCATCCATCAGGGCTTGGCCGCCCGCCCGGCCGATCTCGTCGACCACAAAAACAGCGCCGCATTCGCAACGTCCGCCCAGACAGCCTTCGCCGGAAAACACCTGCCATTGGGTTTGGGGCACGGGTAGCCACTCCCAGCAAAAAGGACAGCCCACTTTCGGACTTCTCTTTTTGCGTAGCGGCTTCTTCTTGAGCAATGGTTTTTTCTTTAACATTACCATGCCATTGTAACGTCAATTTTGCCCCAGGCCAAGAACTCGATTGTTTATGGTCAGTATTTTTTTTATTTCGTGGGAAGAAATGCCCGCAGCCGGAGCAGCAAATCGTCGCCAGTAAAGGGCTTCTGCAAAAATGCAGACGGGCTAGCATCGGCCAGCACTCCGCTGATTTCTTCCTGGCAGTAGCCACTGATCATGATCACAGGTAGCATGGGAGCCTGCTTACGAATTTGCTGGTAGGCTTCTTTGCCGTCGATTTTGGGCAAGGTCAGATCCAGTACCACCGCGGACAGGTTTTCCCTATGCTGGGCGAAAACCTCCAAGCCGGCTTGGCCGTCGCCGGCGCACAGGACCTTGAATCCGGCCCGAGACAAGATGGGTACGGCCAGGTCCAAGATCAGTTGCTCATCGTCGACCACCAGTATGGTTCCGCCCCCCAAGCAAGTTTGATCGGAGCTGGCATCGAGCTCGTCTTGCGAGTTGCCGACAGAAGGTAGCGCTTTGTCGGCCGGCAAGAACACCCGCATGCTGGTTCCTTGCCCCACCTGACTCTCGATACCGATCCCGCCCTTGAGTTCGCCGACGATGCCCAGCACCGCTGCCAGCCCCAGCCCGCGCCCGGTGCTCTTGGTGGTATAGAAGGGTTCGAACAGACACTGGATTGCCTCGGCCGGGAGCCCACATCCATCGTCGCGCACCTGCACACAAACGTAGGGGCCGGCGGGAATCGGCTGGCCGCTGACGGCGTCGAGCCGTGCCTTCTGGCCGATCTGTTCTTTGTGCACCCGTACCTCAATGCTGCCGGTTTTGCCGTCGATGGCCTCGGAAGCGTTGGTGATCAAATTCATGATCACTTGTTGAATTTGCCCGGCGTCGGCGGTGACCGTGGGTAGATTGTCATCGATGCTGAGATGGAGCTTTACTTTCTTGGCGATCGATACCTCAAGCAGTTGGGTCATCTCCCGTACCAAGCGGTCTAAGCACAGCGCCTCCCTGACGAATTTGCCTCGGCCCGCATAGGCCAGCATTTGCCGGGTCAAGCCGGCCGCTCGCTTGGCCGCCTGTTCGATCTTGTCAACGCGATCGAGGGCCGGAGAGTCTTTGGCGATCTCCATTCGGGCCAGACCGGCGTAGCCTAATACGCCGCCCAACAAGTTGTTGAAGTCGTGAGCGATCCCGCCGGCTAGTACCCCCAGGCTTTCGAGTTTCTGTGCGTGCTGCAACTGGGTTTGCAAATTGTGCACGGTGACGGCGTCGGGTGAAGTCTCCATCAGAGAGCGATAACGTGATTGCATTGCTTGCAATGACTGTTCCGCTTGTCGGCGAAGATGACTTTCCGGGGCAAACAGGCGTCGGCGCATGACGGCCATGGCCATTAAGCAAGCCACCAAGGCTGCAAAGACCGATCCCAGAAAGGGGGTCTCGATGTCGGCAGCCATTAGCCCACCGCTGCTTAACGCGCCGGCGAGGATGGCCGGAGTGGCTCCCGCTATCAGTATTTTTGCCGGGCCAGCGGCTTCCGGTTGTTGTCGCCGACGAGCGAGACGAAGCAGTAAGCCGCCGGTGGCGGCCAAGTAGACCAAATAATACAGCGTGACCAATGGCAACCACATGGTGACGGTTGACTGAAAGAAGGATCCATTGACCGAGGCAGGAAAGAACTCGACATGCAGGCGGCCGGACCACTCCAGCCAGATAACGGCGATTGCCGGCAGGGCCAAGGCGTAACGAAGCGGTGCCTGAGCGGCGGTTTGCAGAGAGCCGCTATAGCTCAGCGCCGCCTGCAGGGAAAGCAAGGGAATCAAGGCCCAGGCCGGCGCCAGTATCATGCTCAGGGTTCGTAACTGGGCAGCCGAGCTGGCCGCGAAGCTCAAAAAGTCTACGAGCAGCCAATAGGCCATCAAGATCATGAGGAGCAGGATTTTATTTTCGGCCGCTTGACCACTACGGCGGCAGCCAAGTGCCGTGGTTAGAACCAACGTCAGGGCAAAAAAGCCCAGAAATAAATAAGAATACGGATACCCCAAAAGTCTTCCCCGCCTGCAAAACCAAGGTTTCCACTCAATTCCAGTATATATATACATGTTTTGGGATGATATAAAAGCAAAATAACGTCATATTTTGCCGGTATTTACTGTTTTGGCCTTCGGTCCGGGATGTGTTATATCCGCTTATCAGGAGATCAAAATGGTACCGATGATCGGAAAAAGCTACCCGCTAGGAATCCTATGGACGGCATGTTTTTGTGGCTTGGTGGCCTGCGGTCAGGGACCCACGCAAACAGAACTGCTCTACCCTGAAAGCTCTCTGGCCGATCTGGTGACCGGTCCGGCTGGAGCGGAGCTTGTGCCTAGTTCGCTCCATGATCCGCATCGGCCGGCCGCGGTTGGCCCCTGGTTCGAGGGTTGGTATACCCGCATTGTTGATGTCGGGGGCAGCCGTTCGGTGGCCGTGATTGGAACCTCTTATTTGCCACCGGGCATGGTCTATACTCCCGGCATGCACATGCCCGGCTACCTGGCGGTGCTGGTTAGTGAGGGGGACGGGGCGCCGACTTACTCTTATGAAGTGTACTGCGACCGGGTGACCTTTCGGGTGGGTGGCGAAATTGTCAGCGACAATCCCGATTTGAAATCTCCGGCAGATTTCGAGTGGACCGCCGAGGGCTATGGCTCGATCACCGAAGACAGCATTGATGTGACCATCCCCGGCTTGGTTACGGTCAAGGCACAAATGAGTGAGCCTGTGCCCTGGAACGCCCGGACCGGCACTGGGCCGGAGGGTTTCATGTCTTTCCTGCCCCTGCCCTTGCATTGGCATGTGGCCAGTCTGGGCTCCGCGGCCGAGTATCAATATACCATTGAAGACCAAGGCCAGTCCCGCTCAGTGGCGGGCACCGGTTGGGCGCATCAAGAAAAGAACTGGGGCGAGATTTTCCCCCCGGCCTGGATTTGGGGCGAGGGTGTTACCGGCAACAACAGCGCCCAGATTGCCTTCGCCGGTGGTAAGGCGGCGCTGGGCCCCTTTACCTTGACCACCTGGCTGGTAGGTTTTCGCTCGCCGGCCGTGGCCTGGGATTTTCGGGCCTCGATCCCAGGAACCATCTTCCATTCTGAAATCGATGCCTGTAGCGGTCAGTATTTCCTCCAGGCCACCAATGCCGTCCAAACCCTGACCATCGAAGCCTCGGCTCCGCTTGACACCTTTGCCAGCGTGTCCATTCCCACCGAAGACGGGTATCGCCCCAACGGTGGCATCGAATCTTTCTCCGCCGACATCATTGTCCGCGCCTATCGTCACGATCCGCTCGGTGGCTTGCTTGGTATCAAGCGCCTGGTCGATGAACAATTTTTTACCAACGCAGCCCTGGAATTCGGCGCCGATTATCAGTGCGCGCCCTAATCGTTTCTTAGAGGAGGTAGGTAAATGTCTAAGTCGTATCAATCTTTTGTGGTGGTTTCGTTCGTTCTTTTTGGTCTGGTCTTTGTGCTTGGGCAGGGTTGTTCTACTCCCGCTACGCCCGCGGTGGACCAAACCGAAATGAAGCAAGCAAGTGAAGAAAGCAAAGAAAGCACAGAAGGCACAGAAGGCTGTACCGACTGCAGCAAGGATTGCGCCAAAGATTGTACCAAAGACGGCATGACGGGGATCGAGAAGTCGGTAGAGAATATCGAAAACGGCATTGTGGTGACCATAACCGCCAGTTGTCCCAAGATTGTGGCCAAACTTCAGTCGCATGGCCAGGACCAGGCCGAGGGAAAGAGCTGCGGTCACCACCAGCACGGTCAGGCCAAGATGGAAGGCGTGGAAAAATCTTATGAGAAGCTCGAAAATGGCATAAAAATAACGCTGACCGCCAAAGATCCGGAAGGCGTCAAAAAGCTCCAAGGGCACGGCAAAATGGGGAAAGCAGGCCATGGTCCTCACCATGCCAAGGATCAGCACGGATCTTTTATGATGAAGGGGGTAGAGAAATCCGTCGAACTGATCGAAAACGGGGTCAAAATCACCATGACCACCAAGTGTCCCCATACCCTGAAGAAGCTCCAGGAACACACCCAAGCCATGGTTGACCAAAAACCATGCTCAGGCTCCAAAGATATGAAGGACTTGGAGAAGTCGGTCGAGAAGATCGAAAATGGCGTGTGCCTAACTCTGACTTCCAAGAATCCAGAGTCGGTAAAAATGATTCAGGCGCATGCCCAGAAGGAAGGTCCCAAACCTGCCGGTGATTGCCCCTGCACCAAGTAAACCGCCATTAGGACCAACTAGTTTTCGAAGAGGCTAGGGTTGTTCTTTCGGTAGCTCTCGTAAGTGCCGAGCTTGGCCTCTTGGGCTACCTTGACCATCGTTTGGCGCAGAGCCGCCAAATCCTCAGCCGTCCATTCCCGCGGGACCAAGGCCAGAATTTTGTCCTGCACATCTCCCGAAATCACCAGCAGCGGATCGCCGACGATGACGATTCCCAGGTGCCACTCGTCGTTGTACTTACCGTGTCCGTTGTACCACTGGCGAAAGGACTCTCCCCAGGTGCTGCCCAAAGCGAGCTGACTGTGGAAGATCGAGGGAGTGTAGATCCCGCCGGTCTTGGTGGAACCGATAGCAGCCAGACCGTAATCGGTTCGGGTCGTGTATGTCATGGCCAGATTGGTTTGCGTGAAGCGGGCGGCCGAGCAATTGAACAGATTATAGAAAGACCCCTTGAAGTTGCTGCTGACGATGGTGGCAGCGGTGATGGTGCCGCCGCCGGTACCGGCAACATACAGCGTGGTGGGAGAAGCATGGATCCATTGGTAGACGTATTCCGCGCCGGTGCCGGTGAGCTTGGCTAAGTAATTGGCCCGTGAGGTCTGGGCCAAATCGGATAGCACCTCCACTGTTTGGTAGATTGATTCCAGGCCGTATGTGCCGGCCCATGGCTCCCAGTCATCATCGATAAAGTTGTAGGCCGCCGGGTCAACCAGCGAGCCGTTGCTACGGTAGTCGTGGATCTTGGCGAAGTAGTCCTGGATCTCCACGGCGGTACCGGTCAAGCGCGAGACGAAAATTTCCAAGGTCAAAGTGCTATGGGCATCGAAGCGACCGTTACTGTCGGCGTCAGTCCAACTGGCGTAGCGGTCCTGCAGGTAAAAGTCCAAGGGGAACTGCTCTTGCGTGTCGAATGCGGTCTGCTCGTACCAGGCTGCCGGCAGGTTGCCCACCAACAGCGCTCCTTCTACCCCGAAGCGATCGACCTGGTCAAAAAGCAAGGTCTTGAGGTCGTCGACGGTTCCGCCAGAAAAAATCTCGACCCGCGCCAGCCGACCCTCGCTCTGTAGATCGGATAGGTACTGGATGAGGCTTGCCGGCAAAGAGCTTTCGAGCGCTTGTTCCACCACCACCACCAGATCGTGATTGCAGTCCTGGGGACAATTGATGAAATCCTCGTCGGCTGAACAGAAACCGTCGGGACAAAGGTTGACCGGCGTGCAGCTAAATCCATCCCCTTCATAATCGGCGTTGCACACGCAATCGCCGCCGACGCAGCCGGCATGAGGGTCACAGAGGTCTTGGTACACGCAGCCGCTGGCCGCCTGACAGCTCTCGCTGGTGCAGTTGCTCTGGTCGTCACAGTCGGGCGGGGCGCCCGGCAGGCAGGCACCGCCGTTGCAAGTATCGCCCTCGGTGCAGGCGTCGCCGTCCTCACAGTTGGTCGAGTTGTTGGTATAGAAGCAGCCGGTCTGCGGGTGACAGTCATTGTCGGTGCAAACCAGCTGGTCGTCACAGACCACCGGCGTGCCCGTGCAGGCGCTGTTGTTGCAACTGTCGTTTTCGGTGCAAGCGTTGGCGTCGTCGCAGCCGATGGTGTTGTTGGTATAAAAGCAACCGTTTTGCGGATGACAGTCATTGTCAGTGCAAATGTTGTCGTCGTCACAGACGATAGGCGTACCCGCGCAGGCGCCGCCGTTGCAGCTGTCGTTTTCGGTGCAAGCGTTAGCGTCGGTGCAGATGACCGTGTTGTTGGTATAGCTGCAGCCCGTCTGGGCCGTGCAGTCGTCGTCGGTGCAAATGTTGTCATCGTCACAGACGATCGGGTTGCCGCTGCAGATGCCGTCGCTACAGGTGTCGTTTTCAGTGCAGAGGCTGGCGTCGTCGCAGGCGACCGTATTGTTCGGGTAGACGCAACCCGTGCCCGGATCACAGTTGTTGTCGGTGCAAATGTTCCCGTCGTCGCAGGCGACCGAGTTGTCGGAATTCTCGCAACCCCCTATCGGATGGCAGCTGTCATTCGTGCAGGCGTTGTCGTCATCGCAGGCGGCCGTGTTGTCAGTATACCTACAACCCGCGGCCGCATCGCAGCCGTCGTCGGTGCAGACGTTTTCGTCATCGCAGACCAGCGGCGTGCCCGCACAAGTGCCGCCGCTACAAGTGTCATCTTCGGTGCAGGCCGTCTCGTCGTCGCAGGGGGCACTGTTGTTGGTAAAAACACAGCCCGTCGCCGGATCGCAAGCGTTGTCGGTGCAAACGTTTTCGTCGTCGCAGACCAGCTGGGTGCCCGTGCAGCTGCCCTCGCTGCAGCTGTCGTTTTCGGTGCAGGCGCTAGCGTCGTCACAGGGGTTCTGGTTTGGGTGGTTAACGCAGCCGGTCTGATCGTCGCATCCGTCGGTGGTGCAGGGATTGTCATCATCACAATCGATTTGGTCGCTTCCCACACAGACGCCGTCTTGGCATTGGTCGACTAGGGAGCAGACCTGGTCGTCATCACAGGGCGCCTGGTTGAACGCGTGTTGACAGCTGCCGTCCGCGCAGCGGTCGTCGGTGCAGGGGTTTTCGTCGTCACATTGTCCGTCCGTGGTGCAGGCGGCGACTTGTCCATCCGGCGGTCCCCCATCGCTGGGGGACGATATGTTGCCCGCATGGCAGCCTGGAAAAAGAAGCAAGGCAAGATAGGTAAACGAAAAGAAAATACGCATCAATTGGACCTCCCAATCATATCTATTAAATTATACTACGGAAATGAATTTGAAGTTGTGGTAAAGAGAAATCACCTGACGGAAACCTACGGGAGGACAGTGATGAAATGCCCGCGTTGTGATACCGAGCTTGACCGGACCAATATTCGAGAATTGGGCCTGACCTACAATGCCCATCAGTGCCCGACTTGCAAAGGCTATTGGGTGGGGGCCGAACAGTTGACCGACATCGAGCTGCAAGTGGATCGAAAGCTGCTCGAATTTAGGCGCATTCCCTCGCCGTCCCGGCAGTTGGATGTTTTGCAGTGCCCGCAATGTCCCGGCATGGTGCAAATGGCCAAGGTCGAGAGCAGCCGCGACCGAAAAGTCATCATGGATACCTGTCCCGAGTGCAAGAATATTTGGCTGGATGGTGGCGAAATCACGGCCATTCAGCAAGAAAGCCTGCCCATGTTGTTGCTCGACTGCCTGCGCTGGAGCAGGCAGGATCCCGCTAACGATAAGCAAACGCAGTAAGGGCTTCGCGCAGGTAAGCGGGCAGGGCTTGATAACCCTCCAGGGCCATTCCGGCCCGGTTGGCTGAACAGCCAAACTTTTTTTCGCGGATCTTCATAGATTGCTTTCAATTCTCTCTTGTTCTCATGGCCTGATCGTGTTACTCGCGTCATGCAACTGAGTTGCATTTGGCTGGGTACGGGGAGACAGAGAAATGGACGTGCGGGACATGTTGCAGGCCAAGGGCTTGCGCAGAACCAGGGCCCGGACCGATGTGTTGGCCATTTTGGCTGAGGCGCGGCGACCTTTGGCCCATCAGGAAATCTCGGGTCAAACCGAGGCGGCCGATTTGGATCGGGTGACCTTGTACCGAACGCTGACTTCACTTAGCAAGGCGGGTTTGGTGCACCAGGTTAGAGGCGTGGATGGGGTGCATCGGTTCTGTGCGCATGGACTGGGCTCAATGGCATGTCCGGGCAACCATCCGCACTTCTTATGCCAGAGCTGCGGCGAGATGAGTTGTCTGGAGGGACAGGAACTTCCCTGGGTTTCGGTGCCCGCTGGGGCACGGGTAACCGGCAAACAGATGGTGATCTACGGGGTTTGCGCTCAATGTCGGGACGCCGAAGCATGAGCCGGCTTGGGTCAAACAAAGGGGCGGACTTGTTCTGGGCCCATGCGGCTGCCTTTGGGGCGCTCTGGGGGGCGGTGGAGATTACCCTGGGCTCGTTCTTGCATTCTTTGCGCTTTCCTTTCTGTGGGGTATTGCTCACGGCTCTGGGGGTGGCGATTTTAGCGGCCCAGCGGCAGTTGTTGCCGGCTCGGGGCGTTAGTTTGGCTACCGCGGCGGTGGCGGCGCTGTGCAAATCAATTTCGCCGGGGGGCATTATTCTGGGACCCATGTTTGGCATCATGATCGAGGGTTTGATTGTGGAGCTCTTTTTTTTGGCGGTGCCACGATCCCTGATGGCGGCCTTGGTGGCCGGCGTTTTCTGTGCCTGCTGGTCGGCGGCCCAGCAACTTGTTACCCAGTACTTGTATTATGGGCAGGATCTGGTCGAGCTGTATTTGGCGGCGGTTCGGCTGGCCGGAGATTGGCTGGGGCTTTCGGCCGGGGCGGGTTGGACGGCGCTGTTTGCCTTTGCGGCTTTGCTTTCGATCATCGGTGCCGCGGGCGGGTGTTTGGGTTGGCGCTTGGGTAGAGATGCTCGCCAAAGCATCGAGGACGGCCGGCAGCTGAGGGCCCCAGATGCCGCCTGAAACAAGAAAAGCAAACCGAATTCTTTCCGCGCTGGCCGTGTTCTGTGTCGCCGCCCAATTCGGTGGTGCCCTGTTGCCCTCCTTGTTGGCGCTCGGGATTTGGCTGGGGGCGCTGGCTTACTTTCGTCCTCGCGTTTTGCGCCGGCTGTGGCTACCGCGATTTTGGCTGCTGACCTTGTTCTTTGGTCTCAGTTGTGGCTTGTTACTCGGCCCGCGCGATTTGCAGTGGCTGGGCTTGCCTTTGTCTCGCGCCGGTTTGGCCAGTGGTTTGTTGATGGTGGTGCGCGGCGTCTTCGTTTTTGCGCTGGTCACCTGGGCCAGTCAATCTTTGTCCGGCCCGGGTTTGTGTCGGCTGGCCGGGAAAATCGGCGCCGCTCGCTTGGCGGCGGCCGTAAGCGTGGCTCTGCACCTGCTGCCTGAATTGCAGCGGCGTTTGATGATGGGACGCCGAGGCCGGCTCTATCGCCGCGGGCTTGGCCTGATAGTGCAGACGGCTAAATTGGCCGAGGAAATGGCGGGCGAGCGAGTGATTGTTGCGGCAGTGGTGGGGCCACGCGACAGCGGCAAGACCGCTACCTTACACGAGGTGTCAGCCCGTTTGTTGGCCGCCGGTTTTGCCGTGGGCGGCATCAGTCAGCCGAAGATTATCGAACAGGGCCGCCGGCAAGGTTATCTCCTGCGCGACGAGGCCAATGGCCAGCAGCACGCCTTTGCCCAGCGCGGGACCGGGGGATTCTCTTTTGCCGAAGAAGCCTGGCAGTGGGCCCATGAGCGAATCGTGCAAGCCCGTCGTTCGGCCCGGGTAGTAGTGGTAGACGAGTTGGGCCTGGTGGAGGCTTCCGGCGGCGGACATTTGCGCGCGCTGTCTCGGCCGCTTGCGGATGAAAGCGCGGTCTTCTGGCTGCTGGGCGTGCGCGAAGGTTGTCAAGATCAGATCGGCCACAGCATTGGGCCCATCGATCGAACCCTGGCCGCCGATGCGCCTGCAGCTGAGCGAGAGGAGTTTCTACAGTGGATTTCCAATCATCCACGCTTGTGTGGTTCCGCTGTGTTTCGTGTTTCTCCCTGATCGTATTATGGACAGCGGCAGCGGCGGCAGAAGACGAAGAAGTCAAAGAGATCGTGGTCCGGGCCACGCCCTACCAAGAGACGGCCAGCGTTACCACCGTTGACCGAGAAGAAATCGAGCGCCAGGGCGGCCAAAATGTGGTCGAGCTGCTAAGGGACCAAGCAGCGATCTTTGCTTCTACCGGCTCGCGCGGCGAAGCCAGCCTGAGTTTGCGTGGCTTCTACCAACGCCAACTGGCGGTCCTGATTGACGGTTTGCCAACCTATATCCCTTATGACGGCTTGGTCAATCTGGGCGCAGTGCCGGTCGAATGGATCGATCATGTAACCGTGGTCAAGGGGCCGGGCTCGGTGATGTTCGGGCCCAACGGCCTGGGTGGCGTGATTAATATTGTTACCCGACGGCCCGGCGCTGGGCCATTGTTTCGGGCCACGTTCGAGGCTGGGCGGTATGGGGCTTTCGGGCTGCGGGCCTTGCACTCGCATCGGCTGGGCTCTCTGGGCTACGTCGTCGGCGCCGGCGTTACCGGCCAAGACGGCTTCGGGCTATCGAGCGACTTTGCCCCTACCGAACATGAAGACGGCGGCCGGCGCGAAAACAGCGATCGGGTCTTTCGGCAAGCTTTCGTAAATAGCAGCTATCGCTGGGATGAAGCGCACAGTTTTTTCACTTCGGCCTGGTGGCTAGATGGGGCCAAGGGGATTTCCCCGAGTACCCAGACCGACCGGCCGCGTTACTGGCGTTTTACCCAGTGGCGGGCCTGGGGGGTATCTTTGGGCCACCGTGGCCGCTGGTTGGGAGATAGCCTGGATATCGACGAGGTCATTTATGTCCGGGGTTTCGACAACCTCCTCGATAGCTACGACGATGATGGTTACCAGTCGCAGTTACAGCGGCGTTCCTTTCACTCTTGGTATCACGATCAAATCATTGGCGGCCGCTTGCGGCTGCGCAGCCTGACCGAAAAGACGCCTTGGGGGCCGAGCCTTTGGCGCTTGTGGGCCGGTTTTCAATACGATAGCCACCACGAGCAGTCGGGGGAGCAAGAGCCCAGCCAAAGCCTGAGCCGTACCATCGTGACTTTGGCGCCGGAGTTAGAGACCCACTTTGGCCGCCGCTGGATCCTGACCGTCTCTTTGCAAACGGATTTCGAAATCCCGAACGAGTTGCCGACGGAAAGCCCACACAAGCAGATCGCGGTCAATCCCCTGTTGTCGCTCCAATACCAGCCAGCTTTGGCTTTGCAGCTTGCGGCCACCGTGGCCCGCCGTACCCGTTTTCCCAGTTTGAAAGAACGTTTTGCCAGCGCCGGGGGGCAACTGCTACCCAATCCCGCCTTGCGACCGGAACATGCCTGGCACTTTGGTTTGGAGGCGAACTGGCAAGCCCATGAGCGGGTCAGGCTCCTGCTTGGTTTCTTTGCCGCCGAGCTCGATGACTTGATTGCCAGCCAAGTCGTAAACTTCGGTCCGGATGCGGCCGAGCAAACCCAGAATCTAGGCCAGGCTCGTATGCTGGGCGCCGAAGTCGAGCTGGCCTTCGTCCCGCGTGACTGGGTTCAATTAAAGACCGGCGCCGTCTATTTGCATGCCCGGCGCCAGGATCAAGTTGAAAGCGGTGATCGTCTCGCGTACTTGCCCGCAACCAAGATATTTGCTGGGTTCTGCTTGCGACCCAAAGACTGGGTTGAGCTCAGTAGCCGACTTCGATTGATTGGCCCGCGTGACTTCATGCACCCGGCCACCGGCGATTGGGACCGGCTGGGCTGGCTGGCAGCCGTCGATGCCCGCCTGGCCTTTTTGCCGCTTCGTGAGCTGGCTTTGTGGTTGCGGGCCACCAACGTCCTCGATCGCAACAATCAAAGCGAATTTGGTTATCCCGCGCCCGGCTGGGGCATTTGGCTGGGACTTTCCGTCTCGGCCGATAAGGAATAGAAGCTACTTGCCGTGCTCGTCTTGCAGCCGCATGGCTTCCATGATCAGTGCGGGCAGGGAGGTCTCGATGGTGTACCTGGCCGGCCGGGCATCGCGGTCGATGACCAAGTCGGCTTCCTGCCAGGCTAAGATGTCGTAGGCGGCCGCCTCGCCGGATTTTTCTCCTACCACCGCGTGGACCAGTTCGCCTCTGCGGAAAGCCAGGCTGCCGCGGGTGCCGTCGGGTCGGGTGACCTGCAGCAGTAAACTCTGTTTTTCCAGGTTCAAGAGCTGCACGAAACCGGGGATGGAGATGCCGTGCAAGAAACCGTCTTTGGCACAGGCCTGCTCTTGGCTCAGCAACTCGGCGATGATGCTGTCGAGCTGAGCCAAATCCAGCGGCTTGTGCAGAAAGCGGATGGCGCCGCGTTGCCTGGATTCTTGTTCCAGTTTATCGTCGCCAAAGGCGCTCATCAGGATGAAACGAATTTCCGGAAAGCTACGCCGGCATTGCAGTAATAACTCCAGGCCATCCATTTCCGGCATGCGCACGTCGGAGACGATGAGATCCGGTCGGTGGCGTTGGATTTGAGCCAGGGCCAACTTGCCGTTATTGGCGCTCATGACCGCAAAGCCATGCACGCTGTTGCGCAGCCAGGCTAGGATGCTTTTGCGGATCGACTCGTCATCCTCGACGATCAATACCAACTTATCGCTGTGGCTCTCGCTCATGCTTCCCCCAGGCATTCCCCAGCAATGCCATAACTCAGCTTCGCTGGCAAGGTTTTGCAACCAAGATTGCATCCAAGATGATGGTCCGCTTATTTTGTCGGGAGTTTTCGCCACCAGTCTTGTATGGCCTGGATTCCAGTTCGGTTGGCCTGCGGGCTTCGTTCCGGGTCGAAATCGAAGGGCCGGCCGGCCAATTTCTGCAAGGCAGCCAGGGCTTCGGCCTGAATGAATGGCGCTTCCGATTTTTGCAGAAGATCGATCAAGTGCCGCGCCCCGCGCTGGGGATTGTGACAGGCAATGTGCAAGGCGTAGGACAGCCGCAGCTCATCGTCGTCGGCATTCTGCAAGGCAGTTTCGAGCTTGCTTAGACCATGATCATCGGCGGGATGGTGTTGCTGGCCGGCCGTCTGATCGCCGAACACACAGTCTTGGTGTTCGATAGTCAGTTCGGCGACCGCCGGGACTTGCGGGTCGTTACCATGATCGTGCGCGGCATGCTGATGGTGGCCCGACTGGGCCAGTGGGCTTGCCGCCAGCCCTCGACCCGCAGACCAGATGCCGCCGACCAGCACCACCGCGACTGCCAAGCCGTAGGCGGCACGAAGCATGGCCTGTCTACGACTTGGCGCGCGCCACAGGTAGACCACCAGGGCCACCAGGCCCAAAATCAGGCCATAAAAAGACACCACGGAGGGCCCGGCCGGCATGTCGGCGAAATACGAGATACCCAAACCCAGCACGGTAACCAACAAGCCCATCGACCAGCCGATCAAGAGCTGCAGCTTGAGCCGCGCGGTGATCAGGGTGGCGATGATGGCCGGCACCACCAGGAAGACAAAGACCAGCAAAACGCCCGCGGTTCGCACCGAAATGGCGATGACTACCCCGAAGCTGAGATAGAACCAGAAATCCCAGACCCACATACGCATGCCTGACGCGCGCGCCGCTTCCGGATCATCGCTGATGGCCAGGATGGGTTTGCGATAGATGAAATGAAAGAGTCCCACCACGGCATAGACGGCCGCGGCCAGGCCGATCTCTTGCCAGCTGACCCACAGAATGGCACCGGTCATGACTTCTTTGATGTGCTCGGCCCCGTGGGGAGCCCGGTCGACCACCAGGATGATCACGGCCGCCGAGACGGCGTAGACCACGCCGATGATGGCCTCATGGGGTACGCGATCCCCCCGGGTGCGGGTCAGGGCGAAGAGGGCGGCGGCCACGAAAGTAAACAACATGGAGAAGAGCAAGGCCGCGGTTGAATTCGGGGCCATGCCGAACAAAAAGCCGATGGTGATGCCCAAGGCGGCGACCTGGGCTAGGGCCAAGTCGACAAAGATGACCTTGCGCCGAATGACGTGCAAGCCCAGATAAGCGTGAATGCCGACCAATACCAAGCATTCGACAAAGGCCCGCAACATGAGATCTGATATGCCTAACTCATGCATGATTGCCCCGCTTGTCTAGTCAAAGGCCGCGGTCACGCGGGTGACCAGCCGATCGATAAATTCGAAATAGCTGTCGGTGCCGGCCTCGCCGCCGACGCCCATGGCCACCACCACCGCGCGCGCGTTCACCTCGTGGGCAATGGTTTGGAGCCGATCGGTCTGGTAGTAATTGGCCGAGAGGATCACCTGGATCTTTTCCCGGTTCATCTGCTCGATCAGTTCCTGAATGTGGCGGGGGGTAGGCGGAATCGAAGGCCGTGGTTCGACATAGTTGACCACTTGCAGGCCGAACAGATGCGAGAAATAGGTCCAGTTCAAGTGATAGGCGACCGCTTTTTTACCCCGGAATTTCATGCCTTTTTTCAGCCAGCCGCCCAGATGCTCGATGAGTGCTTGGCCCTGATAGTTGCGTTGGCGCAGGAATTTGAAAAGGGTTGCTGGCTTCTGGCCCAAGCGGCGCAGGATTTTCGAGCCCAGAATACGCAAGAGGGAATCGCCAAAGATGCGCCGGTCAAGCTCTTCTGAGATGATTTTCAGGTTGTCGGCATACTGCGGGGCATGGGCCGGGTCGATCCGGCTGAGACCGGCGGTGATGTTGCGCGCGATTTGGTGGGCATAAAGCGGGTTGGCAACGAAGTGGGGGTTGCCATAGAGATGGACGCCGCCTTCAGCGCGGCTCTTGACCTTGGGTACCTCCAGCAGGTTCATGTCGTGACTGGCCGAGACGAAGCGACGTTGGCCGGAACGAATTTCTCCATTGCCCGACAGATCAATGAGCGCCGGCGCCCATAGTTCCAGGTCGAGCCCGGTGGAGACGAACAAGTCGGCGCGGGCCAGCTTGCGGGCCAGGCTGGGCTTGGGGCGAACGAAGTGAGGGTCTTGGTTGCCGTTGACAATCCAATCCACTTCGATGTACTCGCGGCCAATTTCTTTGGCGATGGCGGCGTAGGTCGAAAGGGAAGTGACCACCTGTAGTTTGCTTTCGCTGGCTTGGGCGTGGTTGGCGGCGAGCAAAAAAATGGATAACAATAGGGTTACAAAAATTTTCATGATCTGCCTCGTTTCTAATACTTCTCATGCTTGTGAGGACCGGCGGCGAGTATCACCTGGACAATCAGTCGGGTGTCGGCCGTCTGGCCACTGCCGTCGAGATGGGTCAGTTGCAGGCGGGTCTTGACCCAGGGGCTTTGCCAGCAGGTGAGATAGGCTACGGCCTGATAGAGTCGCTGTCCGTCGTTGTCGATGGCAAAGGGCTGGGTCAGATCGAAGCGGGCGCCGGCGACCAGGGTCTCGGTCAGGCCTGCGTCCAGGTAAGCGTAGGCCCCGGCGGCAGATAGATAGCCGGCCGCGGTCTCCTTGCCCACCCAGTAGAACTCGGCCCGGAAGGTCACATGTTGGTAACGTTGTTGCTGCAAGGGGGACCAGGAAAGCGTCAGATCGGCGCCGGCCAGAGTGGTGCTGCGAAAAGGATCGTTGGTCAAGGCGCCGGTCGCATCTTCGATCCCGCGCCGGCTGTTGGTGCCCAGCATGCCGGTGGCGCCGAATTCCAAATAGGTGGCCTCGTTCAAGTCGAAATACTGGCTCCAACGCAGCAGTCCCACCGGTACCCCGAAGGATTGGCCTTGGAACAAGTGCTGGTTGGTGCCGTTGGTAACCTGCACGATCAAGTGCTGGTCGTCGGCCCACAGCGCCGGCAAACGCCAATTGAACGAGATACCTATTTGGTTCAAGCCCTCGGGCCCCAGGATGGTGGTCAGCGGCAGTGGGAAATCAAATTGGTCCAGCGCCGGTACGTGCCAGCGCTGAATGACGCCGAACTGCTGCCGGAATTTGCCCAAACTAAAGTTGAGCCCCGGTAGCAAGTTGACCCAGGTGACATAGGCCTCGCCCAAGCCGACTCCCTCCGGGGTGACCCCTATTGCGGCCTTGAAAAAGGAAAAGGGATCCAGGTTGGATTCCAAATGCAAGCCCATGACCCGGAAATAAAACCGGCTGGAGTCAGCCAGGCTGTCGCGGTCGAATTCGCGTAGACCCAGCTGTCCGCCCGCGTCGATCACGGCGCTGATCTCCGGGTTGAGTGCCTGTAGGGATCGTTGTCCGCTGGTAAAGACCGTCTCGGCCGCGACTTCTTTTTCATCGGCTAGATCGGCCACCAGGCTCTCGGCTTCTTGCCGCAGCCGATCTCGTTCGGCGTCCTTGTCCTCGGCCCCGACCGTGGCCGGAGAGCCGAGCGCCCAGATCATCGTCAGAGCTGCGGATAGATAACAAACTTGCCTGTGCATGAATTTACCTCCTTGCCCAGGTAGAGCAAAAACCCCCACACTTTGGCCGGCGCATAGGCCCCGGCTCCTATTTTTAGTGGAACCGATTCTAATCAGGCGGAGATTGCTTGGGCGCTTGGGCAAGCAGTGAAATTGAGTTAGGCAAGACCGGTTGCGTGTCGAAGCATTTGGCCGGGCATTGACTGTCTGCTGCCTGTACCAATAAGCCCTGCGAAATGAGGCTGATATTGCGTTGGATGAGCTCTAGCGGACAGGCGTGATGGCCATCTGCGTGGCCCGGCCCATTCAGGATGCTCCAGTCGGTGGCGGCTTGCTCGCGGGGTTCATCATGCCCGTGGCGGTGTTCCATTTGCTGATGCTCTAAACACCAGACATGGTGCTGGTCTTGGTCCAGGCCAAGATGCGCGCGCAGCAGAAAAGGCATGACCGCCAGCCAGAGAGCCAGCGCTATGCTGAAGGAATTCTTCGCTTTTTGTTGGCAACCGAACATCGCTTAGAGCTTAGTGGTATTTGCCAAAAACTGTCAATGTCAAAGTGGTAAAACTGGAACCAGAAGGTCAGTTTCTGGGCAGAAGATCTAGGGTTGGATTACTCGGCGGGCGCCGGCGTAGCGTTTGGCGTAGTAGCGGGAGTTGAGATCAGAGCGGACCACGCCGCGGGAGGAAGAGGCATGGGTGAAGCTGTTCTGGGCGGCGTCTACCACGATGCCCACATGAGAGATACGGCGGCCCACGGTTATGAAGAAGACCAGATCGCCATCGCGAAGCTGTCTACGGCCTACCGAGTGGCCTGTTTTCCATTGTTGCCGACTATTGCGGGGTAGGGCGATGCCTACCTGGGCGAAGACGGACTGGGTAAAGCCCGAGCAGTCGGTACCCCGGCGGGAAGTGCCGCCCCAGACATAGGGCGTGCCGATAAAGGAGGCGATGGCGGTCTTCATGGTGTTCCACCAGGCGACCAAGGGTTTGAGCAAGCTCGAAGATGGGGGCTTGGCCGGGGCGGGTTTCTTGTTTGCTTTGGGTTTTGCTATTTTGGCCTTAATCTTTGCTGCCTTGGGCTTTGGTTTTTTGTCGGTAAAGGGGCTCTTATAGGCGGGCAGCTTGGGGCTGCGCTCGCGTCGAAAGGCCCGCATCGATTTTGCCAGCACGGCGCCGGCGCCGCTGCCTCCCTTGAGAAAATGACCCAGCAGATGGCGCCGAAAATCTTTCGGATCGTAGCCTTTCTTGACCGCCTGGACCAGGCCCCACTTGAAAGTATTGAAGGTTTGGGTTTCCCAATTACGGGCGGCGGTGTGAAAGATCAGGTCCTGGGCGACCGATCGGGGCACTTTGAATCGAATCATGTCCTGGAAGCCTACCGCTAGAGCGATGACCTTGTCGGTGTCGAGTTGCTTTTGAAAGCCGTACATGGCGATACCCTCGACCGCATCGGCCGGTGCCCCGCGACTGATGGCTACCCAAGCCCCCATCGCGATAGCCACCGTCCGCTTTACCGCCACTTTGCCGAAAGAGCCTTCGGTGACCAGGCTCATGACCACGTCGGCGCCCTTACGGTTGTCTGCTTTCAGCACGTCGAAGGCGTATGCGCCTAGCTGCTGGCGGAACTCGGCCAGGTATTGTTCTCTCTCCACCGGCAAGAAGGCTTGATCGCGCTTAAGATCGGCTTCGATCTTCTCGATCAAGTTGACCCGGGACGCGGCTTTTGCCTCATTGCCAGCCAGGAAGATGCCCCCCAAGATGCTCAGAATGATCAGCGCTACCTTCCTCATGAGGCCTCCAGACTTGCTTGTTCAAATTGTGGTTCTATGCCATATTCTCACAAGATCTTTGACGAAGCCATTTCGGCTCTCTTCATTATGAGGACAAGATTATGATCGAAATTGAAGCTATCGGCACCATTCAGACTCCCTATAGCGCCAAAGATTTCTGCCCCTCGCAGCCAGTGGAACGCGAGGAGGGAGAAGCGCGCTTGGTCGTCGATCCTCGATTCGAGGCGGGCTTGGCTGATTTGGCCGGATTTCGCTATATTTACGCCATCTTCCACTTGCACGAGCAGGACCAAGAACCGACCATGCAGGTCAAGCCGCCCTGGGCCAAGGGCGTGAGCGTGGGCCTGTTTGCCAGCCGATCGCCAAACCGGCCGGCTCGCATTGGCATCAGCGTGGTGCGCCTGAAGAAGATCGAAGGCAATGTGCTGACCACCGGCCTAATCGATGTTTACGATGGCACGCCGCTACTGGACATTA
>JAUVBB010000427.1 GCA_030591445.1 Deltaproteobacteria bacterium | reverse complement strand
TTTGTTCCACCCAGAACGCCTGGCCGCCGGCCAGACTTTCGTCGACGATTTCATGATTTGGATTCCCAAGCACTTAGGCCCAGGCTCCTACCAGATACGGCTAGAAATTCACTGTGGCGGGCGAGCCCAAAAGGTTCCGGACTCATTCCAGTGGCCGCGCATCGAGGTTCAACCATGACCGACCACCGCGCGCGACCCTCCCGCTGGGCCCCCTGGACCCTGGCCGGCGTCTTTCTGATCCTGGCTTCTTGGTTCTTTCCCTACTTTCCGTCACTGGGCAGCCCCAATGAGTTGACTCGTTTGTACTTGACCCGGGCCATGGTCGACGACGCATCCTTTGCCATCGACGGGCCGGTATCCCGCTACGGCCGGATTACCGACCTGGCCAAAACCAGTAAGCATCTGTATTCAGACAAGGCCCCCGGGGTAAGCCTGGCCGGCGTGCCCGTTTACCTGGCCCTCAAAACGCTTTCTGGTGGAGAGGCCCAGGCCGTAAGCAACGCACGATTGCTACGCTGGCTGCGTTTTTTTCTTTCCAGCTTGCCCACGGCGGGCATTGCCCTGCTACTGTTCTTCCTGTTGTTGCGGATGGGAGTCGCCCGCGAGGCCGGCCTTTTTCTCATGGCCGCTTACAGCTTCGCCTCTATCGCTTTCCCTTACGGCGTCCTGCTCTTTGGTCACCAATTGGCGGCCCTGTGCCTGATGGGAGCCCTGACCCTAATCCTCTCGCTGCACCGACAAGACTCAAAATCGGCCCCGTTTTGGGCAGGCTGCCTGCTCGCCTGCGCCCTGCTCACGGAGTACACAACCCTGTTGGCGGTGGCACCGCTTGCGATCTACAGCCTGATCACATTCCGCCGCAAGATCCAGGTCCTCTTGTTGGCCTCGGCCGGTGCGCTGCTGCCCATCACGGTTTTGGCCACCTATCATGCCATCTGCTTTGGCGGTCCGCTTTCGACCGGATACTCGCACCTGGCCCACGCATCTTTCGCCGCCGTGCACAACCAAGGCTGGTGGGGTATGGTAACGCCCAGCTTCGACCGTCTCTTTCAAATATTGTTCAGCCCCAGCCGTGGCCTCTTCTTTTTCAGCCCTTGGCTCTTACTCGCCATCCCCGGCCTGGCCATAGGCATACGCCGTCCCCCGCCCTCCGTCCCCGTCGGCGCCTGGACCGCCCTGCTAGTCGCTTCGATATTGTACTGGCTCTTTGCCATGTCCCTGCAATTGTCTGCCTGGGGCTGGAGCCTGGGCCCACGTCATTTGGCCCCCATGATCCCCTTCTGGGTACTGGCCATCGGCGCCTTGTTGCGCTATCGCCCAATCTGGGCCCGCTGGACCGCCCGCTCCTTATTGGTACTGGTGCCCTATTCGATTTTGGCCATCGTCCTGCCCACGGCAAGTTTCGGCGGCTTCCCCCCCGATTTTTCCAACCCTCTAGCCGATTTCACCCTCCCATTGCTTCTAGACCTCTGTCTTGCCCCCAACATCGGCACCAATCTAGGCTGGTCACCCCTAGCCGCCGCCCTGCCCTTCTTTCTGACCCTGCTAGGCCTATTGAACTGGATAGCCTGGATCTGGTGGGGCCCCTCCCGCAGCAAGCCCCTGTTGCTGGCCCTGGCCATCGCCCTCACCCTCACGGTATTTACCGCCGCCGGCCCACCGGTCAAGCAAGAAGATCGAGCGTTGACCTGGGCTCGCGAGAAAATATTGGACTGCCCACCGCCGTCAGACGGATTTTCTCGGAGTGCACGTCCCTGATTGATAAAATTGTTTATGCATATGCCAAATCACGTTTTAGGAACGTAAAACGTGTTATTTTACACGTTTTACGAACGTATACTTGACCTAATCTTCACAATATTGTAGAAAATAAGAATGAAAAGGGATGCTTACTTACAACTCCTTAAATGGAAAAGCTCAAAGCGACGCAAGCCTTTAATGCTCCAGGGCGCTCGTCAGGTCGGCAAAACGTACCTGCTAAAGACCTTCGGCGGCAGCGAGTATAAGAATTTAATTTACATAAATTTTGAAGAGGATTCTCGTGCTAGTTCCTTGTTTGAAGGTCCGCTTAAGGCCTCAAGGCTCATCGCAAATTTACGAATATACTCTGAGCAGGATATCCAATCTGAAGACACTTTGATTTTTCTCGATGAAATTCAGGCCTGTCCAAACGCCTTGACCAGCCTCAAGTATTTTTGCGAGCAGGCTAGGGATTTTCATATCGTTTCGGCAGGCTCCCTGCTGGGTGTCAAACTCCAAGGAGCAAAGAGTTTCCCGGTTGGCAAAGTCAATTTCATGAACCTCTACCCAATGAGTTTTTTCGAGTTCTTGGACGCAGTTGAGCGCCCAGGGCTGCGCCAGCTTCTCGAAAGCCAAGACGGAAACATGCCCATTGAAAACGCCTTTCATCTTGAACTTTTGGAATTGCTAAAACGCTATCTATTGGTGGGCGGAATGCCGGAGGCGGTTTCAGCCTACCGCGAAGCCGACGATGTACGAGAAGCCCGTCAGGTCCAACGGGAAATTATCAAAGCCTTTGCACTCGACTTTTCCAAGCACGCCCCAGCCAGTGAGGTGATGAAACTTAGCGCGATTTGGGAATCTATTCCAAGTCAGCTTGCCAAGGAAAACAAAAAGTTCGTTTTCTCCGCTATACGCAAGAGTGCTAGAGCGAGAGAGTACGAGTCTGCGATACAATGGCTAGATGATGCCGGCTTGGTGATCCGCGCCCAGCGTATATCGACTCCCAAGTTTCCGTTAGCAGGTTATTGCGATCACAGTGCCTACAAGCTGTTCATGCTCGATGTGGGTCTACTTACTGCAATGAGTGAAGTCCCCGCCCGCAACATTTTTGAGCCCGACAAACTTTTTGTTGAGTTCAGAGGATCACTTGCTGAAAATTTCGTGGCCCAAGAAATTCGCGCCAGCCATAACTCGGCCTTGTACTATTGGGCCAGTGAAGGAAAGGCAGAGGTCGACTTTGTTATTCCATTTGAAGGAAAGATTTATCCGCTGGAAGTCAAGGCCGGCAGCTCACGAAAGAAAAAAAGTCTCCTTGTTTATGCCGACAAGTTTTCGCCACCCATACTATCAAGAGCCTCTTCCAGAAATCTGCGCCACGACGGGAACCTTCTCAATTACCCCCTCTACCTCGTGAGCCGGTTTCCTGACTTGAGTTCAAGATAACAAGTCAGAATGAACTTCAATCGGCCTGGGTGAGATCTTCCATTCTTGGTAGTTGCAAGACGTGCGTTTGTTGTTTCTGGTCGGTTATGGGCAAGACAAAGCAGTAGGCTTTCATCTTTTCCGTGTGTGCCAAGAAACGTTCGATGAATTCGCGGTCCTTGATGTCGCCGGTGACTTGTTGAGCGCACAGGGTGTGCTCTCCAGGAGCGAGGCCGGTGAGGATACAGGTTTCTCCAGCCTGGCAAAACAAAGAATGGGCGACATGGTCTGAGTTTCGTACCAGATGGCGAAGTTCGGCTCCGGTGTTGGCCTGGATGCGGCCGCGAATCAGAAGGATTGCGGCGGCGTCTACCTTGGCGTCGCCTCGTCCGCTTATCTGCACGGACAGCTCGATGTCGCCTTTGTGAATGTCGAAATCCACGCGTAGCTGCTCGCCCGGACGGACCTTGGCAACTCTACGATGATACGGTGATTTAATGGCATACGAGTCAAGTCGGACCGCTACGATATGATCGCCGGCCGCTATCCGCGAGAACAGGTACTTGCCCTCGGGATCGGCTCGGACCAGTAACTGCTGCGCGCGCGTGTCCTTGGGCCTGACCTCGACGAACACGCCGGCGGCTGGCTTGCCGTCCTGTCTGACCTGGCCGGTGATGCTGCCCGAGGCGTGAATAACGAGGACCACATTCACATCTTTGGTGCCCTTCTTGACAAGCGCGGGAAGGGAGCGACCCAGTGGGTCATGCTCGGCCACTACCAGGCCACCGGCCGGGCCAACACCGCCAATCTCGAAGCGGCCGTCAGGACCTGAGAATGCGGTCAGCGTTCCCTCCTGCAATTCCTCCCCGACATTCGGTGTTTGTAAACTCGCTCCATCGCCAACCAGGCGCTGACCGTAGAGCACCATGGCGCCCGCCACGGGCTTGTCGGCCTGGTCGATCACGCGGCCGGTAATGAGGCGGCCCCGATCCACTACCACCAGACCGAGGTCGGTCACCTTGCCGGGCTCCACTTCAACGTCCGTGACGGTATGGAGCGCGAAGTCCGGCCCTTTTACGTTCAGATCGAATTTGGCGGGGGCTACATCCTTGATCTCGAAGCGGCCGTCTGCGCTTTCGAATGGCACCCCGGGTTCCCACTCCAGGCCGAGCCCCACCACAAACTTGGCTGGGCTGGTTCCGTCCGAGAACTGGACCCGACCACGGATGGATCCGTAGGGCCTGAGCACCAGGCGCAGGTCCTCGTCTCCAGTGTGGGCCTTGGTTGCGTTGATTCGGGACCAGTCGATGCGCCCGGTCTGCCGGGAAGCCTGCAGCTTGTAGGTGCCATCCACCAAGCCGGAGAGATCGAAATTTCCGGCACCATCGGTCTGGGCGTCAAACTGGACGCCGAGCATCCTGGTGCGCTGGTAAGTTCCGTCCTCCAAATCTCCAAACGCCGCCACTGTCACCTCGGCCTGTGGCTTACCGTTCTGATCCACAACCGTACCCGCAATGCGACCACCCGGCCGCACCATCAGCTCGATTCCCTCCGGGTCGGGATTGGCCCCGAGATCGACGATCACTTCCTCCGAAAAGGAGCCTTCGGCGATCGCAACCAGGCCGAGCTTTGCGCGGGGGAGGCCACCAATTTCAAACCGGCCGCGCTGGTCGGCATAGCAGCCACCGGTCGCAGAGCCTCCCACCGCACAGGCCATCGCCCCCGGGTTCTTGCGGGGGGGCATATAGCGGATGTTCGCCCAGGCTACCGGCTTGCCGGTCGAATCTACTACCCGGCCCCGAATGCGCGCTGCATCTCCCACCTGGACAGCAAGGCCTCGCACTGGCCGGCGAGCGCCAAGCTCTACCGGCCCGGCAGAACCCGGGGCGTAATGGCTGTGCCGTGCTACCAGCCGATAGGAACCGGGCGCGACCGCATTAAAGGAGTAATGCCCCTGGGCGCGGCTATAAGTAGACGGGTTCAGATAGGGGGTTTGGCTTATCGAGTTTCTCTCGAAAAGCTGTACCTTCGCGCCGGCCACACCGGCTCCATCAGGAGCGAGGACTTTGCCCGACAGTGTTATGCCGTGCTTAAGCAAGACCTTGCGCTTGATGGGAAGTTCCGACGACACCGGGACGCTGAATGACTGGTTGTACTGCACGTAACCATCAGCGCGGACAATGATGGTTCCACCACCCACGACTCCTTCGAATAAAACCGAGCCATCGACCCGGGTCACTCCAGTGCGTTTCTGGTAAGCGTGAATTTTCACCTCGGCTCCCGGTACGGGCATTCCAGTAGCCGCATCCCTGACTTCCACCCGGAGCCGGGAAGCAGCCCGCAGGCGAATGACCACCGGGTCGCTGTTGGCTGATAGCTGGTGGGTAACGCTGCCGCCAAACAGGTTACCTCGCCGGGCCGAAAGCTGGCACTTGCGGGAGATCATGCGATCGAATGAGAAGGAACCATCCCGACCAGTGGTAGTTTTACGCACCGGCCGGGTCGAAATGGTAACCTGTGCGCCCTTTGCCGGCAGTCCGTCCGGATCGAGGACCTGTCCCTCAAGGATCAAATCGCCAATTGGATCGGGTGGCTGGCCGGGTTCGGATGGGGATCCGTCCGGGCGATCTTCTCCACCGGATGTCGCCGCAGAAGGATCTCCATGAAGACCACTCTCGGCCAATAGAAAATCTGCGATGGGACACTCCCCCGGGTCTTCTTCAACCGCAAATTGGGGAGGATCATCTGGATCTTCCACTTTGCCGTTCTCTCCCGGTCCAAGAATCAGGCGTCCGCCGGTATGTTCGAGGATCACTCGCCCGTCGTGCACCACGACGGCCAGGGCATCTGGCTTATCGGTCTCCTGGTGGTACCGCTCACCGACCGCCACCCGGAAGCAGGTTCCCTGGACCGACACCAAGCCGTGGGGGGTCTCCACCGTCATGGCCAGGCCTTCCACCCGATAGGTCACGGTTCCCATTTGCTGCTCC
>JAUVBB010000086.1 GCA_030591445.1 Deltaproteobacteria bacterium | reverse complement strand
GCCGCCTACCGAGCCATGTTTGAAGTGGCGAACGACCACAATCTCTTCATCATCATCCACACCGGAAACTTCTCCGCCATCTCCTACCACCACAACCACCCCGCCAATCCCGAAGCCTTTGAACCCCTCTTTACCGACTTCCCCAAGCTTCGAGTGTGCCTAGCCCACATGAACCGCGATCAACCAGAAATTGTCTGGGAATTAATGAAGTCCCACGCACAACTATATACCGACACCAGCTGGCAAACCCCCGATTCCATCCGCCAAGCCATCGAACAACTAGGCCCCGACCGCATTTTGCTCGGTTCCGATTGGCCCCTGCTCCACACCAACCTGCAAGGCGATGCCCTATCCATTCTACGCAAGGCAAGCTCCGACCCCGACTTCGACCAGATCACCAGCCAGAACCCCCGGATCTTTCTTGGCGAACCAAGCTCTTAGCCCTTAACCCCATTTTTCTGTTTGTTACAGTCCACATCTAAAAAAACAACTGGACAAAAAGTTTTATTTGTCTTTTTTTTACGGAGTGTTAGGGGATATTAGATTTAGAAGTTGATATATTTGTGACATTTGTACCTTACACAAATTTCCCAATAGTCATTTCTTGTCATTTCTTGTCGTTTTTTTCTTGCAACAATCTGCTCAGATGCTAGAACAACGCCAACGAAAGGAGAAACAACGTGAAAAATGCTTTGGTATTGGTAGGATGTTTGGCAATGTTTTCAATGAGTTCTTGCTCATCCGACGAGGAGGGAGAGCAGGTATCCTCTCGGGCATACAAGGGGCATGAGAGCGATTTGGACGTGAATAACTTTGTGGCGGTGTATCCGGAAACCGTGGGCACTCGCTTGGACGATTGCCAGACTTGCCACCGTGGGGGGCTGTTCACGGACGAGGTGGGCGGAGAGACCTTCTTTGTAAACGCCTGCGACTATTGCCATCTTATCAACCATCCCAGCGAGGATTTCATTGAGACCCAGCCTGCGGGCTATGCGGACTCGCTCAATCCCTATGGAGCCGCGTATTCCCAAGGAGGCCGTGACCAGGCCG
This sequence comes from Deltaproteobacteria bacterium, assembly GCA_030591445.1. Taxonomy (GTDB): domain Bacteria; phylum Myxococcota; class B64-G9; order B64-G9; family B64-G9; genus JAUVBB01. The sequence continues at coordinate 18,142 of JAUVBB010000086.1, read as the reverse complement.
CTTTGCGGGCCATCGCTGGCGAGGACTCGGACGGGGACGGAGCTAACAATGAAGAAGAGATCGCCGATTTGAAGTATCCGGGGGATCCGGATAGCAAACCGGGCCAGCAATCCGCCACCGGGGTGATCCTGAACATGGCAGAGCTAAAGGCCATGAATGCCCATGAGCAGTTTCTCCTGTGCAATTCCCATAAGCAGGAATTCGACAACTATGCCTCATACCAGGGCGTCAAGTTCAAAGATTTGCTCGCAGCGGCAGGGGTGGATTTGCAGGATGCCGCCATACAGGGGATCACGGTCATTGCCCCGGACGGCTACCAGAAGGACTTCACCAAAGAGGACATTGAATCCGCCTTTCCTGCCAGTTTGTACTATGCCGGGCGAGACACGGCCACCTTGGGTACCGAGTGCGGCTATGTGCAATATCCAGATACCCTGCCCGACGGTCTCACCAACGGGCTTGAAATTCCAGGAGAGCAGTGGTTGTTGTTGGCCTACCAAAGAGACGGTATGGCCATGGATCCCTCCCTTTTGGACAACACCTCCGGTAAGATCACCGGCGAAGGGCCCTATCGCATCATCGTGCCCCAGTCCGTTCCCGGTGAGCCTGATCGCGGATCCCGATATTCACCTACCGATTGTGCCGACGGACACGATTACGATGACGCCCGCGACCATAACGCGGGGGACATGGTGCGGGGCGTGATGGCCATCCGGGTCAACCCCTTGCCAGCGGGCACCGAAGACTTCGACGCCAAATACGGCGGTTGGACCTTTGTCAGCAATGAAGAAGTCTTCATCTACGGCCATGGGGTTACGGCCGACTAGAGAGAAGGTCAGTTTGATCCCGCGTTACGCATTTCTGTTCGGGCTTTTACTCTCTGCCTCGTCGCTTCGGGCCGAAGTGGTTTCGGAGAATCTCGATCTTTTCGGTTACGCCAAAATCTGGGCCACCGGCTACGAGCAGATGGAGGAGACGGAAGGTCTGTACCAGCATCCCAGCCGGGATGGGGCCGCGACTTGGACCACTGGTTTTTCTATCAATATGGCCCGGGCTGGGTTCAAGTGGCGCTTGCTGGATGAGATGTTTGAGTTGGGCTCCTTGCTTCGCCTCGAGAAGAATCCCGGCATTCTGGATCTCTATGTGGGTTTTCGGCCCCTGGAAGGGCTGGAATTGGTAGTGGGTCAAATCAAGATCCCTGGTCCCTATGAGAATCTTTTACGCCCCACCGAGTTGGATTTCATCTTGAGAAGTCGCATCTCCGAAGACACCGCGGACTTCTCCCTTGCCCGCACCACCTATGCCTCGTCTCTGTTTTATGGCGTGCACTCCTATCTGCGGGATTTGGGCCTGGCCGTCAAATGGCAGCAAGCGCTCGGCTGGGGAGTCTTGAAAACCTTCCTGATGGTGGGCAACGGCTTGGGGGCCAACCTGTACATCGGCGGCGAGACCAAGCGCGAGTACATCCTGACCAATCCCGGCCAATTGTTTTCCGGGGCCCGGGTGGAACTGGCCGATTTGGGTCAGGTGCTAACCATTGGAGCCCACTTCAATTACAACTGGCACGACAACATGGTCTTCAACTCGGGGCGAGTGGTGTACGACCTGCATCGCCTGAGTTGGTCTTCTGACGCACGCATTCAAATTCCCGGCACCGGTCTGCGTCTAACCGGGCTCTATAGCACCGGCAAGATAGAAGACGATTACGACAACGACGACCGAACCGATCTCGCCTACCGGGGCTTCGAGCTAAAAGCGGTCTGGAATGCCGGCAAAATGTTGGCTCGATTTATGGGCTCATCGTTTTTCGCCCGCCATGAAATCGAACTGGGCCTTCGCTTTGAAAGAGAAGAATCCGAGTGGAATGAAAACGGTCAAACCCTATGCACCGACATCTGGACCTTGGGAGTCAACTATCATTATCGTAACTTTCTAAAGTTGCAGCTCAATGCCATTCTCCGCGACACTGACGATCCCTCCTTGCCCAATCTCGATGACAATGCCCTGATTGCCTGCATACAAGTGAGTTTCTAATGAATCATCCTTGCCGAGCTGGTTCTGCAAGTAGGCCATCACCAACAAATAACTCCGAGAGAGTATCTGGCAAGGTGGCGATGGCCTTGTTGGCGGCTTTGGTCAGTTCACCGGAAACAATCTGAACCCGCCGGTAGTACTTTTGGAGTTTGGCCAGCAGTCGGCGCAAAGATTCGTCTTCTAAACTCTAGGGGCCGGAGGTACAGGTTTGTACTGTCCGAAAATCGGTGGGCGGTGAGTACCGATCGACTGATTCTCGGTCACCCGATGAATCATTCCATTTGTTGACAAAAAAATTACACTTCTCTTTTCGCAAGATTAGAAGAATCACAATTTTTGGCATGAATACTGCTTTCATTTTCCGACATGAGAGTCCCTCGCGGAAACGTTCTGACTTCCGGTAATGCCTTTCACAAGATCTGGCGCTGCCACAATCGTGAATTCTTGCTGCAAGACCATGGTGAAAAACATGCTTACTTGCGTTGCATCCACGATGATTATCAAAAGAAATGCACGAAAGACGACTTCGTCATTTTCTCTTATGCTCTTATGAGCAATCATTGCCATGAAGCCAGTCAGCTAAAAAACAGTCTTACTGCCTTTTCTGGGCATATGCGTAGAGCCCACGGACTTTTTGGCTTGCGCTTCAACAAACGGCACCAACGCCTGGGCAAGGTGGCCCACGATCGGCCCAAGACCCTCAAATTGGAAGGTGATGAGGATCTTATGACGTTGATGTTCTACATCGACTGTAACCCAGTCCGTGCCGGCATCAACGCCGAACCAACCGACATTCGTTGGAAAGATTTTTCCAGCTGCCGCTTTTATTGCTTCGGAGAAAAGAATAGGTATAGCAACATGTTGACCTTGCCAAATTGGTATCTTGGTTTAGGCAAGACGGCCCGCCAGCGACAAAGAAAATACCGTTCGCTTCTCGATCAATATCTGGTCCAAGAAGGTCTGAAGCGTAACCCAAAAATGAGCCGTGGTCATTTCATCGGTGGGCAGCTTTGGACAGATGGAATGAAAAAGAAACTGGCAGTGATCTTGAAGAAAATATCAAAACCCCCACCAAAATAAGATTTACTCCAACTGATACAGGCGACCACTTATCTGACCCAATCTTGGTCAACTGCTATTCCTGCATCCGCAATATGAACTTTTCTATTAAGATCCAGCAAACCTTCGGCACAAAGAAACACAGGACAAGAAAACAACCCTAAGAAGCCATTTCGTATCTTAATTACCAAGAACCCTCTTCTGAAACGTGCATTCAGAACCTGGAAATCTCCATTTTCCAACAAATCCAGCCGCGTAAACCTCCGTCCATTGCTTTCATGCTTTCATGGCTTTTTTGCCGTGCTTTTTTGCCGAGCTCCGTCCATTGCTTTCTCCATTCCTTTTCGTTATTGGAACAAAGCTAAGTCACTGCTGGCGGAGAAGGTCACCGTTCCGGAACAAAAGCAACGTCCAGATCGAGCAAGCCGTCAGCTCGTCGGATGAGATAGACAAAGTAGAGAATTCGCTTACCATCACGCATGGCCACCGTAGGCTCACCAATGGTTACGATCGCGCCGGGCAAAGCGGGATTGACAGGAGTAACACGCAGGTCAGTGCTTGGCGTCGACCAGCTGGCGGCAAGGGTAACGTCCGCGTCGCTAGTGGTTAGCACACTGCTCACAATGGAATCGCCTCGCCGGTAGGTCAGGCGCTGGCCATCGAAGAAGGGTTGAATTTCTTCAACCCCCGCCGAGTTGACACCCATTGGAAGGGTGATGGGCGCGCTCCAGGTGGCGTCGTCGAAGCTTCCGGGCGCGGCATTCAAGCTCACGAGGAGATCCCGGTTGGTGTCGGCTTGGCTTTCATCATCGAACCAGATGGACTCGAACTGCCCGTCGCTAAAGCCAAATGCGCTTGGATTTCCCTGTTGGCCAGGCCGCCGCACACCGCCCACCGGTAGGCCGGTGAATCCATCGAGAGAGTAAGGGCCCGTAAAAGTTCCCAGGTAGGTGGGTTGCCCCAAGGTGATGCTTGCGTGGTACAGGTCGGGCGCCGAATCGTCGGGCGTATCCTGATCGTCAGGGTGGTCGAAGGCGAACAGCAACTCGGCACTGCCGTCGCCGGCTGGATACACCGTGGGACCGAAGATTCCGTAACAGCCATCTGCGTCCGCGAAGGTAATGACAAACGGTTCCGCAAAACTGCCATCAGGCTGCCGACGAAACCCGTACATCGCCTGTGGGACTACCCTCCCGCCGGCCTGGTTGAGGACTTCTTCAGAAACACCAAGCGTGGGGCATGAGTTGTGAACCGTACCGTCTGGGTCAATCTTGGTCACCGCCGGAAAATCGGGACGTTCGGGCGCCTGCCAAGGGCCCGCTGCTATCGCGCAGGCCGCGTCGTTGCTTTCGTGAATGCAACTAAAGCTGACCGCAATGTAGTGAATGATCAGCCACTCGCCGTCTCTGGTGATATGCGCCCCGTCCTCCCAGGCTCCTGAGTTAACCAGGCCTTCAACGGCCTGGGGCTGATTCCAATCAGCTCCAATCTCGTCAAAAACCACCGCCCGGCGATTGATTTGCACGTTGTAAGCGTCGATCGCAGCCGTGATATCGCATTCGCCCGCCCCCGGTGGGGTAACGGTGGCCAAGTAAGTCCCGTCGCCACCATCGCTCACGCTAGAGATGGTCCCGCAGCTAGACTCGATGCGAACCGTTAACGCGGAGGCCGGCACCCCAAACTGGTCTTCGACGCGCATCACTACCTCAAAGCCCGCCGCCGGCGAAGTGAGTCGCTCGAAAGCCAACGTGGCACTAAGGACGACTTCTTCGTTCGAACCCGACCCGCAGGCGGTGAATTGCGTTGCCAGGCCCAATACTGTGAGAAGACGGATCACTATAAACGCTGATTGATTTACCATGCGAGATGGTCTCCGAAATACAAGAAGATGTAAACCTTCTTGCCATCCACCGCGCAAGCGTTCATACGCGCTCAAGTCACTGCTGGGTGGGTTCTGCCAGCAGACCATCCACAACGAATAATTCTGACAAGGTGTCCGGCAATGTGGAAATGGCCTCGTTGGCTGTTTTAGCAAAATCACTAGAGACGATCTGAACTCGCCGGTAGTACTTTTGGAGTTTGGCAAGCAGTCGTCGCAAAGATTCGTCTTCTATGGATAGCAGGTGATCCAGGTTGAGTTGCACATTAGAATCTTCGCGTTTCAGGTATCCCAAGATATTTCGGGCCAGGGTCTTGGCGTTGACCTTGTCCATGGTTCCGTTCAGTTCCACCCGAATCGGATTTTGCTCCCGATTGAGCTGAATCTTTAGAATGTTGGCAAGACTCTTGCCTTTGAGGCTTTCTACCGCCAAGTCCTTAACCGACATGCGGTACTTGAGACTTCGGGTCTTGGGCTGATAGACGTTCTTACCAGCAATCACACGCGCAGTCTCTCGGGCGGCAAAAAATGAGGCGACTTTGCCGAAGAGTTTTTGTTTGCGGGACATGGGACCCAATTCCGTCTGGTATTTCTCGATGACCTCTTCGGTCAATGAACGAACCTGATCATTGTGGGCATATTGTTTCAACACCGCTAAGACTTGGCGAAACTGTTTGGCCGTTCTCTTTAGACCTTCTCGGCGCCGAACCATATATGGATCGCTATAGCGGGCTAGCGTTTTGCTTCCTCGAATGGTGGTGTCGCACATGCGTAGCAGGGTAGATCCTTGGGTATCATAGTCGTTTTGGAAGGCCTGGCGCAGAATGCGCTCCGACTCTTGCCGGCTGAAATGGGGGTGCTTGAACCAGATCTGATGTTGGCCGTGCCATTCTTCGTAGGGGATGTTCTTCAGCAAGATCCCTTTTTGGTCGTAATCCTGGTAGAGCTTGGTTCCGGGCAAGGGGCCTAATTCCATGAACTGCACCGCGTCGGAGCCCAGACCCACCAGGAATTCTACATCCTTCCAGATGCTCTCCTGATTGTGGTGTTCCAGAAAGAGAATCCCCGAGGCCAAGACACTGATGCCATGATCGCGTAGGTCTTGAATCAATGGCTTGAACTCGATACCACTGTTCTTCTCATATACTTCATGCTTCGACTCCACCCCTACCCAGAGAAAGGTAACCCCTAAACGGGCCAGGAACTCTACGCCCATGGAGGCGATGGTTTCAGCGGAGCTAAAAATGCCGAATTGGTAAAACTTGTCGTGCTCTTCCATGAGGCGCATGAGCTCCCGGGCTCGCTCCGGTCTCTTCAGGAAGTTCTCATCCATGATGAAAAACTCCTGGTAACCCGCCTCCTTCTCCAACTGGACACAAATATCGAAAAGCTCTTTTCCCGAATCGAAGTACGGGGTGTATTTCTTGTCAAAGAAGTGAGATGTGGCGCAGAAACGACAAGCGTTGGGACACCCCACTCCGGGCACCAACACCGCGGCATTGGTTTTCAAGGGTATGCCCACCACATGCTTGGAAGTTACCGACGCCAGGGTAGGATGCTTGAAGGGCCTCTCGGCATTCTCGCCGAGTAAGCGTCGAAGCCATTTCACGCCTTCTCCACGGCAAATATGGTCATACTCAATCTTGTTTTCTATGCCCGGAACCGAGCTGCCATGACCGCCAAGGATGATCTTGCTCTGCGGGGCATGCTCCCGGATCAGCTCGGCCATTCGTTTGGCCTTGAGGAAATTGGGAACGATGAAGGAGATACCCACGTAGTCATATCCCTTCTTGATCTCCTTGATAAATCTCTGCTCCGAGGGAAAATCCAGGACCGTGGTGGGCGCATTAATATTCTCGGCCAGAAAATAGAGCCCAAAACTCTGGTGATGAAAGCGAAGCGAGAACAGGCCTTGCTCCCGGGTCACCTGATTATGGAATAGCTCCATAATATTTTCTTTACGTCCATAGGCGTCATCAACCCCATAGGGTCCAAAAACAGAGCTAAGAAGAACTTTCATTATTATTCTCCCGGCATGTCCAACGAAATGGTTTCAACAATTTCGGGAAAATACTATTGAAAAATAGGAGAGTTCAAGGTGGGCTGCGTCATTGCCTCCATGACAACAGAAAACAACAACCAATAAGAAAATTCTCTGAACATCCGAATCGATCAAGGACAGTCGATGGGACAGTTGGCAGTATCTTCACCCACGGGTTCGCAGGTGCCGTTGCCACAGCAGAATAGTTTGGTGGGCGTACCGCCGGTCTTGCCAGGGCAATCGGCCTTGCAAGTCAAGCAGTCCTCGCCCTCGGCGCTGCCGGCGCAAATATCGTCGCCGCAAATCGCGCCGCCTAAGCAAGCGGAAGTATCATAGTCCTGGCAATCAGAATCGCAGAACAAGCTACCGCTTTCATAGCCCAGACTCTGGCAGGATTCTTGGGCCAAATCGTTGCCGTCGCAAGTCTCTCCACACTCGGCCAGGTCGTCACCGCAAGTCGAGGAGCTGCAGCCTAGGCTATTCAAGGTACAATCGGGGTTGCAAACAAGATCGCCGCCACAGTCGAAGCCCAGGTTCTCGCAGCTCTCACCGCCCAGGTCGGCGCCATCGCATTCTTCGCCGGCCTCGGCTGTGCCGTTGCCACATTCAGGCGGCGCCAGCGCGCAATCTACCGGACAGTTGATGGCGTCTTCGCCGATGGCTTCGCAAATACCGTTGCCACAACAGAATTGCCTGGTGGGCGTGCCACCGGTTTTGCCAGGGCAATCCGCTAGACAAGAATGACAGTCCTCGCCAGCCGCGGCCCCGGCGCACACATCATCGCCGCACAGTTCCGCGTCGGTGCAAGCCGAACTGTCGTAGCTTTGGCAATCTCCATTGCAAGCCAGCGTTCCGCCGGAAAAGCCCAGGCTCGCGCAGCTTGCACCCGCCAAATCGGTGCCGTCGCAGGTCTCGCCGCTCTCGGCTACCCCATTGCCACATACTGGCGCCACCGGATCAGTGATGAAGTCGAATACTTCGCCAATATTCAGATAACGCAATTGTCGGTGATCCTGGTCAGCGTGCTGAGAGTATTCAATTTGCCCACTCCAAGCGGTAGAGACCATGTTGTCGCGCGGCGAGAAACGGACGTCCTCGTTGGCGTTCAGGTAGAAGCTGGCATCGGTTATGCTACCCGCGTAGATCACTTGTATGGCCGCCAAGGCCGGGTCGGCAAGCACCCGCGCATCACGCCAATCCTGTGCCGCGACTGTGGCTCCAAACTCCTGGGTGCACCAGGCATTGCCTTCCCAGAGCCAGTTCAGGCAAATAGCCGCCCCGGCATCTTGGGCCGAGCTCTTGTCTCCGTTAGGTACGGCAATGGAGCTCAAATGGGTCGTCATCACTCCGGCCGGCGGATGCTCGTACAAAACATCCTTGATCATAGAACCGCCCTGCGAATGCACAACCAAGCGGGCCTTGGCCACCCCGGTATAAGCTGCCACCGCTTCTAAGAAAACGGTCAGGTCGGTGCTGTTGCCCTCGGTGAAAATATCGTACCAAAGATCTGGCTTGCCTCCGCACCAGCTCAGCGCCCACAAAGCCGAGTCGTTGAATCCCCGGTCACGGAAATACACCCGGTAGTCATCCCAGTCGGCGGCATCTCTTGAGTTTCCATGCACAAAGACCAAGACATGATCAATCGCCTGATCATAACGCCGCGGCTGATGATCCCCCGCGTCCCCTCCCCAACCACCCAGACGTTGACCTTCATAGTCCGGCGTAGTCTCAAAAGGAACGATAAAATCCAGGGCCCCCGTCCAACCCGCCTCCGTCTGCACAGCCCCTGCCGGCGCAACCATCCAAAAGCAAACGAACAAACCCAGCAAAAAAGATCTCATGGCAGTACCCCCTACCTTTCAATTGATAAATATTCAAAACCGGCTAACAGTATACCGGCTAACACATGGCTCATTGACTTGTAAACATAATTACACCAACAGCCGATGACAATATGACTTGACTAGTCTGACCAGTATGCTAAGATTTCAATATGGGCAAGGAAACCTACTCAGTTTACGAGGCTAAAGCGAAATTTAGTGAATTATTGCGCAAGGTAAGGCGCAATAAGCGCATTGTCATTACCAGTCACGGCACTCGAGTGGCCGAAATCATACCTATCGGTGACGAAGAAGAAGACTTGGAGACCTACTTGGATAACCTGCAAGAAGAGGGACAGACCAGCACAGGACAGGGATCGCTTGCAGAGATCGCACCCTTGGTCTTTCGACCCGGGGCCTTGGCCCGATTTCTGGATGATCGCCAGGATTGATTGTGGACGTCGGTTACATAGACACGTCTGTTTTGGTAGCGGTAGCTTTCGGCGAAGATCTGGCCAAGGATCTCACCGGTGCCATCCCAAAGTTTGACCGCCTTTATTCTGCTAATCTGCTGGAAGCTGAGTTCCGTTCGGTGGCCAAACGAGAAAATCTGGCGGAAAGTTTCGAGCAGATTTTACGCCCTATCCACTGGATATTCCCCAACCGCTCCTTAAGCGAGGAGTTAAAAGCTGTGCTCGATTTGGGTTACGTCCGCGGTGCCGATCTATGGCATCTGGCTGCAGCGCTGTATTTGGCACCGCGTCCTGAGTCTTTTCAATTCCTGAGCCTGGACCGAAGCCAGTTGTCTTTTGCGACTAGGCTTGGCTTCAATACTTCTATTTGTGACCAAGTATTTTCAAGGATCAAATTGTGAAATTCAGGCAGAGTAGCTTGCTAATCTTGCTGAGTCTTTACTTGGCCGGGTCTGTTTTTGCATGCAGTGGCAATAATGATCGACCAGCGGATGGAGGCCCGATCGACGGCCAAGACAATGCTGCGCTTTGCTCCGCAAGGGTAATTGAACCCGAGGTCTGGATCTCTTTACGCGATTTTGATGAGGTCGAGCATCCAGATGCGCGGGTGCGGGCTTATGTGGTTCGACCATCTGCGGAGGATTGCCGGGTTCCAAGCATCCTGATTTTTACGCCCTATGGAATTGACGGAGCGGTCGATTCTTGGTTTGGCGCCGAGAGTGAAAAGCAAATTCTTTTTCGCAGTCGCGACTATGCCTTTGTGATTGCCGATTGGCGGGGAACCGGCGACTCAGAAGCGGCCGCCTATGAAGGCTCTCCCAGCCAAGGCCAGGATGGAGCCGACATCGTGGCCTGGATTACCAGCCAATCCTGGTCGGACGGCCAAGTGGGCAGCTATGGCGCCTCGGCTCTCGGTGGCGCCCAGTATGAAATTGCGCTGGAACAGGCTCCGGGGCTGATCTGTGCCGTGCCCATGATGAAGGAGATGGGCTGGTTTTACCCGGTTTACTATCCGGGCGGCGTTTTGCGGGAAGAATACCTCTGGCTGCTGGAGATGGTTTTCCCGGGACTGGTCGAGTTGGTCAAGCAACACCCGGTGCGAGATGCCTTCTGGGATTTTGCCGAACAGGTCCACGATCCGCAAGGCATCAAGATTCCCCTATTGCTGATTGGCGGATGGTGGGATCACAATGACCTGTTTCGCTCTTTTCAGTGGCTGCGCACCCAAGGGCACGAAAGCGCGCGCGATCAGCATCGCTTGCTGTTTGGTCCTTGGCACCATTTTGCCACCGGCACCGCCACCGTCGGTGCGACAGCCGAACTCACCGAGGCGGAGAAGGCGTTTTGGGATGGCGAAAAAATAAGCCAACAAAGCGCCCTGGCCTTTTTCGATTTTCACCTGCGGAGCATCGACAATAAGTTCAACCAACAAGCCCGGCTGCGCTTCTTCCAACACGGAGAAGAAAATTGGCAAGAGGCAGACACTTGGCCGCCCGCGGGAGTTCAAGACACCCCGTTCTATCTCCTGCCCGATCAGAGCCTGAGTGCGAGTCCACCCCAAGAGTCCAACAAGATGACCTTTCCTTATGACCCCAAGGATCCCTCGCCCACTTGGGGGGGATCGACCATGTGGCCCTTTGATACGCCGATCGACTTGTTTCATGGGCCCATCGACCAAAGTCCGGTCTTGATCGATCGGCAAGACGCCTTGTTGTTTAAAGGCCCAATCCTAACCGAAGCGCTGGTTGTGCAAGGATATGCCCACGCCAAGCTGCACGTTGCCACCGATCGCAAAGACAGCGATTTCGTGATTCGCCTGGTAGATGTTTTGCCCGACGGCAGTCTAAGACTTGTGGTCGACGGAGCCCGCAGCTTGCGCTTTCATGATGCCTATGAAACCGAGTCGGTCATCATAGCCGAGCAAGAATATTCTCTTGATCTACCCATGACCATGCCCCTGGCACACACTTTTCTTGCCGGCCACCGGGTCGGTCTCATCTTGACCTCGAGCAACTGGCCAATGTTTTCTCGCAACCCCAACAATGGCGAACGCAGCTGCACCAGCAGCTGTGCCGATTTTAGCCAAGCATGTTTGCAACAGTGTCTAAACGGCGTACCCGCCCTAAACACCCTGTTCATGTCCCAGGATGCCCCCTCGGCTCTGTTCTTGCCGGTCAAAAGCTAAAGAAAAATCCTCGGTTAGCTAGATGCGTTTGTCGGTAACCATGACATCATCAAGGAAGGCTTTTTGAACATTTTCACGGATTCCAGCAAAGACAAAAACGCATTGCATGGGCACGCTGTGGTCGATGTAATACCAAGGTCCGTCAATGGGAGCGGAGTGCGCGTAGCCATCTACAAAGATAGAAGCCATACCGCTGACCCGGTCGATTTCGACAATGATATCGTGCCAGACTCCTGGCAACAAAGTATGGAAGGTCACATCATCAAACAAGGTTCCATTCTCCCGCGCCCACCACCAGTACAACCAGCCCGACTCACTGCTAATGCCAATCCCGTTCCAGTTGATGAAATTCTCGAAGCGAACAGAGAAGGAAGCCCGGATGTACTCGGCGGACGGCTCATCCAAACAAAGCCGTAAACCCATGCGGTCCGGATCCGGGGAGTCTTCGGTGATACCGAAAGCCAAGCTGTGGTCGCCATGCGCTGCCGTCTCGTCAGTGACAAAAGCGTAGCCACTGCCACTGGCCATGAAAGCCATGGACTCAGGTGCATCGGTTCCTACCGGCAGTTGCTCAAAGGAGTCCCGTACTTTGTCCTTCTTGTCTTTCTTTGGCTTTTTATCTTTCTTTTCTTTTTTGTCTTTTTTCAATTCGCTGTAGCTTGTCGCCAGTTGGCTTTCATCAACGGCACAAGCGTTGATAAAAAATGCAAGACTCAGAAATCCAAACAAACGAAATAATTGAGTGCCCATGCTCAACCTCGTCTTTCCGGTAGTAGTCATAACTATAATTACAAGCAAACTACGTGCCAAGGAGAGAGATATATTTTTTAGTTTATTTTACTTGCACTTACAAAAATCACCGTATCGAATCTACCCAAACACCCGCGATATGGGCAACTATAGGTTGCGCACCATTGCCATCCAATTTATTTTTCTAAAAAAATCAACCAACTCAGAGCGTCACTAATAGTTGCGCACCTGCGACATTTCGGCCCCTCTGTTGATTTTCACTTGGTTTTTAGACAGTTATCACTCTCCTCGCAAGAACCCGCCGGAATTTGGCCTGCTTGTCCTCCCCCATTCGATGTGTTAGGAAACTTCGATGCTGAACGGGAAGACATGGCAAAGAAACCAAGATTTCGTGGCCCGAGAAATTGGCGATGACATGATCCTGGTCCCCATAAGAGCCGCGGTGGTGGATTTGCAATGCCTGTTTACCTTGAACGAGACCGGCCAATTCATTTGGAAACAACTGGCCGAGCCAAGCAGCCTGGAACAAATCAGCAAGCAACTGCATGTTGAATTCGAGGTATCCAAAGCGCAGGCCATCACCGATACCGAGGAATTCATCCTTGAAATGGTCAAAGAGGGCTGTGTCATCGAATCGGATGCCTAGAGCCCCGTTTCACGCGCACTGGCTTATTTGAATGGATTCACTAGACTATCAAAGCTTCGAAAACAAGTTACAGCAAACCGCCCTAGCTGAGGGTCGGCCCCTACACGGGTCCTTTTCACTGAGCTATCGCTGCAACCTCCAATGCATCCATTGTTATCAGCAAGACTCCCGCCAAAAAGAAGAACTCCCTCAAGAACAGTGGTTCGAAATTATCGACCAAATCGTAAAGGCCGGCTGCTTGTGGCTGGTGCTTTCCGGCGGCGAGCCACTACTACGTAAAGATTTTTCGCATATCTATCGCCATGCCAAAAAATCAGGCCTATTGGTATCGGTGTATACCAACGGCAGCCTAATAAGCGATGAACATCTCGACCTGTGGCAAGACCTACCGCCCCAGGCGGTGGAAATCTCACTCTACGGATACTCGCCCGAGACCTACCAAAAAATAACCGGCCATCGCGATGCCCGCGATGCCACTTTTGCCGCCGTCGAGAAGATGGTGCAACGGTCCATTCCTCTTCGGCTCAAAACCATGCTCATGAAAGAGAATGTTGCCGAGCTGAGCGCCTTGGAAAAGTTCGCCAAAGACCTGGGCGTAGGCTTTCGCTTCGACCCCATGGTGACCCCCACCCTGACCGGCAATCTCAAACCATGTAATTCCAGACTCAGCGCCGAACAAATAGTGGCCATCGACATCCAAAACCGCGATCGCTTCAACGCCTGGGCCAAGGCATGCAAGGACCAACCGGGAACAACGCCGGAAGCAACTATGTTTTCCTGTCGAGGTGGCAAAATCTCCTTTTTTGTACATCCGGATGGTTTTTTGTCCCTATGTTCCAACGATCTGCCTTTGTTTGATCTGCGCCAGGGAGATTTCTCCGTTGGCTGGCAACAGATCCGAAAACGCCGCGACACGCCCCTTCCCTCCGATCACCCTTGCGCAAACTGTATCGAGAAGTTTCTGTGCCGTTTGTGTCCGCCGCTGGCCCGGATGGAAACCGGCTCAGAACTCAGCATACCAGAATGGCCTTGCACTGTGGCCAAAACACGTTATGCTGCTATTAAAGCAGCGTTGGCAAAACAAGTCCGTGGCGTAGGAGATTGACACGTGAAAAAAGATGAACTCCCGACGACCAAGCCGACTCGAAAATCATATTTGAAGCCTCGTCTGGCCAAAGTCACCATAGATCTGCAAGATATGGTGCTTATTTGCACCAAGGACTCGAGCTGTCCAGTTGTGGCCGAACTCATGTCTAGCTAGTCGTGCAAACCCTCTCGCCAAACCACAATTCTGTCTGTATCGGTCAAAGAGCACAGGTTCTGCTCAGAGATCAAAAGAACACCGGGTTTGACCTGATAGCCAAAAAACTCCTGCCTTTCGAAGGAGAGGCCCATCTTCCAATTTCCATCGATCTTTACCAAGGTAATCTGCCTGATCTGGATGGATACCAAGAAGTCTTCCATTCTGGTGGTTCTTGGCGGGTTATGCACAACGGGCAAGCCTATTCGATTTGTCTCCAGCATGGTGATGATCCGAAACCTTGCTTGGTGGCCTTGATCGATTTTGAAGCTCATCGGGGTAGCATTTTCTTTACCGCAGATCTACCCGATCGCTTTGCTCCCTTTGATTATCCATTAGACGAGGTGATTTTTTCTAAGCTCTTGGCTGACCGAGATGCCTTGATTGTGCATGCTTGTGGGGTGGAGATTGATGGGCAGGGAGTTTTGTTCGCTGGGCGTTCTGGGGTAGGCAAAAGCACTATGGCTGAGCTTTGGGCTAAGCACGGCGCTCGGGTGCTCAATGATGATCGGGTGGTAATTGGCGTGCATGATGATCAGGTACAGATTTCAGGCACGCCTTGGCATGGAACGGCGGGCTTGGCCTTGCCCCTGACCGTGCCGCTGCGCCGAATTTATTTTTTGCGCCATGCCGAGGCAATCAGTACTCATGAACTTTCTCCTATCGAGACCGCCGCGCAGTTGGTCAGCCTATCGGTCATTCCGTACTGGGACAGCCAATCAGCCCAAAATGCGGTCGACACGGCGGCGGGTATTGTTCAGCTGCTGTCGGGGACCCGTCTTGATTTTGTACCTGACCTATCGGTAGTAGAGTACATTCGCCATGCAATCGATTCCGATTAAATCTTGTGACTTATTCGTATTGGCGCAGGAGGTCCTGGCGCGCGGACAATCGGTGCGGTTTACCGCGCTTGGCGGCAGTATGCGTCCGGCCATTTGCCACGGCGACCAGGTCACGGTGGCCCCGGTAGCGCCCGAGACCATCGTGGCCGGCGACATCCTGATGGTGGATGGAGCCCAGCCCAAGATCCATCGGGCCCAGCGGGTCAACTCGGCCCGCGGGGAAGTGATTACCAAAGGCGACGGATGCGCCGGCGCCGACCAAGCCAATCCACTCAGCTCGGTCCTCGGCAAAGTAGTGCAAGTAGAAAGAAGAACATGGTGGCACCGCCTGCAAGACCGTTTGCGCCCCCCCAGACGCGGTTGACGAAAATCTTAGTGTTTGGTATGGATTAAGGTATTGAAATCGCTTTCAGAAGGGGGGCTCCCATGAAGGCACAAGTTTCGCTGGATTTGGCGGAGAGGGCTGCCAGAAGATACGAGTACGCTATCATGGACCGGGGCGTGAGAAAGGAGGTCGACACCCCGAAGCGCGTGATTGCGGTCTCGCGCATGTTTGGTGCGGGCGGGATGTCGGTAACCAAGCACTTGGCTGATCGATTGCAGTGGCCGGTCTGGGATCGGGAGATTCTCGATGTGCTGGCTTCCGAGAGTCAGGGGCGATACCAGTCGCGCATGTTCGAGGTGCTGGATGAGAAAACCCAGGGACTGGTCGAATCTTTCCTGACTTCCATCAGCCACCAGATTGGCAAGCAGACCTATGTCTATCTATTGCATCGAGCGATCTACATTATCGCTCAGAACGACGCCGTTCTGTTGGGGCGCGGGGCCCACCTGCTCTTGCCGGACTCTTTGAAGGTGCTCTTGAAAGCGTCCAAAGAGTCTCGGGTCAGCAATGTAATGCGCCTGCTAAACCTCTCCGAGCGAGAAGCGCGCAAGGAAATCGTGATTCGCGAACAAGAGCGCGAGGCTTTCCTTGACGAGTTAACGCAGAAGTTCGGCCGCCACAAAGAACGCGACATTGAATTTGACTTGGAGATCAACACCGACACTCTGGACTTCGAAGAAGCCACCGATGTGATAATGGCCGCTACCAAGGCGCACTTCCATATGCAGTAGCGTTGTGGCTATTTGCCGTGCTCTTTCAGCAAACGGCTAGCCAAAGACACGTATTCATCCATGGCGTTTTCCTGGCTCATTCCCTTTCTATCCACCCAGGCATCATACTTGGCCCGTCCCTTGAAATCGAGCATTCCCGGCCGTTTTCCGGTCACATCACCGGCGGTAGCCTGTTTGAACAGGCCGTAGAAATTCAGCAATACCTCTGGTGATTGGGCGGGCAGACTCTTGACTTGTTCCAGGGCTTCGTCGAATTCTTTCTGTCCCATGGGCTCCTCCAGTCAGAAGACAAGCTGCAATTGGCTGCGTAGCAAATAATCTCTTCGCGTTTGCTGCTGAAATTGATGCCAGCGGCAGCCGACATCGTTTTGCCATCGAATCGTGGTTCCGTACAGAAACCACGTAAAACCCAGGTTTAGTTCATGCTCGGCTTGCAGTAAATTGTCCGGGTCTAGCGAACTAAGATCCCCGCGCAGCAAAGCGTATTCACGCGCATCGTCAAGCAATTTCGCCAGCGTGGCAACTTGGGTGTAACGCAAACCCCACTGGTAGCGTTGCTGATACAAATAGCTGACCTGCAGCACGGTGCCTGCCAAACCCAGGACCAAATCCTCGCCGCTGGTCAAAGTGTCGACAAAACCCAAATAGGCAACGGCGATGGCGGTAAAACCGTGGAACTTGATTTCGGCTTCGGGAGCCACGCGCAAACGCATGTCCCGCTGCGGATGGGGATCGAGATCCCAGGCAGCGCTCAGACCAAAAGCGGCCCGAAGATCGCCGCCCTCAAAATCGGCGGGTTTCCTGACATCGATACCCCCTGGGTTCCAGGCCAAATGCGCCACAATCTCCGAGTGCATCTGGGCCCACAGGGCTGGGTCCGGGTCGTTCAACAGGGAGGGACTGCGGACAGATTCTCCGTACACCTTGGCCATACCCATGCCGTTCGAGGCCCGGGCATTGACCCCGGTGAACAAACCCAACTGGTACTCCCAAACCGGCGGGCGGCCAATGCCGTTGTGCAACATCAAACCCTGCTGCCGTTCAGCGCCAAAATAATGGGTGGGTTTAGACCAATCGACCACGGGCAAATCCTTGAAAGAACCCAGCCGATACCGGGTAAATGGTATCTTCATCTGGCCCATGCGAACATTGGCCCAGTCAAAGAAACGATAGTCAACCCAGAGATCCATCAACTCTAAGCTACCGGGAAGCAAATTGAGATGCAGCAGATAGGAGAATTTCTCAGCCAGCATCTTGCCTTTGATGACCGGTCGTAACCGCCGAAACAACAGGCGGTTGCTGGTGGTATCGGTCGCATCGCCCGCACCTTCGACCAGGCCGTAGTCCCAAAGGTATTGTAGCGCCAGCTGGAAAGAGATCGAGTCGCTGTTGTCCGAACTGGGCGGCGGGGCGGAAGCCGCCGCGGGCTCGTGCAGCATCACCGCCATAAAAACAACCAGAACCCCGTGCTTCATCAAACGCCCCTTCACCCCACCGGTTTATTCTTTCCAGGTCTTCTTGACCAGAATGTTTCTCCTGCCCAATTCGTGAATCATCTTGGCCGGGGGTACTACCATTTCCGGCGGAAAAGCGCCCTTTTTTTCGATGCTGCCATCGGCGATCATTTGGGCAACGATCGACACCGAAAAGGCCGTGGTACGCATCATGGCGGTCAAGCCAGTAGCCGTGTCTTTGTGGTCCATCATTTCATGAACCAGAACCACTTCCCGCTTGTCCTTCTTGCCCAGACTCTCTACCCGCAGGACCACCAGGTCTGGATCATTGGCGAAGCGCAAGTGGCTCTGAAAAAGCGCATGGGCCACATTGCGCGGGCTAACCGACACCCCAGCCACCATCAACGCCTGTTCGTCAAACAGCCCCAGGGCCGCCAGCGCTTGCAATTTGTGATAATGACCCAGGTAGCGAACGGTTTTATAATCCAAGGAGCGAATCCGACCGGCATAGGACCAAGGCAAGGTGGAACTGCCACCGCTGGT
>JAUVBB010000328.1 GCA_030591445.1 Deltaproteobacteria bacterium | reverse complement strand
TGGCACTTGGAGTAGGAATCGGTACCGCCAAGCAGGGTCTTGCGGGGGAGGGAGGAGGGGACTGAGTTAGGCGGGTCGCCGATGTCTACGGCCCATAGCGTGCGGCGGATGCCTTCCAGATCCTCCGGATCCCGAATGTCTTCATGCCTTAGAAATTCTGCCCAGGCGCCGTCGGGGGTGTCGGCAAAACAATGGACTGGATCCGAACCGCCTGCCTGCCAGCGGGATTCCGGCTGATCACTTCCTTCCCAAAGAAATGGAAAGCGGGGATCGGCGTGGCGATAGACAATCATGTGACGGAGAATGAAGTTGCCGCCCGGGCAAGATCTCTGATCTTTACTGGGCCCGAATCGGCAGGATCCCAATCGCCGGCCAGAAAACTCATGGGAGTAGAGCCATCGAGTTGGGTCCGCGGCCGCTGGAACCAACGCCGTATGCCCATATCGTTGTAAGCGCCGGCGAGATCTCCGGTAAGCAGGGCCAAGAAATGCAGCCGGGCGCCAATCTTCTCCGGGGTACTTCTTTGGCCGGCCCGGTATCTTTTCAAACTGACTTCGGCAATACCGATGATTTTGGCAAGAAACTCGGCCCCTAGCACCTTCTCCATGGAATGCCACTCGGATTCAGGAACCGGAGAGTCCTCCAGAGCGTCGTTTAGCTTGTCGAAAAGATCGGTTAAATAGGAAGGATCGCTTTGCTCAGGGACTCTGGCCTGGAGTTGCAGGGCAACCTGGCGGCCAATGCCGGCTTTCGAGATTTTCAGAAGGTATTTTAGAACAGAATCACGAGACAGAGTCTTAGACGGAACAAGTTCCACAAGTCCCATGGATTCTGCTTTGATCAAAGCCTTGTACGCCGACTTGATGATTTCGGGATTCTTGAACGGTTCGTCGGTGGAATATTTATTGGTCTTTGTCATGATCTAAATGTAATCCAATAATGGACCAATGTCAATCCGTACTTGACTTAAGTTAAGCAAGATTTTTTGTGGATTACTTTTTGCTATTACACTGTATTTTTTAGAGGTTGACAGTTCGGCGGGGCTATCCTATCGTGGCCGCGGTTACAAACGGCGAACGAGGATACTCCAAATGAATCGCCCAATTTGCTGGCTTGGTCTGGCCGTTTTTTTCCTCCTTATATCGTCTTGTTCTTCTCGCAAGGAAGGCACTTGCAAGAGAGACTCTCATTGTCAGGGCGCCGAGGTTTGCTTCGAAGAGCGCTGTCTGACTATGAAAGCGCTGGGCGAGTTGAAAGAGCAGCGGGAAGAAGATAAAAAACCTAAGGTTTGTAAGGATCTAGATGGGGATGGGGTGCGGGCTGGCCCGGGTTGTCCGGAAGGCGAGTTGCAGGATTGCAACGATGAAGATGCCAACATGGCGCCGGGCAAGACCGAGGTGTGCGATGCGGTCGACAATGATTGCGACGGCATGGTCAACGAAGAGCAAAAATCCTGTGTGCAAACCCTGTTTGGTGGCGCGACCTGGGGCAATCAGGCCGAGCATCGCTTGGATGGCCCGCGATCGGTGGTATACGACAGCGCTGGTTTCGTGCTGGTTACCGACAACCATCATGTCTGGAAAATCCACCTCAGCGGGCGTGCCGAGATACTGGCCGGCAGCCATTTGTCTCATTTTGCCGATGGCGAAAGGGAGGAAGCACGTTTTTCCTATCCCGCCGGTTTGATGCAGGCTGCTGACGGAAGTGTGCTGGTGGCCGACTGCAAGAACAATTGTATCCGCCGGGTGACCGCAACTGGCACCGTGTCTTCGGTGGCCGGGTTCTGTTCTACCCTGACCAAACATACCAATCAATTTGCCGACGGTGGCGCAGACCAGGCTCGGTTCTATTGCCCGGCTGATGTCGCTGCCGCGCCGGATGGCTCTTTGATCGTTGTCGATCGTGAAAATGCGCGCATTCGTCGAATTGATGCCAATGGCATGGTCAGCACCATTGCCGGAGCCGGCCCGGTGGTAGTCGAAGAAGATAAAGGGCAAATAGGGTTTCTGGATGGACCGGCCATGGAGGCCCGCTTCAATGATCCACAGTCCGTGCTGGTCGATGCGCGGGGAATCATTTATATCGCTGAGTCTTTCAATTGCCGTATTCGGCGCATTGATTTACGAAAAGGCAAGGGCGGGATGGTCAGTACCCTAGCCGGTGAATCGGATACCACGTTGGGCTTAGGCGGATTTGTCGATGGGGTCGGGGCCCGGGCGAAGTTCAACTATCCGCACGGGATGCAGTTTGATGCCAAAGGCACCATCTGGATAGCCGATACCGGCAATGCGGTCATCCGGACGGTATCGCCGGCGGGCAAGGTCAAGACTCGCTATGGAAAAGCCGGTGAGGATAAATATGTGGATGGACCTATCGCCCAGGCCCGTTTCCAAACTCCCACCGACCTGGCCCTGGGTCCTAACGGTAGTGTGTTTGTAGTCGATACAGTAGCCAATCGCGTACGTTGGGTTGTCCCTTGATACTTGCAAAGTGTTGTCGAATCCGATTGCGAAGGAGTCTGCTTATGAAAAAACTGTGGCAGCGGTTTTCACTGATCCTCCCCGTTCTGGGTCTCGGTCTATTGGCAGCCTGCTCCTCTTTGAAAGAGGGCGAGTGCAGGAGAGACATCAACTGCAAAGGCAAAGTCGAGGGATTGGCGGCTTGTTACAAAGAGCCGCTTGATGCCGAGATCGGCAAATGCATGACCGTCAAAGAGGCCCGGGCGGCATTGGCGGCCTATAAGAAACGCAGTTCGGGCAAGTGTGTAGACAAGGACGGCGACGGCGTTCGCGGCGGCACCGCCTGCACTGGGATAGTAGACTGCAATGACGACGATCCCGCAATCAAACCAGGCGCGACCGAGGTATGTGACGGCAAAGACAACAACTGCGACGGCAACATCAACGAGGGCATCAAGGGCTGCACGGGCACGATGCTGGGTGGTAAGCAGGAACCGGTGGTCAAGTTCATGGTTACCTTGCCCTCCGGCGTCGAAGTGGCGCCCAATGGCGATGTTTGGATTTCCGACGAACATCGGATCTATCGCATGGATGCCAAAACGAAGGTCGAGCGCATTGCCGGATCCAACAAGCCCGGCAACGACGACAAAAAGGGAACCCTGGCTCGATTGGACCGGCCGCGCGGGATGGCAGTCGATGGGGCCGGCAATGTTTTTATCGCCGAGTGTCGCAATAACTGCATTCGCAAGTTGGCGCCGGACGGACGCTTGACCCGCTATGCCGGATTCTGCCGCGGCGAGCCTGATGACAATGGCCTCGATCTTGAAGGCAATTGGGATACCGCCCGTTTTTGGTGTCCCATCGATTTGAGCTTCGACAAAGACGGCAGCCTGGTAGTGGTTGATATGCTCAACTCGAAGATCAAGCGAATTGGCAAAGACCGCAAGGTAAGCACCATCGCCGGCAAGGGTGGCCACGAAGATGACGATGGTTATACCGTGTTTGGTTATTCCAATGGCCCGGCCATGAAGGCCGAGTTCAATGAACCGGCGGGCATTGCGGTGGGCAAGGGCGGAGAAATCTACATCGCCGATTCCAAGAATCATTGCATCCGCATGTTGAAAGACGGCAAAGTGAGTACCTTTGCTGGTGCTTGCGAAAATGGTTCGGACAAGGGTGGCCATAAAGACGGCCCAGCAGCCAAGGCCAAGTTCAAACTACCCAATAGCGTAGATGTTGGTCCGGATGGTGCCGTTTGGGTGGCTGATACCGGCAATCATTGTATCCGCAAGATCCAAGGCGGAGAAGTCAGCACCGTAAGCGGTACCCCGAATCAGCAAGGTTATTATGATGGCAAAATGGCCAGTGCCTTGTTCAATGGCCCGCAGGCGGTGGCAGTGGGCGCCAACGGATATGTCTATGTGATTGATACTGGTAACTATCGCCTGCGCGTGCTGGTACCCTAAACCGGCAGTTATTCTGTTAGAATCCAAAGCCCTTCCACATAGCGATGGTCAACACTTGCCGGATCGTGCTGGCTAAGCTCGAAATAGATCTGTCGGACCGATGCCAGCCAAGGATCCATGGTGGCAGGCAAATCTTTGCCGAATTGGGACGTGAGCCATTCGCTAAGTTGCTCCTGGAACTGCCCTGGATCCTTTCCCCAGCCAGCAAACAAATCGGGCAGAAGTCGGGCGGGCAAGGGAGCCTGGGAGTCGTTGCGATCTAGGCAATGGTGCCCAAACACGGTCAGAATCCAGCTGTCCAGGCTGAGTCCTTCCACGGATTCTGGATGCGAATTTTCCGGGAAAGGTTCCGGAAGATCTTCTCGACGCAAGCGAAGCGCCATGGCAATGGCAAGAGCGGTCTCGATGCGTTCAAGGGCTTGATCCAGCCTGGTCAAATCGCCGGGCTCACCAAAGTCTCGTACTTGTTGAGCACGCTCCGAGTAAAGGCGCGGGCGACGGGAAAGCAAAGCATCGAGCAGTTCCACAGCAGAGGATCCAAGCATGGGAATCAACGGGTTTTGAGCCGATGCCTGAATTTTCTTGGCGCGGGTTACCCGCTTGACGATCGCCGCGTGGGCAGTACGGAACAGCTCGATGAGCGGAATTTGTCCCATTAGGGTTGCGGCCGATTCCGGATCTTTGGCTCCGAGCAGGGATAAGCCAATCTCTAGCTGTCCTTGGACCCGAAGGGCCGCGCGGTTCAAGGAATCGACCTCGGTAAGTGGCATGCCATCGGCGACCATGACCCGGTTGATCAGGTTGGCCAGTTGGCTGGCGATAACAGACTGCTTCTGCGCTTCGGGCACAATGGCTAGAGCGCTGGCAAAGAGCCTTCCGGTAAATCTTATCTCCAAGGGATAATGGGGTGCGTTGTCAAGGCCCTTTGGCAAGGGCGCGGATTTGGTCGCCGTTAGGGGGGAGGCCGGTTGGTAGAGTTCCATGGCTTCTTCCCATTCCGGCCAACCGCGATCGGCTAGCCGGCCATCGCGCCAGCGAAGGGCCTGGTTTTGCAACTCGGCTAGGGGAACCGTGCCCAGGTTTCCCAACAGGGCTAGGAACAAGGGCTGGTCTTCTTGGTACAAGAAATCGATCAACTTTTTGACCCGGTCGAAGTCCGCACCCAACTTCACCAGCAGGTAATGATATCCGTCTGGAGTTGTTACCCGGCAAGAGAGCCGGTCCGGTAGATCGGGGGTGTCCTCACGGTCTACCGGCAACACCGTTCTTTCCATGGTCAATACGAGCAATTCGAAATCCAGCGAGTGCAGCCAACGCAGGGTTCGGGTGGGGCCACAGTTGAAAAGCAATTCATTAAAGTAAGCCAGGCGGCCCAAATCCAGCTGGCCATCCAACCATAGCTCCAGGTCGGCGGCGTAGGTCAATTGCTCGTCCGAGCTTAGCTCGATTAGACTCAAAGCGTCTTCTTCTCCGATTGCTTTTACGGTCCAGACAAAATCCTCGGGCGGTAATGCCTGAACCAGGTGGTTGGCTTGGGTCGACAGCAGGATCAATTTCTGTCTTTGCCCGCCTACCGGTAAGGACAGAACCAGTTTGGTTTGTTGTTCGAGCGGTAGATTATCCAAAAGCGCTTGGCCTTCTACCGCCGGCAATTTCAGGATCTCGGCTCCAGTTTTGATCGATTCTTTTTCTTTCATGCGGGCCAGCATCTACTTTCTGTCTGGGAGTGTCAACCTCGGCACCGTCGGCGGCGAGCCGGTATTGACATTTTCTGCGTCGGTCGTACAGTGGCTCTATGCAATTGCCGAAGCCCGTTTTTGTGGATCCCACCCTGCCGGAGAGATTGATTTCGATTTGCGGAGCCGATCACGTGTCGGTGAAGCAATCAGACCGTCTGTTCTATGCGCGTGATATGTGGCCTCGCGAACTGATTCGGCAGCGAGGAGGGGCCCTGGGTCGCGCTCCGGATCTGATTGTTTGGCCGGCCGATGTCCAGGAGCTGGCCGCGGTGGTTCAGGCCGCTCGGAAAAACTCTACCCCCATCATACCTTTTGGCGCCGGCTCTGGGGTCTGCGGCGGAACCCTGCCGCTCGAAGGCGGGATCATTATCGACCTCAAGCGTCTGAACCACATCGTTGAATTGAATGAAGAGGATGCGCTTTTGGAGGTGGAGGCCGGGGTGATCGGTGAAATCCTGGAACGGGAACTCAACCGACAGGGATGGACCTGCGGACATTTTCCTTCCTCGATGGCATGTTCAACTGTCGGTGGCTGGGTTGCGGCTCGTGGCGCCGGCCAGTGTTCGAGCCGCTATGGCAAGATCGAAGATATTGTCCGCTCGGTGACATTTGTCGATGCCCGGGGCGAGATTCGCACCACGCCGCTTGAGCCCTTGGCCGGTGGATCGTGGTCCTTGTTGCCCTGGCTGGTGGGTTCAGAAGGCTCTTTGGCTATTATTAGCTCAGCAAGCCTGGCCATTCGGCCCCTTCCGACCCAGCGTTGGTGCCGGGCCTATAAATTTGCCGATATCGAGCAAGGGTCCACGGCCATGCGCCTGGTGTTACGGCGAGGACTTCGTCCTGCCGTGCTGCGCCTGTACGATGAATTCGACACCTTGATTGCCAAGAAAGGCGATCCTGATTTGGGAGCGACCTTGGGTAAGGCAGTAGGCGACCGGATCAAGGGTCCGATGAAGAAGCTTTTGCGGGCTTCGCTGCCCGGTGTTTTGAAATTTCCCCGCTTACTCAATCGCTTGGCCGGCATGGTGCCGGGCGGATGCCAGCTGCTGGTCATACTCGAAGGTGAGGCCGAGGAGATCGAATTAGGAAAAGAAGTGGTTCCGGCTTTGTGCGCGGATCTGGGCGCGTCTGATCTTGGGCCCGGACCAGCCGAGCATTGGCTGGCGCATCGTTACGACATTTCTTACAAGCAGTCTCCTATCTTTACGGCCGGTGCTTTTGTCGACACCATGGAGACCGCCATTACTTGGGAACGGCTGATTCCGCTCTACCAAGCGGTGCGCAAAGCGATTTCGCCGCTGGCTTTCGTGATGGCGCACTTTTCTCATGCCTACCGAGAAGGTTGTTCCATTTATTTCACTTTTGCTGCCGCGGCCAGCGATGACGCCGCGGCTGCCTCTCTCTATGATCGAATCTGGGATGCCGCCCAGGCGGCGGTATTGTCGGAAGGGGCGGTGGTGAGCCATCACCATGGCATTGGTGTTTTGAAGCGCAAGTATTTGGTCCGGCAATTGGGAGAAGCAGAAGTTCTTGCCCGGGCAGTCAAACATGCTTTTGATCCCTCCGGATTGTTTAACCCGGGCAAGATGGGCAAGAGCTGAGGCCGGTGAGTGTGATGAGTGAGTCACATGCTTTTCTAAGACCCAGCAACTGGTCGGCATTGGTTAGCACCTTTGGTTCCCGGCGGGCTTTGCGGGGGGAAGATGCCGGTGCCCATTGCGATTGGCGTCCTGCTCCCTTGGCCGTTTTCTTGCCCCAAGATCCTTCCGAAATCTCTCTGGTCATGGAAGCAGCGCGATCCGTTCGGATGGCGGTGGTGGCCTGTGGGGCGCGAACCCATCTGGATGACCAGCGCATACGCCGCTTGCCGGCGGAGGGCTATGTGGCCCTGGATATGACCGCACTCCGTGGCGTCGAGCAAGTGCGTTCAGATTCTTTGTGGATGTCTGTCCAAGCGGGCACCCCGGGACGGGTGGCGGCTCTGGCCGCTCAGGGTCACGATTTGCACTGGCCGGGCGCGGAGACGGCCACCGGAACTGTTGGTGGATGGCTCTCTACTTGTGCGGGTGTTGACGACGCCATTTTGGCAAGCGTGTTGCCGGCGGTCTTGGCCATCGAGGCGGTTCTGCCCACTGGCAATATCGTCCGCTCTATTCGTGCGCCTCGGGCGGCTTGTGGACCGGACTTGCTGGCCATGTTGTTGGGTACCTGGGGCGGGTTCGGCGTTATTACCCGCGCTACTCTCAAGCTCCAGCCGGCGACATCTCACCGTTTCGTCATGGGTTGCGAGCTCAGCCAAACAAAAGCTGCTATCGACCTGCTGCGGGCAACGGTGCGTCGTTTTCTCCCTCCCCGGCGGGCCGCCGTTTTTTGCACCGGAGAAGCGGGTCGGCGAAAGATAAGGTTCTTGTTGGAGTACCATGGAGACAAAGAGATTGTCACTGCCGGTGGGCGCTTTGCCAATGATCTCGTGGGCCAGGTTGGGGGGCAGAAATTCGAAGAAGAAAAGGCGCTTCGCTTGCTTAGCGAAGGCGCCCAAAACGTCGATTTCAGGACGGGCAGTGTGAATTGGTCACGAGTTGCCGAGTTGATCGATGCCCTGGACGCAGACGGATCAACCTGTCTTTTGGTGCTGGACCAGCCAGGTTTGCATGGTTGCCGCATTCGGGTGGAGAAACCCAAAGACACAAGCCCTCAGGATATAGAATCTTTTCAACAGTTGATC
>JAUVBB010000019.1 GCA_030591445.1 Deltaproteobacteria bacterium | reverse complement strand
GACCGTCAAGATCTCCGTCAACATCTACTTTCTTGAAAATAGGCTGCGAGTCCAAGGCATACTGCACGGACACCAGCTTGAATGCCCCGCCCATTTCGTTTCGATGAATCAGCACGGCCCGGGCGCCTGCGCCAATGGAACCGGTTACCACGGTCTCTTGCAATTGCAGGATCCGGGCCTTGGTCCTGAAGATTTTCTCTTTCAGTTCATTCACCCGGCCTTCAAGATTACGCAGCTTCAAATCGTAGGCATCGCCACTGGGAACAACCGGACTGGCCGTCGATTTAGGAGCAGGCTTGTCTGCGCTGGCAGCGGCCTCTGCCGGTGCGACTGGCGCAGCCGCGGGGCTGGTCTCTGGACTAACCGTCGCTGCCGGTTCGGTCACGGGAGGAGCCTTTTCGGACTCTTGCGCCACGACGCCAAAAGAAGCCGCTAACAAGCACACGCCGACCACGAACATGCTGGTCATCGCTCTGGAAGTTCTCATTGTGCTCCTCCCCAACAGAAAGCCAAGGCGCAGCAGATTAAAAGATTACGCCCCAGGTTATTGGGTCTGTTGCAATTTGTGCCTACCTGCCTTTTTTTAACTCTTGCAGTACCAGCTTGGCCACAGCCTTCAATGTGTCAAATACGCCCCAGCCGGTGGCCGCGATCGACTGGAACTCGGAAATATTACCCGGATTGAGCAAACGGTGCAGTTCTTCGATGCTGGCAGCGTTGGGAAGGTCTCGCTTGTTGTATTGGATCACGTAGGGGATAGCCTTCAAGTCGTAACCTTGCTCCGCCAAATTGACCCGTAGGTTTTCCATGCTCTCCAGATTGGCCTCCATGCGCTCAATCTGCGAATCGGCCACGAAGACAACGCCGTCTACCCCTTTGAGGATGAGCTTGCGACTGGCATCGTAAAAAACCTGGCCCGGTACGGTATACAAATGAAAGCGGGTTTTGAATCCGCGAATTTCACCCAAGCTGAGCGGTAAAAAATCAAAAAACAGCGTGCGCTCGGTTTCGGTTGCCAAAGAAATCATCTTGCCCTTGGCTTCCGGATTGGTCTTGGCGTAAATGTACTGCAGGTTGGTGGTTTTGCCACACAAACCTGGACCGTAATACACTATCTTGCAGTTGATCTCTCGTGAAGAATAATTAATGAAGGACATGTGTTAGCCCTCGGTGCCTGGTTAATCGTTGAAGAGGTTGTCGATGTCCTCGTCGGTGATCTCGGCAAAAGGAGATCCCATGGCCGGGTCCTCCATCTTGCGCATCAGATGCTCGAAGATACCGGCCAATTCCACCGACGCCCGCTTAACCCTGAGCCGTACCAATCCCAGTGATGAACGCCCGTCAAAAATCACGACCAGAATGACCCTGCCCCCCACAATGGAAATGTGCAGGTTGTCCCGCTCGCCCTCATGAAAGAGAATGGAGAACTCTTTTTCGCCAATGAGCTTGGCCAAGCCTCCGGTGGCGGCAATGTTCCCCGCGGTCAAGGAGGCCAGCGAGGTAGTATCTAGGTTGCCGACCTGACCAGCGCTAGCGATAAGCTGTCCATTCTTATCGACCAGAAACACAACTTTGCCGTTGGCTTCCCGACAAAGACGGTCACATAGAGCGCTAATCTGGTTGAATTCCTCTTCGTACATCACAATCTGCGGACTGACCATTCAACCCTCCTGGCACCCGCCCTTCTCTGAAAACACACAAAGAAGAGGTGAAAAGCAACGGGACGCCTGGCGATTATGCGACTTTTAGCACACCCCTCGATGGGAGTCCAACTTTTCTCAACTCCATAAAGTTTCTCATTATTGCTAGCTTCCCGGCGAGTATATTGTCCGGCCCAATGGAGTGTCAAGGAGTTTTCCATAGAACCAGCCTCAAGCGCGAGGGGTTTTGCTTGACAGAACGAAACGGGAACAGTAATGGTGTCTCTCCGTTTTGAGGCACGGTCAGGTCATCATCTAATTTGATGCCTTGGCCGACCTAGTATCGACAAGACTCCTGGAGGCATTCCATGCACGAAGTCAGATTTCATGGACGCGGCGGTCAAGGGGCGGTCACATCAGCGGAGTTGCTGGCGCACGCGGCTATTGCCGAGGGAAAAAGCGCCCAGGCATTTCCCAGCTTTGGGCCCGAGCGGCGCGGTGCCCCGGTCATCGCTTTTGCCCGGGTGTCCGACCAAGCCATCCGCAACCGTACCGCCATTCAAAAACCTTCCCTGGTGATAGTGCTGGATCCGTCTCTGCTACGCCTGGTCAAGGTCGACCAAGGCCTACAACCCGGAGGCACCGTGGTGCTCAACACCGGTCGGGACCCGGACGCCATCCGCAAGGATTTTGGCATTCAGGCCCGCCTGGCCACTGTTGACGCCAACCACATCGCCCGCGAGGAAATAGGCCGGGTCATCACCAACACCACCATGTTGGGCGCGGCCACTGCCGCGGTCGCCGGCATGGTGCAGACCCAGCTGTTGATCGAGGCTCTCGATGAACGCTTTGGGCGCATCGCGGCCAGAAACATTAAAGCATTCACGCGTGCGCAAACCGAGACCCGCATCGTGGAAGCCGTTTGAAGGAGGTGTGCCGTGGCACAAAGCGCAACACCCAAATGGACTGAATTGGCGGTGGGAACCGCTATCATCGAACCCGGCTCCGCCCGGCAAAACCGCACCGGCGACTGGCGCTCTCAACGCCCGATCTGGGATCACGACAAGTGCATCCGCTGTGGCGTCTGCGTCATCTTCTGTCCCGAAGGCTGTATCCACTTCGGCCAGGAGAAAGACACCTATCCCAGCGCCGACCTGGAGTATTGCAAGGGATGCGCCATCTGCGCCCAGGAGTGCCCCACCACTTGCATCCAAATGATGGAAGAGGAGGAATGATGGAAAAGCGCATCGGATTGGAGGCATCCATCGCCGTCGCCGAAGTCGTGGGCTTGTGCGATGCCGATGTTATTTCAGCCTACCCCATCACTCCCCAGACCCATATCGTCGAGCACCTGAGCGAGATGGTGGCCGACGGCGAGCTGCAAGCCGCCTTCGTCCCGGTCGAGAGCGAGCACTCGGCCATGTCGGTTTGCTGCGGGACGGTAGCCGCTGGCGCGCGCACCTTTACCGCCACCAGTTCCCAGGGTCTGGCCTTGATGCATGAGATCTTGTTCATCGTCTCGGCTCTGCGCCTGCCCGTGGTTATGGCGGTGGCCAACCGCTCGCTGTCCGGGCCCATTAGCATCTGGAACGATCACTCCGACGTTATGGCCGAGCGCGACATCGGCTGGGTACAGATTTTCGCTGAAAATGCCCAGGAGGCGCTGGACTTGACCATCTGGGGATTTCGCCTGGCCGAAGACCAGCGGGTCAGCTTGCCGGTGGCGGTCAATTTCGACGGCTTCATCTTGACCCATACCATTGAACCGGTACTGATGCCCGATCGCGAATCGGTGCAAGCTTTCTTGCCGGCCTTCGAGCCCCTGATGCGATTGGACGTTGATCAGCCCATCACCATGGGCCCGGTGGGCATCCCCGACATCTACACCGAGGCAAAAAAAGCGCATCAAGAGGTACTGACCCAGTCCTACGGTCCCATCGTCGAGACCCTGGACGCCTTCGCCAAGAGCTTCGGCCGCCAGTACTTGCCGGTCGAGACCTACTGTGCCGACGACGCCGAAGTTCTTTTGCTGACCATGGGTGCCTTGGGCGAGACGGCCATGACCGCGGTCGACCAACGCCGGGAAAAAGGCGACAAGATTGGCCTGGTGCGCCTGCGCCTGTGGCGCCCCTTCCCCTTCGATGACTTGATCAGAGCGGTGGGCAAGGTGCCGGTACTGGGCGTCATGGATCGGGCCATTTCTCCCGGCGGGCCCAGCCCGGTGGCTTCCGAAGTCAAGGCCACTTTCTATCAGCAAGAACAGCGACCGAAGGTGGTCGAGTTCACGGTTGGCTTGGGTGGGCGAGACACGCCTTTGTCCGATTTCGACGGCATGTTCGACACTTTGTTGGCCGTACACCGTGGGGGAGAGATTCCTAAACCTACCATCATCGGATTGAGGGAGTAAGCCATGGAAGGGCCTAACGTATTTGCCGCCCGGCTGTTTCCCCAGGACAACTTTTTTGTCTCCGGCCATCGGGCCTGTCAAGGCTGCGCCGAAGTACTGGCGGTGCGCATGGTGCACCAGGTGCTGGGCCGCAACACCATTGTCGCCTCGGCCACCGGCTGCATGGAGATCATCTCTTCGTCGTACCCGGACACCGCCTGGGCGATTCCCTGGATTCATGTGGCCTTCGAAAACTCGGCGGCGGTGGCCTCCGGGGTGGAGACCGGCCTGGATATTCTAATGAAGAAGGGCAAGATCCCCCGGCGCCGCATCCAAGTGGTGGGCATGGGCGGCGACGGCGCCACCGCCGACATTGGCCTGCAGGCCCTGTCCGGTGCCCTCGAACGCGGCCATAACATGATCTATGTCTGCTACGACAACGAAGCCTACATGAACACCGGCATCCAGCGATCCAGCTCGACTCCCTTCGGTGCGGCCACCACCACCTCGCCGGCGGGCAAGCAAAGCCAGGGACAAAGCACCTGGAAGAAAAACATCCCCATGATCGCCGCCGCCCACAACATTCCCTATGTGGCCACCGCCAGTCCTTCCTACCCCTTCGACTTGGTAGCCAAGGTCAAAAAGGCCATGAAGGTCAAGGGACCGGCCTATTTGCACATATTTTCTTGTTGTCCCACCGGATGGCGCATGAAACCGGAGTTGGCCATCGCCATCGGACGGCTGGCCGTACAGACCGGGTCCTTTCCTTTGTACGAAATTGAAAACGGCAAGCTGGAAATCAACCTGCCCACGCCCGAGTTGCGGCCCTTGAAAGACTACCTGAAGCCGCAAGGACGTTTTCGCCATCTGGACGACGCCACCATCGCCGAAATCGAGCTGCGGGTACAAGCAGAATATCGCAAGCTCGAACGGCGTCAGGGCCAGGTTTTGTAGGGAGAAGCCATGGACAGTCAAAAGCTAGAAACCATCCTGGACAAACATGATCGCCAGCCAGCTGCCTTGCTGGCCATCCTCCAGGACATCCAGGAAGAAGAAAACTATCTGCCCAAGGAAGACGTCCAGCAAGTAGCCAAAGCCCTGTCGATATCCTTGGCCCGGGTTTACTCACTGGCAACTTTTTTCTCCTCTTTCTCCCTCGAACCACGGGGCAAGCACATTTGTACCGTTTGCATGGGTACCGCTTGCCACGTGCGCGGCGCTCCCAAGCTGGTCGATCACATCCGCCGGGAGTTCGACGTGCCCGAGACCGGCACCACCAAAGACCTGAATCTGACCCTGGAGACAGTCAACTGCGTAGGCGCCTGCGCTTTGGGCCCCCTGTTGATTCTCGACCAAGAATATCATAGCAACATGACCCCGGCCAAGCTCGACCGGGTGCTCAAACCGATCAAGCAGGATTGAGACCATGACTACGCCAATCAAGACCGCTGTCGAGCTGTCGGCCTGCCGCGAAAAGCTGCAAGCCGAGCGCGATCCCCAGAGAAAAGTAATCTCCATTTGCGCCGGCACCGGCTGCCGCGCCTCCGGGGCTATCAAGTTGGGCGACGCTCTGCGCGGCGCGCTGACCGAAAAAGGCCTAGACCAGCAAGTTCAAATTCGACCCACCGGCTGCCAAGGCTTTTGTGAGTGCGGACCGCTGGTGGTCATGCACCCCGATCAAACCCTCTACCAAAAGGTCAAGGCCGAAGACGCGACCGAGATAGTCGAACAAGGCCTGGGCGAAGGCCAGGTCATCGATCGCTTGCTGTACCAAGACGCCGAGGGTAAGAGCTACCGCAAAGAGAGTGAAGTCCCCTTCTATCGCCACCAAAAACATTTGCTGCTGGCCAACAACAGCAAAATTGATCCCACCCTTATCGACGATTACCTGGCGGTGGGCGGCTATGGCGCGCTGGCCCAGGTCTTGGCCGAGATGCAACCCGAGCAAGTCTGCGCCACCATCAAGGCCGCGGGTTTGCGTGGGCGCGGCGGCGGCGGCTTCCCGGCCGGCGTCAAGTGGGAAACCTGCCGGGCGGCACCCAGTGCCGATGGCGTTCGCTATATCATCTGCAACGCCGACGAAGGCGACCCGGGCGCATTTATGGATAGCGCCCTGATGGAAGGCAACCCGCACTCGGTCATCGAGGGCATGATCATCGGCGCCTTTGCGATTGCCCATCCCGGCCAGCCTATCGGCTACGTCTACATCCGCAACGAGTATCCGCTGGCGGTCGAACGGCTGCGTATCGCCATTGACCAAGCCCGTGAACGGGGCCTGTTGGGTAAGAACATCCTGGGCTCCGGAATGGATTTCGACATCCAGATCAACAAGGGTGGCGGCGCTTTCGTCTGCGGCGAGTCCACCGCGCTGATGGCCTCGATCGAAGGCTTCGTTGGCGAACCACGAGCCAAGCACATCCACACCGTGGAAGCCGGCCTGTACGACAAGCCCACCAACCTGAACAACGTCGAGACCTGGGCCAACGTACCGCTGATTATTAACCGCGGCGTCGAGTGGTATACCGACATCGGCACCGGCGACGTCAGCGACAACCCCTGGGGCGGCTCCAAGGGCACCAAGATCTTCGCCCTGGTGGGCAAGGTCAACAACACCGGCCTGGTGGAAGTACCCATGGGCACCAGCCTGCGCCAAATCATCTACGACATCGGCGGCGGCATCAACGGCGGCAAGAAGTTCAAGGCCGTCCAGACCGGTGGTCCCTCCGGCGGTTGCCTGCCCGAATCTCTGCTGGACCTAAAGGTGGACTTCGATCAGTTGACCGAGGCCGGCTCCATGATGGGCTCGGGCGGCATGATCGTCATGGACGAGAGCACCTGCATGGTGGACGTGGCCCGCTACTTCATCAAGTTCCTGGCCGAGGAGTCCTGCGGCAAGTGTGTCACCTGCCGGGAAGGCCTGCGCCAGTTGAGCGCCATTATCGACCGCATCTGCGCCGGCAAAGGCCAAGAAGGCGACATCGAATTGCTCGAAGAACTCTCCACCGTGGTCATGGATGGCTCGCTCTGCGCCTTGGGCCAAACCGCGCCCAACCCGCTCTTGTCTACCTTGCGCTACTTCCGCGAGGAATATGAAGAGCACATCCGCGATAAGAAATGCCGGGCCGCTGTGTGCCAGGGCCTGATCACCTACTCTATCGTCGCCGAGAACTGCAACGGCTGTATGATATGTGCCAAGAAGTGCCCAGAAAAGGCCATCACCGGCATCAAAAAAGAAGTGCACGTCCTGGAACAAGCCAAGTGCATCCGCTGCGGCATTTGCCTGGACGTCTGCAAGTTCGACGCCGTCTTAGTGGAATAAGCGGAACAAAAGGAGCATACCGTGGCCGTACAAGACGAACAAAAAGTCAGCTTCCAGATCGAAGGTCGCAGCTACCAGGGCATCCGCGAAGAAAGCCTGCTCGGCGCCTTGCGCCGTTACGGCTATGAAGTGCCCTCGCTTTGCTATCACGAGGCAGTCAGCCCCTATGGCGCCTGCCGTCTTTGTCTAGTCGAGGTTCAGAAGGGCAAACGCCGCAAGCTCACCACCTCTTGCAACTACCCGGTGCTCGAAGGCATCGAGGTGTTTTTGGACACCGAGAAAGTGGTATCCACCCGCAAGATGGTACTGCAACTGCTGTTGGCCCAGGCCCCCGAAGCCCGCAGTGTACGTGAACTGGCCGAAGAATACGGCGTCACCGACACCCCCTTCAAGAAAGACGAAGGCAACGCCTGCATTAGCTGTGGCCTCTGCGCCCGGGTGTGTAAGGAGATCGTCGGCGCCGACGCCATCGGCTTTGCCGGCCGTGGTTTGGGCAAGCGCATGGTGTCGCCGTACGATGAGACCAACCAGGCCTGCATCGGCTGCGCGGCCTGCGTGGTGGTTTGCCCCACCGACTGCATCGGCTTGAAGGAAGAAAATGGCATCCGCTCCATCGAGCGTTGGCACCGCGATTTGCCCATGAAGAATTGCAAAGTTTGCGAGCGTCCCTTCGCTCCCACTTTCCAGCTCAACCATTTCGCCGATCAGATCGGCGTGGAAAAATCCCACTTCGACACCTGCCCCAACTGCCGTTAGCCAATCTCAATTTTTGCCGCGATGCGTCGGTTTTGACCGTTTGGCCCAAATGTGGCACAATTTGGGGGTTGGGAAATAGTTTCCCAATAAAAAGGGAATGTGCGTAATGTTTTACGCACATTTGCCCAAACTGGCCGAAAGGTTATTACGCAACGCGTTGAAGTAAGATGCCTTTTTTTTACCGCATGATGGCTTGCTTTTGGCACGATGGTTGCTTGATCTTCGGTTCAGGAGGTTTGACTTGAACATGACCAAACGTCGGGCCGCGCTTTTTGTTTTGCCCAACCTGTTTACCGTCTCCAGCATCTTCTGTGGCCTATACGCCATCTTGCAAGTTGCCGACGGAGTGGCAGATGATCGTTTCTTCAAGGCCGCGGTAGCCATCCTCTTCGCCGTCATTTTCGATATGGCCGACGGCCGGGTCGCGCGCATGACCAAGACCCAAAGCGATTTCGGGGTTCAACTCGATTCCCTGGCCGACGCCATCTCGTTTGGCGTGGCCCCCGCTATCCTGATGTACAAATGGGCCCTGTTCCAATTCGATGTCTGGGGCATGATCGTGGCCTTCATCTATACCTCTTGCGGCGTCATTCGCCTGGCTCGCTTCAATGTCATGGCCAACCAATCCGACGCCCCGTCCAAGTATTTCCTCGGCGCCCCCATCCCCTTGGCCGCAGTCAGCTTGGCTTCCTTGGTGATGGTGCAATACCGCTTCGGCGGCGGCGTCTTGGGCAACCAACCGCTGATCATCGCCGTGGTTCTTGCCCTTTCCGCCTTGATGGTCAGCAACGTCCATTACCGCACTTTCAAGACGTCCAAGGCCAAACAAACCGCCTTCGTGGTATTGGCCCTCGGCGTGCTCGCCGTCATCGCCGCCGTCTTCACCGGCTTCTCGCTCATGCTGTTCATGGTGATCACCGCCTTCCTGTCCTCCGGCCCCGCCGAAGAACTGGTCCGCTTCATCCGCCGCCGCCGCTTGGGCTCTGCCGATGATTCAGAAGAAGTAGAAGAAGACAACTCCTTTTAGTTAGTTACCATCTCAAAACGACAGTTTTGAGACGGAGACTAGCTAGTCTTCAGATTTAAGACGATCACCATCTTTGAAGAAACCGGAAAAGGATCCCCCTGGTACAACCAGATTTGCACCTTGGTACTGATTAACCGTTTTCATTTCACCGATCCTAGCGGAAACTCACACATCTTAACCAGGGGCCAGGCCGAAATTTTTTTGGCCATGCTGAACGGCTCGTCGCCTGGATACAAAACCCACAAGTGCTCTAATTGCAGTTCGGCAACCGAGTTGCGCATGGATTTCGACACTGTCGGAGCTTCATTGATTTTGATTTCGACTCCGTATTTTTTTCCCTGGGAAAAGAATATTAAATCTACTTCCAAACCGCTGTGGGTCGACCAGAAATATAATTCTTTGGGATGAACAATGCGAGCAAACTGCTCGATGACAAATCCTTCCCAGGAGGCCCCCACCTTGGGATTGGCCTGAAGATCTGCCATTTCATCAATGGAGAGCAAGGAATGCATCAAGCCGGAATCAATCAAATATACCTTGGGGGCTTTGACCTGGCGCTTCTTGATGTTTTCATACCAAGGCTGTAATTGGCGCACCACATAGGCTCCGGTCAGGATATCAAGGTAAGAACGAATGGTCTTGTCGGACAGCCCCATGGAGCGAGCCAGGACAGATGAGTTCCAGGTTTGTCCATGAAAGTGCGCCAGCATGGTCCAAAACCTGCGCATGGTCGCCGCCGGTATGCTGATACCCAACTGGGGAAGATCTCTCTCCAGAAAGGTACGAATAAACCCTTCTCGCCAGGCAAGCGAGTCATCGTTCTTGGCCGCCAGATACGATCGGGGAAACCCACCCCGAAGCCACAAAGTCTCCCATGACGCTGCACCAACTTCGCTCAGATCGAAACCGGCCAAATCAACAAACTCAACTCGCCCCGCCAGGCTTTCCGAAACCCCCTTGATCAATTGAGGGGAAGCACTGCCAAGAATAACAAAGCGCGCCTTATTACTTTGCTGGTCCGCCACTACGCGAAGAACATTAATCAGTTCGGGTTGGTTCTGTATTTCATCCAGAATCACAAGCCCTTTTTGCGCGCTAAGCACAGTTTCCGGATTTTGCAGCCGCCGCCTATCCTTGGGAGATTCCAAATCAAAAAAAACTACCCTCCTATTTTTCCCGCCCAGCATTCTTGCCAACGTTGTCTTCCCACATTGGCGCGGACCTAAAAGAGCTGTGATTTTTGACCGTTTTATGGATTCTTCTATTTTTTTAAGATACCGAGGTCGACTAATGATTTTCATATCTATATTCTACATGGAAAACCCGTAGTGTCAATCCGAGTTTTCCATGTAATTATCAGCAATGCAGCGATTGACAACAAGGTCATTTTTTTCGCATTGTGTCATATGAAACGTAGCGAACAAATATTTCCGATCCAGAATCTTTTGCCTGATTTATATAACATATAGTTTTTATTGGTATATTTGGAACTTGACACCGTATATGCGGATGCCTTAAAGTTGCGCAACCAAACAGGAACATTCGACAAACCGTTCATATCGAAAAGGAGACGGGCATGAAAAAAACACTGAGGGTTGCACTATCTGTACTCGTTGCGCTCACCATTGGGTTGGCCTTCGTTCATTGTGGGGATGATGATCCAGAAGAAGAAACTTGCCCGGCACTATGTGGCGATGGCTTGGAATGCTGCGACGCATGCCCAAACGAGTGCGACACCGGCTTCATATGCAATGCAGCTGGCGCATGTGAAGAAGAAGAAGAAGACACCTGCTGTCCCGACGCTCCTGACGGCGAGATCCACATCAGCGTCGCTGGTAAAGTAACTGACTTGGGTACCCAGGCCGGTGCTGCCACTTGGATCGGTGCTATCAAGCCGACCAGCGCCATCCTTCCCGGCGACCCGCCTATCTTGACCACCACGGCTTCCGATGCTGATGGCCTGTTCTCGATCGACTGCTTTGACATCACCGATGTGACGGTCGGCCTCGTGCTGATCACGGATGATACGACCCCTGACGGCGCTGCTGGCGATTATTTCCCCACCGGCACCGGCGTGATGGGCTTCGCCGCCGCCACCGACGCGGTTTGCTCCACCACCGCGGCCGCCATGGCCGTCCCCAACACCCTCGTCGCTGGTATCGAGGCCCTGTCTGCTGGCAAGACCGTGCCCGTTAGCGCTGCCGCCGATGGCTTTGTTTTGGGTATGGTAGTTGACGCCACGGGAGCCCAGGTAGAGGGCGCCACCATCACCTTGGCCGATGGTACGGTTTTTGATGAAGTCTATTATCCCGCCGCCGACATGAGCAACCTCGACGGGGTCGCCACCTCCGCCAATGGCATGTACGTCATTCCCGGCAGTGCGGTAACCATGATGATGGAAATCATCGCCAACAAAGACGGTATGACCTTCGGCTCTTCTACCTTGGGCGCCAAGGAAAATTTCTGCTTCTTCGCCATCGTGCAGGCCGCGGAATAGTCTTTCTTCATCGTTTTATAAGCTGTTGATGCGGCGTGGAACCGGGTTGGTCCCGGTCCACGCCGTTTTTTCGAGTAAGGAGCTTTTTCCATGAAAAACATGATGCGATTGTCGCTGCTGCTGTGGGGCGGGGTGATGTTTTCGGCTTCGCCGGCCTTCGCCGGGGGGTTCAGGATTTTCGAGCACGGGGCCGCCGGCACCGGCATGGCCAGCGCGCGTACCGCCAATGCGGATGAACCCAGCGCTTTGTTCTTCAACCCGGCCGCCATTACCGAATTAGATGGCTTTCACTTTCAGATAGGCGCAACCGGAATCGTGCCCAACGTGCGCTATGAGGCGGCGGGTTCGGACGATCTGCGCGACTACTTTAGCAAAGACAATGAATTGGTCGACGTCAACGACGGGGTCAATAGTGTCGATGCCCGACCAATTAGCTTCACCCCAGCCCACTTGTACGCCACCTACACTTTTTCCGATCTGGGCTTTAGCTTGGGCTATGGTTTCAACAACCCCTTTGGCCTGGGCACCTACTGGCCCAAAGACTGGGACGGTCGTTTCATCAGCATCGACACCGAGCTGCAAACTTTCTTCAACCAACCGACCGTAGCCGTGGATGTAGCCAAGTTGCTGGGCTTCAAAGACGATTTCAAATTGTCTATCGCCGCCGGCTACAACCTGGTCATCGCCACCGCCAAGCTATCCAAAGGCATCGATTTGCGGGTAGGCGAAATAGATGGCTTTGGCGGCATCATGGGTGGCGAGGGTGTGATGGCCATGGACGGCTCGGCCTTGGGTCATGGCTGGAACGTGGCCTTGTACGCCGAGTTGCCCGATCAGTTGGCCTTCGGCGCTTCTTTGCGCTCCGGGGTACACTTGGCCCTGACCGGTGATGCCAAATTTTCTTACAACGCGGCGGGTCTGCTGGTGCGCGATAATCTGATCGCCGCCGGCCAGGTGCTACCGGATGAGTCGAGCGGCGAAGTGGTCATCGATTTGCCCTGGACCATGAACTTTGGCGTTGCCTACCTGGGCGTAGAAAACTTGACCATCGAGTTTGATTTCTATATCGACTTTTTCCAATCCTACGACGAGATCGACTTGCAGTTCGACTGCGTGGCCGAGGGCACCTGCTCAGCTTTAGAGCCACTCAAGCCCATCCGCAAGGACTATAATGCGTCGATGCAATTTGCCCTGGGCGCAGAGTACCTGCTGATCGATTCCATCGTCCTGCGCGCCGGTTACGGCCTGGTCACCAAGGCAGCGCCGGCCGACACCTACGATCCCTCTCTGCCCGATGGCCAACGCAACTTGTTTTGCGTGGGCGCGGGTTACCGGGGCTCATGGTACCAAGTCGACTTCGGCTACATGCTGGCCATGTGGGAAGACGAAAAATCGCACTTGAACGACAATTACATAGGCGTGGGCGGAGATGCCGCCGGTACCCCGGGGGTCAACGAAGATGGCGAATTCTTGGACCCGCTGGCCGGCAACCCCGAAGGCATGGCGGAAGGCACCTATACCACCCACACTCACCTGATCGCTCTTTCCTTCCAAGGTTGGTTCTAGTCAAACCCGCTTCGGTGCTTGAAAACCCGCCGGATCGCGGCTATACCTAACGCCGGTCCCGAAACAACGAGGAAACAAGACAATGGCACCCGGCCATTCTGATGGCTATCAAGTAAGCGCCGATGGCGTGATGCTCCTGGCGAGACACGATGTCCGCGAGCTGTTGGCCCGCTTTGGCAGCC
Source organism: Deltaproteobacteria bacterium (assembly GCA_030591445.1). Lineage (GTDB taxonomy): Bacteria > Myxococcota > B64-G9 > B64-G9 > B64-G9 > JAUVBB01. The sequence continues at coordinate 18,195 of JAUVBB010000019.1, read as the reverse complement.
CGCTGGTGGTTTTGCAAGAGGAGATCGTCCGCGCCCAATGCCAGGCCTACAGTCGAGAGATCGGTAAAGCGCCGCTGGCGCGGGTTTATTACGCGGCCAAGGCCTTCCTCACCACTGGCTTCTGTCGCCTGATCGAGCAGGAGGGTCTGGGTCTGGATGTATCCTCGGGTGGAGAATTGGCCACGGCACTTTCGGCCTGGTTTCCGCCCGAACGGATCTTGATGCATGGCAACGCCAAGACCGTGCCCGAGTTGGAATTGGCGCTGGCAGTCGGGGTAAGCCGGATCGTGATCGACAATTTTGCCGAGATCGATAGACTCGATCAACTGGCCGCGCAGGCCGACTGTCACCCGCGGGTTCTCATCCGGGTAACCCCGGGCATCAAACCGGCCACCCACGCCTATGTGCAAACCGGCCAGGTAGACTCCAAGTTTGGCTTTAACTTAGGGCAAGATCCCTCGGCGCCGTCGGCGGCCGAAGAAGCCGCGCGCCGAGTACTAGCTAGTGCTCGACTGCGTTTGGGCGGCCTGCATTGCCATATTGGTTCGCAGATTTTCGACGCGCAGCCATTCGAGACCGCCGCCCGAACCCTGATGGCCTTCTACGCACATCTACAACAAGACCTGGGAGCCAACATCACCGAACTGAACATGGGCGGGGGCTTGGGTATCGGCTATCAGCCTAGCGATCAGCCGCTGACGGTGGCCGCGCATCTAGAGACCCTGCGCACGGCCGTGCTGCAAGCGGCCACTGCGCTATCGGTCGAAGCGCCAGAGCTGAGCGACGAACCCGGCCGCTCCATCGTGGGCCCGGCCGGCATTACTTTGTATACCGTACAAAGCACCAAGCAAATCCCGGGGGTGAGAAATTACGCCGCCGTCGATGGCGGTATGACTGACAATCCCCGCCACGCGCTGTATCAGGCGCGGCACCCGGTCTTGGCCGCCACCCGCTTGCACGAGGCGGCCGACACCCTCTGGTCGATTTCCGGGCGTTGCTGTGAATCGGGGGACATGTTAGCCAAAGACGTTGCCCTGCCTGGCCTGCAAAGCGGTGACGTGCTGGCCGTGCTGGCTACCGGCGCCTATACCTACAGCATGGCTAGCAACTATAACCGAGTCCAGCGGCCGGCAGTGGTGCTAGCCGGACCAGGGCGAGTCGATCTGCTGGCCCGCCGGCAGACACCCGAAGACCTACTGCGTTTGGATCACATTCCCGCCTGGCTGCGAACAGGAGACACCCCCCATGAGAGCTGAGTTGATTATGAAATTCGGTGGCACCAGCCTGGCCACCGCCGAATCCATGCGCCGGGTATCGGCCCACATCCGCCGAGAGACCCGATCCAAACTGGTGGTGGTCTCCGCCGTGGGCGGCGTTACCGATTTGCTTCTGGAAGCAGCCGCGGCCGCCCGCGCCGGCCTCGATGCCGATCCCTTCGTGCGCGAGGTTCATCGGCGTCACGACGAGATTGTCGACAAGCACGGTCTCACCCCCGATCTCATCACCGAACTCCACCAGGAGATGTCCCGCCTCTTGACCGGCGTGGCCATGCTGCGCGAGCTGAGCCCACGCACCCGGGATGCCGTGGTCTCGATCGGCGAGCGGATAAGCACCCGCCTTTTATCCGGGGTTCTCAACGCAGACGGCTGCCCCGCGCGGGCCTGGGATAGCTGGGATCTGGGCCTGGAAACCGACGAAAACCACGGCCAGGCGGAACCCTTGGTTCGTTCCTCTCCCGACATCCGGGCCACGGTCGATGCCATCGACGCGCGGTTGACTCCGGTGGTGAGCGGCTTCATCGGCCGTTCGACCCAAGGGGAAATCACCACTTTAGGTCGCGGCGGCTCCGACTTCTCCGCCGCTCTCTTTGGCGCCGCCCTAGAGGTAGACGAAATCCAGATCTGGACCGACGTGCAAGGAATTTTGCGCGCTGATCCGCGGGTGGTTAAAGATGCCCGCGTAGTCCCCATGATCAGCTTCGAGGAAGCCGCGGAGCTGTCATTTTTTGGTGCCAAGGTCCTCCATCCCCGTACGGTTGAGCCGGCGCATCACAAGAACATTCCGGTGCGGGTGTTGGGCACCTTTCATGTCCAACCCGACGATCCCACCCCGATTGCCTCCCAGGGCACGGTCATCGATGATCGGGCGCCCAACGAAACCATCCGGGCCTTGGCCGTTCGCCGCGAGGTGCAATCGATCCACTTGCATTCCATGCGCATGCTGGAAGCGCCCGGTTTCTTGGCCTCGGTTTTTGAGATTTTGAGAAAACACCGCATCTCGGTAGATGTCATCGCCACCAGCGAAGTGAGCGTATCGATGACTTTCGATCGCACCGAGGGCAACTTGCGCGCCGCCCTCGAAGAACTCTCCGCCATTGCCCGGGTAGAGACCGCGCCGGTGCGCAGCATCCTGTGCATGGTGGGCACCGGGCTCAGAGACGACACCTCCGTGTTGGCACGGGTTTTCCAACGCCTGGCCGAGCACCAGGTGCCGGTGTACGTCGTCACCCAGGGGGCTTCCCGGATCAACATCACCCTGGTCACCGATCCGGAACACACCCGGGTCGCGCTCGAAGTGCTACACCAAGAATTTTTCCCCCCATCTTGATCCAGATCTCCCATCCTAAATTGCTGCCAACTACGACCGACAATGGGCAGCTTGGCGATCCCGGGCCTTAAACAAATTTATCTTTCCCAAAATGGTGATCATAATTTCAATCCATGTCCCTGAGTTCCCTCAACTTCCCAGAGTCGGGTGGGAGGTCGGGGTTGACCTCGGGCCTTTTTTCTGTTCCATTGGCCCATCGGCAGTCAGCAAAGGAGAAGAAAAATGAGAATCAGCATCGCGTGGTTGATATGTTTGGCACTGGCACTAGGAGCACTTGCTTGCAGCAGCAGCGATGATGGCCAAGACGCCAGTACCGAAGAAGACGCCGCCACTGAGCAGGATCTCGACAACGGCACCGACGACGACACCAAAGTAGATGCCGGCAGCGATGTAGATGCTGGAACCGAGACGGATGCCGGACCCGACGCTGGGCCCGAAACCGACGAAGACATTAGCCAGGACCAAGACCAACCTGTTGAGCAAAGCATTGGCGCCCCCTGTCACTGTGAGGGAGACGACTGCGAGCAAATGGGCGTGCCCCTGCCCACTGCCGATACCATTGTGGGCTGCGACAATGTACCGTCCGTTGCCAGCACCGCGCTGGTCTGCCTGCGTTCTTATAATGGTAGCCTGGCCACCCACACTTTCTTCGCCAATGGCTTCTGTGCCCTCATGTCCACCCGCTGCGAAGGCGCCAACCTCATTTGCGGCTCGGCCGTCTTCGGTGATTATGATGCCCATGTCGTCTGTCCCGCGGGCACAGTCATGATCTCGCTGTCCGAGGAAATCGAAGTTTTCGGACAAAAGGCCACCATAGACAACAAATCCTGTCATCCGGGCTGCGCCGACGACAACGATTGCCGTACCGGTGAAACCGATCCGGTGTTCAGCGCTCCCGCCCAGTACCAATGCGTTGACAAAAACGGGGTGAAATTCTGCCACGACCCACAAAATCTTACCGTGGAGTACACCGCGGTCGCTTTTTAACCCTGCCATTAGCAAGACCTTGAGCGTTAAATTTTTTTTCTAGCGCGGGACTGTACGCTTGACTTCTAGCTCGCGTCGTCTAGAGTATGGGTATGGCAAAAATGTCGAACGAGGATCGCCCTGATATCAATATTGCGACAACGTCGACTCTGTCGATGGAAGCGCTGGCGGCCGAGTTGCGTCAGGTTGGTAAGGTTTCATTTGGCGAGAAATACCCGCATCCCTTTTTGAAGGTAAACGCCTTTCGCAAGTCAAAATCTGGGTTTATCGAACCTCGCACCATGATCTTGCAACGCAAACACAAGAGCGAATCGGTCGATAGCGCCGAGAGTGTCACCGAAGAGCCCTCCGAGACCCGTACCCTGTGCATTCCGCTGGTGAAATCCAACCGCAATGCTTATGGCGCCAAGGTCACCCTTGGCCGGGCCCGCAACAACGACATTGTCATTCGCGCATCGCGGGTTTCAAAATTACACTGCGTCTTTGTCCCCCAGGCCGACGGCAATTACCATCTGATGGACATGGGTTCTTTCAACGGCACCAAAGCCAACGGCTCCCGCTTGGAAAAAAACGAGCCGGTGACCTTAAAGACCGGCGACGAGATCGAGTTCTGCCGCTACGCCTTCGAATACTTCAACACCCAAGACTTCATCGAAGAACTGCGCAGAATGCCTTAGAGCCGCATCCGATCATCGACAGCATTGACAGCTTGCCAACTGTTTTCTAGGATGGCTCCCGCCAAAGTTTCGTAACCGGCATCTACCGCTAAGAGGGGTTGAGATGGTTCTAGCCAAGATTTTCGATAAGGGTTTGTTTGCTCTTTTGTTCTGGGTGGCGGTCGGGGCCGGCATCTACGCCACTGCCTGCACCAGCGCCGAAGGCCTAGCGCCGACACCGGCGGGAACGGGTCCGCAAGTGGTTTTCAATCTCGAAACCAGTCCCTTCCCCGAGATCCCCTTCCCGAATGACCTGGCCACCCGACCCGATCCAAATTCGCCGACCGGTCGCCGTATCAATGTCAGCTTGCTGGCTCCTTCGTTCCCAGAGCGCGCCGTCCGCGCCAAAATCGATCGGCAAGACGGCTTCAGCACCATGCCGGCCATCACGGTCGCCTTCGACGCCCCTTTGGATATTGCCCCATTTAAGCAGATCCGGCACGACGACGGCGATCGCTCCGACGATTTGGTGCTGGTCATGGTGGTCGATCCCAAGTCCGCCCATTTCGGCGAAGCAGTCTATCTCGATCTGGGTCGGGGCTATTTCCCCATCACGCTTGAGCTCCCTGACAACTATTTCGCCTCCGACCCCCGTCGGCAGGCCTCTAACCTGCTTTTTGAAACTGTCAATGAAGACCTTAACCACAACGGTCGGCTGGACCCCGGAGAAGACACCAACTCCGATGGCATTCTCAACCAGGCCAATGTCTTTCCCGGCTCGGCCGGCGATCCTTATTTCGACTTGATGGATTTTTACGAATCGGCCACCCACACCCTGATCATGCGCGCACTGATGCCGCTGCACGAACGCACTCGCTACGCGGTAGTGTTGACCAAGCAACTGCAGGGCCAAGACGGCGAGGCCGTGCGCTCACCCTTTCCCTTTGTCCATCACCTGAGCCAGAGCGATGACCTAGAGCAACTGCCAGAAGCACTAGCGCTGCACGGCCGCTCCCTGGCCGAGGTGGCCTTCGCCTGGTCCTTTACCACCATGAGCGTGACCGCCGATCTCGATGCCTTGCGGGCCGGCCTGCGCGGCCAAGGTCCCTTTGCGCAACTCCAGGGCGACTTCCCCCCGGATCCCTATCTGCACCAGCTGCGCGACCGGCCGGAGTACGGCGAGGAACGCTTGTTCGTGGTAGAGGCCGAGGAGATCGAAAGCATCTTGGTAACTGCCGGAGAATTCATTCTGCCACTGATCCATGCCGGCGCGGAATCTCTCGATCCTCTGCTCGAAAGCTACGAGTTTGTGGATTATTTCGTCTCCGGCTCCTTGCCCACCCCCTACTTGCTCGACACCCCGGATGAGGTCTGGGACCTCGATCCCAGCAGCGGACAGTTGGTGGTCGGCGACAATGAAGTCACCTTCTGGCTCTCGGTACCCAAGGCCCATCAACACCAGCGAGCCGACGGTACCATCACCCGCTACCAGCCGCCCTTCCCGGTGGTGATTTACGTCCATGGCTCTACCTCGACCCGGCTTGAGGTGCTGGGCTTTGCCGGCACCTTTGCCCGCTATGGCTTTGCCGTCTTGGGCATCGACGCGGTCGGCCACGGCTTGTCCTTCGATCGGCTCTCGCCCGACCTGGAGAAGCTGATCGGCACCGTATTCGATAGTCTAAACATGAACGGCCTGTTTCGGGCCTTGGGCACCGATCGGGCCCGGGATCTCAACGGCGATGGCTGGCCCGACTCCGGCGGCGACTTCTGGTCAGCCGATCTTTTCCACACCCGGGACGCCATTCGCCAAACCGTGCTCGATATCATGCAAACCGTGCGCATGATCCAATCCTTCGACGGCGTGCGCACTTTTACCCCCCGTGACGATCCCCGCGGTGAACACCAGCTGGGCCCGGAAGACGAGCAAAAAAACTGCAGCGGCCTGCGCTATCGAGATGGCATCATTCCCTTCACCGGTGACGTAAACTGCGACGGCAAAACCAACCTGGCCGGCGATTTCAATGGTGACGGCGTGGTAGACATCGGCGGGCCCGGCAATCTTATCGTGGCCACCGGCGTTTCTTTGGGCGCCATCGCCACCACGGTGGCCACCGGCGTCGAACCGGACATCAAGCGGGCCGCGCCCATTGCCGGCGGTGGCGGCCTGAGTGACATCGGCATCCGCTGCTTGCAGCCGGGGGTGGTAGAAGCGATCTTTCTCAAGCTCTTCGGCCCACTCATCGTGGGGGTGCCCTATGCCCCGGTCGACGGCGAACCGGTGGTCTTTCACGAAGAAGACAACCGCAAGGTTTTCTTGACCAGCTACCGCATCGACCAGGTCCGGGGCATCTGGGCCAGCGACGATCTCCAGCGACAAGGCCGTGATTACAGCGTCGGCGCGGTGGTCAAAGATCGGCAGGTGGTGCTCCAGTCACTACCGAAACAAAATGTCTCTCTGCTCATCGACTACGACGCCGTCGCCCAACCAGAAGAAAACAAGGTCCCGCCGGGCACGATATCGCTGCGGGTAGAGTACGATCTGTACAACATCAACAAGGAACTTCGCTTGACCATCGCCGAAGACGTCGACATCCAAGCCGGCGACACGGTTTTGCTTAGCAACCTGAACAATGGCGAGACGCGCACGGTAACGGCGGGTCCCTTCGGCCGCTTTCGGGTGGCCGTGGCTACCGATTGCGCGGAAGACCTGAGCGCACCGGACGCCGAGGCCCGCCGCCAATCCTTGCTGGCCAGCGATCGGCTGGTGCTTAGCTGGCAGTCGCCTGACGGTAGCCGTAAGCACAAAATTGACCGGCTCCAACAAGATATGACCTGGCACGGCATTGCGTTGCTTGCCGGCGATCCAATGGTGGGTCTGGTGGCAGGCTTTGGCTTGCGTCGCAATACCCCCGACCTTCGCCGCCTGCTGCAGCTGACCCAGCTCATCTTCGACCCGGCCGACCCCATCAACTGGGTCGGGCGCGCTCGCGATCGACTCCTGCTGGTGCTCACCATCGGCGACATGAATGTACCCATCAACACCGGCATTAGTCTGGCCCGGGCGGCCGGGCTCTTGCGCTTCGATCCGCTGTCTCCCGACCCCGTGCCGGCCGCGCATCGGCGGCAGGACGGCATGGTCGAACATCAGCTTTTGTTCGATTATTATGTCGGCGAAGGCCTGGAAAAACTAAACCGTTTCCCGGATCATCCCAACATCCTGGCCGACCCGGACGATCTCGATCGCAACCAAGACGCCTATGACGCCCCCTCGCCTCCAGAACCCTTGCGCGCCACTCGCTACGATGACCAGGGCCGTCCCTTCGCCGGCGTCCGCTTCGCCTATCTCCTGCCTAGCGGTCAACACGGCCTGCGGGTACCCGCCCCTTTCAAACAGTTCGATATCGACAGCTTCTTTCTCAACATGATGGGCTATTATTTCCAAGAGGGCATCATCTCCGATGAGCTTTGCCTGGAAGACTACAGTTGCGATTTCATCCCCAAGGACTTCGTTCCTCTGCCCTAAGAAGGAACACGGTTGCCAGATTGGGCGATTTGGGCCATACTGCCCGGGCGTAAATTGCTGGGGGCTGAGAAATGGCGGAGAACATGGAGAAGGAAGAAGCGGAATACAAATTTACTCCCGAAGATTTAGCAAAACTGAAGAAATTTCGGCTGATTATGCTCCCGTTTCGGGTCATTATCGCCGGCATGTTCTTTGCTTTGCTGGTGGGTGGACCGCGTCGCCTCTTTTCCGAGGTCCCCGGCAGTGTCTTCATCCTGCTCTTTGCCCTCCAACTGCTGGTCGAGCGAATCTTTCAGGCACCCGACGCCGGCGGCGAACGCAAAGACAAGCGTTCAGCGGCCTGGATGTGGGTGGGTTTTGGTTTTGCCTATTTCCTGGGACTGATAGACTTCTACTGGATTCGACCCTGGTTGCAAGTCAATCATCCCGAATGGATAGTTTTTGAATGGAACTGGTGGTGGATTGCCGCGGGTGCCACCATGTATGTGGCTGGGCAATTCATCCGGGTAACGGCCATTCGCAGCTTGGGCCGCTTTTTCACCATCAGCGTGCGCTTGCATGAGGAACATCAGCTGATACAAGAAGGCCTCTATTCGCTCATCCGCCACCCGGCCTATACTGGATTTTTCTTTATCAATCTCGGCTTCATCACCCTTTTTGCCAGTGCCCTGGCCTATAGCGTCTTCTTCTTTGTGGGCATCCCCGCCTTGGCCTATCGCATCCGGGTAGAAGAAAAAATGCTGGGTGACGAGTTCGGCGAGGTTTACCAAGCATATTCCCGCAAGACCAAGCGCCTAATCCCGTTCTTGATTTGAGTAGACCAATACCATCGGCACTTCTTCCAGGTAGAATCCGTACATAGTCTGCTTGTGACCCAATTTATTCCAAACGCGGTACTCAGCATCGACGAATTCTCGGTGGTACTGAATCACGCTGACATCGGCGTGATCCGGGTTCCAGACCGTGCGTAAATCGGCGCGCAACCAGCCATCGCGCCGGTAGGCATGGGCGCTCTCGCCATTGACCTCGTGTAAATACACCCGGCTGCCCCGGGGCAAATTCTGGTTCAGCCAGGGAAAAACCCCGGTGACATTGTCCGACCAGTACTGCCTTTGCATGCCCAGATCGGCCGCGCCGGCTACTCCACCGGCCAGGGAGTTGTAAAAGGAGGATCCGTAGGGCCCGACCCGAATCAAACCCAGCAGGGAAGGCAGCAGGGCCAGCAGAGCCACGGCGGCAAAACGTAGCGGCAAAGCCAAACGCGGGCGGCTCCCCTGCGGCAAGGCGCGCAACCATCGTTCCAGACAGAGGCCGGCCAACAAGCAGAAAAAAGGCATGGCCTGCAGCCAGTGTTTCATGCCGCCAAAAATGGGCACCGCGGGCAGGGCAATGATCAGCACGGGAACCAAGGCATTGAGAATCAGCAAACGGCGGTCAAAAACATCCAGGCCCAGCACGCCCGTTGGCGAAGTTGCCGGTAGGGCACAAAAATAGCCGCGCAAGCGCCCACCCGCCATGGCCAGCAAAGCGCCCAGCCCCAGCAGCAAAGTAGGCGCCGGCAGGGTCAAGGCGGTGACCGCAAAGGGATACAACCAGGGAAAGGGAGCATCGGTCAGCAGGGTGCCGAAATACTCCCAGTAGTAATTTACATGATACAGGTGAAAGCCAAAATACCATTGCAGGTGCTCAATGGGTTGATGCCAAAGCAGCGGCCAATGCAAATAGAAAACCAGCGGGCCCAGCAGGGCCATGGCCGGAAAAGCCAGCGGAATGCGGGGCATGCGAAAGCCCTGGCGGGAGAGGGAGAAGCTCTTACCCTCTGCCCACAACCAGTGCAGCACCAGCAAGGGCGGCAAGAAAAAGGCATTGTGCTTGACCGCAATAGCCAAACCCCAAATCAGCCCCGTGGCCACTGCCCAGCCCAGCGAATGTCGGCTGCGGCGATAGGCCATCACCGTGGCCAACCAGAGCACGGTCACCGGCATGTCGAAACAGGCAAGCTGGGCGTGATAGAAATGGCGCGGGGCCAGCAAGAAGGCCAAACTGGCAAAAAGACCCACCCGGCGCGAGGCCAACGAGCTGCCCAATAGAAATAGTAGGGCCGCTCCCAGAGCGGTAAACAAATGCGCCGGCAGGCGCATGGCGCGGGCAAAAGAACCCAACTCCGGGGCTGCCTGCCCCGCTTGATAGGAAACTCTTTGGGGCGAGAAACAAAGATAGCTCAAGGCCATCAAGTTTTTCACCAGCACCGGGTGCTCCTTGTTGGTCTGGTAATATTTTTCGATGCTAGGCGCGCTCAAAGCCTGGCCGGGATCAGAGCCCAATTCCTTGAACCAGCCCGCATAGCGCTCGGCGGCGGCAAAATAATAGCCTTCGTCCCGGGTATAGCCCACGCGATCGGCATGGAGAAAAACGAACCAAAAGACCAAAAACCCCAGGCCCAAGGCGAGAAAACCAGTGCCATGGCGAGCGACAAACTTCATCCGCGCACCTCGCCGTCAAAACAAAAGTGGCGCATACCGCCATGGGGAGCCGTGACCACGAAGGTCACCTGATGAGGACCGGCACCGCAACCGCTGATATCCCAGCGGTGGAGAAAATAACCGCTCTGGTTGTCCTGTACCACCCGGCCGATTTCCTTGCCGTTTACCAGCACCTGCAAGGTGACCGGCGTTCCGCCGGCTGCCCGGGCCGCCGGCGGCGTAAAGCCGGTATGAACCCGCAGTTCGCGTCCGGCCGGCACCCCGTCAAACTCAATCTCCAGGGGATCATCCGCCGGATGCGCCCAGATCACCTCCCGGGGGTCACGGTCGAGCTCGACTGTGATGCGACCCACATAATTCCAGTCATGCCGGCTACAAATCCAACGGTTTTCCCGCCAACGGTCACAAGCCACGGCCGCCGGCTGCTTGCGCATACGCACCTTGGCCCGCTGGAGCTGGGCCCGAAAATCGAAGAGGACCTCTGCTCTTTTGGCCAGCTGATATCGACGCAAGCGTAGCTTTCCGGCCGTAAACTCCTGCGCCAGAGAAACAGATGCATCGGCAAAGGGACCGGAAAGTTCGGCCCCCGGCAACAGCACCACCCACAAGCGAGCAAAGCGGGACCAATCTTCGCCGGCCAGATTCCGCACCGAGACAAAGGTCAAATCTCCCAGCTGTTGTCGAATGCGCGCGGCCCACCAAGGCCGAACCGACAGTACGTCCCCCTCCGTCCATTGCGCGCGCACAATTTGGGCGATCTGCTGATAATCCTCGGTGGCGGGCTCTTGACCGGCGCGCGTCGACCAGAAGCCGACGGCAAACAAACATAAAGCGATCAGCAAGGCTAGCGGAAAGAGGCGAAGCGCCTCACGGGGTGGGAGCCGAATGGACATCTGCTCAGAAATTATAGCTCATGCCCACTCCCATCGACCAGTCGTCGATGGCCTGGTACTGACCATATTGTTCGTCAGCCGGGTCGTTGTTTAGCTGCCAAATTCGCCAGTACTGGCCCACCAGATACAAGTAGGAGTTGATCTGGTACTTGCCTTCCACCAGCACCAGGCTCTTGTCGTCGAAAGTAAAGGCTTTGTCCGCCCCTTCGAAGTTGTGCTTGTAGTAATAGGCGCCAAATTGGATGATCTCCAAGGCGGGCACGTCGATATAGGCGCGCAAGTTCGAATTGTAGAGCCCGTCGTAATCGTCGAAGCTGGCCCCGATGGTAAAGAGATTCATGAAACGAAAAGCCACTTCGGCGAAGTAACCGTTGAGGCCCTTGCCGTCCATCTGATCCAGGACCCGCCGTTTGGGCTCGACCAAGTCTTGTTGCAAAGTCTCATTGCGATAGGGAAAGGCAAACTTCTGGATCTCGTAATAGCTATTGAAGTAGGTCGGGATGTAGTCACCGGTGAAGTAACGGTATTCAATCGTGGCTTGCAAATCCAAAGAAATAACCGGCACATGAAAAACATTCAAGATGCCCGCGTGATAGCCGGTACCGGCGCCCAAAATGCTGTTGAGATCCATATAGGGCGTGATGGACAATAGGCTGGTGTTGAGCACCTGAAATTCGATATCACCGCCAATGACGGTAGCGCTCTGGTCGGCAGCGACTTTGGGATAGCCGTCCTCGACCTCGTAAGTGCCTTCGGTGGCGCCCGGCACCAGCTCATAGGGTGCCTGGAAATCGGTTACCATGGAGAAACCCAGGGCCAGGTTGTTGAGATAGGCATCGGGATCGATCAGAGACCAGGGCCGTAAATAAGCCCGCCCGCCGATGAGGTTGGGGTCAATCAGATGGTTGATCAGGGTCTCGACGCCACCGTAGTCGGTATTGATATCGATGGCCAGGCCCATTTTGTAATGGTCCATATCCACATTGTTGTAATAGCGGTTGACGATGGTGCCATGACCCAATCTTACTCCGGGCAAATCGCCCAGCATCAGGTAGACGATCTCGCCTTTGTGCCCATAGCGAAAGTAGCGGATGATTTTCAGGTAATCGGCAAACTCATCCCAGTCTTCTTTACGAAACACCGAGGCGGATTCTTCGTTTTGTGGATCTTCATCGATGACCCGAATGCGCAGGGGCACGCGCACCCCAAAGCCGATTTTGCCCAGGTCGAGGGCGAAATCCAGGTTGATGGTAGTGAACAAATCGCCGTCGATCATGCCAAAATTCAGGTCGCCACCCAGTTGACCCATGGTGTCGGATTGGGGCGCGCCGACCGCGCCCTTGATAGCTTGGGCATCTATGGCCCAGGCGGGCCATGCCAAAAACAGGGTCGCTCCGGCAATTGCCAGCTGTAGTTTCTTCATTTTTTGGCCTCCTTCAACTGGGCCGATATGTCCAAAACCAGTTTTCCGTCCAGGTGCTTGGGCCCACCGAGCAGGGTTCGACCCCCGTCGGCCAGACGCAAACTAATCTTCAAGGCCGGTTTCATCGACAGCTGCAAGGACAACATCTGCTTTCCCTTCGACTTATCGATGCCCAAAAAACGCACGGCGATGGCATGATCGCCGGGCAGCTGAAGCTCTGCCGTTCCCTTGATGTCCACCTGCGCCTGGAGACGATCGAGCAAGCGAAACTTGGAGGCCGGCAGGTCTTTGAGTTCATCCCGGATGTCGGCGAGCGCGGGATCGACCGACGGGCTTTGCGACTTGGCGGCATAGATAACGCGAATGCTCAAGTCAACCTGGGCTTGGCCTTTGTCCGATTCGCCGGCCACTGCCAAGCCAGCAAAGCTCCAAACCAGGGTCAGTGCCGCCAGAATGACCAGTACCGGTCGACTCATATCGCGTCTCCTTCAGCTGCTGCTGGATCGACTTGATCAAAGTCGTACAGCCAGATGACGGTGGTGTTGTTTTTAGAAACCGTAAAAACCATGGAGCGATCTCCGGTATATTCCATGGCATCGATGATGGCTTCATTGTCAACTTGCGCCGTGCGCAAGTCGGGGCCTGGTCCGGCCGGCGCCCCCGCCAACCATGGCACCAAGACCGCCAGCAAAACCGCTGCGGTAACCAGTGAAGTGACCCAAACCGCGCGGTATTGGCGCAAAAATCCCCGCAACCAAAACACAGAGCTTTCTGCCCAGGAAGGCGGGCGAGCGGCCCGAACACCGGCCAGAACGCGATCTTCGAAACCGGCAAAGTCGATACCGTCGGCCACCTGGGCAATCTCGTCCCGCAAGACATCTGCTTGCAGTCGAAGCAGCTGCACTTGGTCACGGCAAGCCGCGCAATCGATTAGGTGTTCTTCCACCTGTCTCTTTTGCTCCTGACCCAACTCGTCATCCAGATAACTTTCGAGCCGGACTTGTTGACATTGCTCCTTCATGACTCTGCTCCTGGACCTTCGACCAACTTGGCGGCCCTTCGCCCTGGTTCCTCATCCTCACCCTGCTTACCGACCAGGGCGGTATGCTCTCCTCGTTCGCGCAAGTAATCGCGTAAGGCCAGCTGCAAGTTTTTACGCGCATGATGCAAACGAGACATGATCGTGCCCTTGTGGGTCTTGAGTGTGCGCGCAATTTCCTCGTAACTGAGCCCCTCGACCTCTCGAAGCAACAGCACCACCCGGTGCTTTTCACTGAGGCTTTCCATGGCGGTCGCGATATGCTGCCCGAGCTCCTTGCGGTCCACTTCCTTGAGTGGATTGGCGCCCTGGTAAGTGGGAACAATACGTTCTTCCACTTCGTTGGGTTCTCGCCGCTGCAGCATGTCGTCGTAATCAACCATGTCCCGTTTTCCGTGTTTGCGCAGGTGATCAATCGAGAGGTTGACCACGATGCGATACAACCAGGTGTAAAAACTGGAGCTACCCTGAAAACCACCCAGGTATCGATGCACCTTGATGAACACCTCCTGGGAAATATCCAGGGCGGCCTCGGGATCCCGCACCATGCCGTAGGCAATCGAGAACACTTTGCGCCTATACCTTTCCACCAGCATCCGGAAGGCCTCTTCGTCTCCGCGGCGAGCGCGGCGAACCAGTTGTTGTTCATCTGTTGTGGCCAAAGATACTCGCTCCAGCTCCAAAAAGTAAGACGCACGAAAAGGTCTTGATATTCATGACCCTATCCCTTTGATTCCCTATGCTTTCTGGGCATATGGTAACAGCCCAACGCAAGTAGAGGCAAGCAAAAGACGAAAATGCTAAGACATTGGCAGCCTTGACAGAATCAGGACCAGTCCGTAGCTTGGAGAAGATGAATAACAGCGTAAGGATTCATGGATTTCTGCACCGTAGCCGGCGCCGGCTCTTATGGCAAGAGTCGGCCGTGGGCTTGAGCCTCTTGCTGTGCCTGTTTGCCCTGGTTTTACTTGCCAGTAGCTTGATCTTGCCCAGCTCGAAGCAAGCGGCCTGGTGGCGTCTGGCCCTGTTTGCCCTGTCGGCAGTGGGCGGGTTGGCCTTGCTGGGACGCTATGGCCTGCGCCCCTGGTGGCAATTTCGCCATGATTCGGCCTGGTGTCTGGAGCTGGAACGAAAGCTTACGGACGCGCGCAGTCTCGATCTGGTCAGTGCCGTTCAGCTCGAAAAATGGAAGCAAAACCAAAGCGATGCCCCCTCCATGAGTCTGGAGCTCATCGACGCGCACATCGAATCCGTGGCCCAAGGCCTCAGTGAGCTGCGACCGCAACAAATTCTCCCCAGCCGCAGACTGTGGCCCAACGCGCTGGCCTCTGGCCTATTACTAGCGGTAATGATTCTTTGGGCCAGCCTGGCGCCGAGTTCCCTGAATCGAGCCTGGCAATCATTATGGAGTCAAGCTGCCGGCTTGCCCGCAAGCGGAACTCTCGAAAACTCCTGGATTGGCGACATTCAGCTTACCTATCACTACCCAGCCTACACGGCCCGAGCCGAGCGCAGCATGGAAGGCACCGACGGCGCCATTTTGGCCTTGCCGGGAACCCGGGTCACCCTCCGATCCCGGACCGACCGACCGATCAAACAGGCAAAACTGCATCTTGGTACCGAAACCCTGCCCCTGGCTGTGCAAGACCAGCACTGGCTCTCGACCGACTTGATGGTGATGAAAGCATCGCGATACCGGTTCGCTTTGGAAGATAGCAAGGGGCGTAGTTGGGTCGAAGCCCGCGGCCACCCCATCACTCTGGAATCCGACCGCCGTCCCAAGGTCCGCCTGTCCGAACCGGCCGAAGACCGGGTGGTCGGCGAGCGAGAGCTAGTCACCATCCTCTACGACGCCCGCGACGATTTTGGTATCGGCCAGGTGCAGTTGGTGTGGCGGGTGACCGGCAAAGCCGAAGGGGAACAAAAGCGCATCTTGCACCGGCCCTCTAGCGCCGGGCACAAAAGCAGCCGTCGTTCTTTCCGTTGGGATCTTGCCAAGTTAGAGCTAGAGCCTGGCCAGCGAGTGCAATTCCACATCGAGGCCAGCGACAATGACACCGTGCTGGGCCCCAAGATCGGGCGCTCGACCACCTGCAACCTGAAGGTCTTTTCCGCCGCCGAACATCATGGTCAGCTGATGGGAAAGGTGCAAAAAGTCTGGGAAGGCCTGCTCAGCAATCTGGCCGACAATCTGGATCTCGAGCCGGCCGCCGGCAAACCGGCGCCGACAGACCTCCTTCCCTACCAAAAAATATACCAAAGCACGGAGATTTTCCTGGCCACGGTGGCAAGTATAAGCGCCGAATTACACAAAGACGATCTCGCCTATCCCCCTTTGGTGCAAACGCTAAGCCACGTGCAACAGAGAGTTTCCTCTCTGCAACAAAGACTGGTTCTCTTACTCAAGAGAAGCGTGCTCAGCGCTGACTCCAAGCAGGACATCTTGCGCCGGCTGACCTGGCACCGAGCGCAGCGCATCCGCATCCTGGAACAAGATGTGCTGTATCTTGAGGATTTGCTCGACATGGTTCGCCTGCAGGATCTGGACCGCCTGGCTCGCGATCTGAGCCATACCCGGGATCGCTTGGCCGAGCTCATGAAAAAATACCAACAGGCGCCCAGCGACGAGGCGCGGCGCCAGATCGAGGCCGAGATTGCCCGCCTCAAGGAGAAGGTGGCCGAACTACTGGCCCGGCAACAAGAAGTGGTCAAGGGCATCCGCGACGAATACTTGAATCCGGATGCCCTGCGCAAAATGCTCTCGGATCGGGACATGATGGGCGCCCTCGATCGCATGCAGGCCATGATGCGCGAAGGAAAAATGGACCAAGCCATGGCCGAGCTCGATCGATTGCAAAAGCAACTCAACGAGCTGCAAAAATCCCTCGATCAAACCCGGGCCCAGTATGGAGAGGGCAAGTATCGCGAGTTGGCGCAGCAAGTAGCCAAAACCCTGGCCGAGTTAAACCAGATTGGCAGCCAACAGCGGCAGCTGGCCGAGCAGACCGATGCCTTGCGTAAAGACCTGTTTGAACAGATTCCCGGGCAAGAAGCCGCCCTGTTGAAACGGCTTTTTGCCCGCTTGAGAAAGAAGCTGGAAAAGGTTCGGACCGATATTGAACAAAGTCCCGACGGGCTATTGGATGCCTTCACGGGCAAGATGAAAGAGCGTTCCTTGCAACATATCCGCTTGCTGGACATGGCCTTGGCGGCGACTGACATCAGTGCCTCTACTGACGCCGCCGCCAAACTTACCGAGGCGATAGCCATGCAGCTCCAAGATATCAAGCTCAGCCTGCGCTTTCCCAACCGGTCCATGAGCGGCGGAAAGAAGAAACTTACCGCCCAGCGCGAAGCCATCGGTCGCGCCCATCGCGGCAGCAAGGAAATTTTGGCCGAACTCAAGAAGCTATTGCCAGATCCCGATAAACACTTGTCGAAGCGCCAGCGGCAACAACTGCGGCGCATGTCCGGCCAGCAAGCCGCGCTTGAGTCTCGGGTGCAAAAGCTCAGGCAACAAATGCGCCAAATCAATGATCAGGCACCGCTTTTCGGCAAGGACGCCATGGGGCGCATGCTTCGGGGCCAAAACCTGATGCGGCGGGCCGGCTCTTCTTTGGACGATCGCCGGCCCGATCAAGCCCACCCCCACCAGCAAAGCGCCCTCATGGAGCTGGAAGCGGTACGAAAATCCTTGGAGAAAAGCTGCAAAAAAGGCGGGGGCGGCATGCCCATGCCGATGGGTGGGGCCATGGGTCGCATGGGCGGTTCGGGCGGTTCGATGGGCCGGAACCAGGAGCGTGATATCGAGATCCCCTCCCCGGATGACTACCAACCTCCGGAAGCCTTTCGCAAGGCACTACTTGAAGGCATGAAAGATCCGGTGCCCGAGGATTTTCAAGAGCAGGTGCGACGATACTATGAGGAGCTGGTACGATGAAATTCGGCGCGAGCATGGCCCTGCTGATCTTGCTAAGCACTGCCGGTGGCGGGCTTAGAAAGGCTGCCGCCGACACCGCCGATGAGCTAAGTCAATCGGTCGCCCGCATCGATCTCTTGCTCTCGACATGGCAGTTCCACGCGGCCCGTAAGCTGGCCCAGCGCCTGCTGGCCTCCCATCCGGATTTGCCCGCCGTGCAAATGGCGGCCGCCTGGGTGAAGTTCCACTTTGCCGAGCACCGGGAGGCCGGGGAACTGCTGGAAAGAGCCCTGGCCGCCTTCGGTCGGCGGGCCGAGCGTGACCAACGCAGCCGCTTGATCCGCAATGCGGCCCGCATCTCCCAAGAATGGGAACGGGAGACCAGCCCCGACGGCAGCGCGGTCGTGCTGCGACGGGCCGGTGCCGACGAAATCCTGGTGCCTTACTTGTTCGAGACCGTGGCCAAGACCATCAAAGTGGTGGGCGAAGATCTGGGTCACCAACCCGAGCTGCCCATTCTGGTCGAAGTGCTGCCCGACTCGGCGGCCTTGGCCGATTTGACCGGGCTAACCGAGGAAGAAATCGCCACCAGCGGCACCATCGCCGTGTGCAAATACGGCCGGCTGATGATCACCTCTCCGCGCGCCACCCTCCAGGGCTATGGT
>JAUVBB010000193.1 GCA_030591445.1 Deltaproteobacteria bacterium | reverse complement strand
GTCGTAGTCCTTCCAGGCCTGGTCAAATTTCCCGGCCCAAACCACTTCCACAAGCGGCTCATCCCTTTCCGGCTCCTGGCCAAGCGCTATCGCTCCCTCGCCCCCGCCCTCCGGCGCCACCAAATCCCCGTTGCCCGGACACCCCAAGCAGCCCAATGACAACAACACAAGTACTATCAAATAGTTACGCCACATAGCTCGCAGACAACCCATATTAACCTCCCAAAGGCGGTATAGTTCGCACTCGTGTTCCTACGCCCCAGATGTGTTTAAGGTTTCAAACTTAGTAAGAAAATAACGGAAGTGGTGCCAAATGCCAAGTCAACGCAGGTAGTTTTTGAGACCCTCGGCAATTTGTCGGGATTGGGAAAATAGATCGTGATAGCGCAGATGAAGTACCTGGCGGCCTTCGACAAGGTCTGCCATAAAATCCATACAGGCTTTCGGACCAAAGCGATGACAGTTGAAAGAGGATCGTACCAGGCGGGGAATGGAGTTGCTGGCCTTTAGGGCCTGAAACTCGACCGCCGTGCTCGGGTCCTGGATTCGATCAATGAATACCGCGGCTGAAATCTCTGCGGCTTCGTCGGGCCGGGCAATGCCGTCGGCGGGGATTTGGACGAAATCGCTGTGTTCTTCACCGGCAAAAATAGGCCGCAGCTGGGGCCAGTGGGCAATCAGACGCTGGGCCATGGAGGGACTGACTTCAGGCAAGCGCGGGTAGGCATGTAACTGTTTGTCATCACCCAGGCGCACTTGTTCGTCACCGAAAAAACGTAGACCTTCGGCAGCCAGGGCGCAGACCAGAGAGCTCTTGCCTTGGCCCGATTCGCCCAGTAGCAATGCTGCCTTGCCACCGACGGCCGCCATCGCTCCGGCGTGAAAAAAGACCGCCTTTTGCCCTTCATGGGCCACCACCTTTTGCCGTAGCAGCCGGTCTACCGCCAGCCAGGCATTGTGCGCATCATTGACCCGGTATTCGGCCCCGGTCTCGTCAATGATAGCAAAACGCTTGCCGGCCCGAGCAACCTCGAGTTGCCACCGACATTTGCCGGGCCGGGCCCGAAAAGCAGCATAGGCGGCGGCTATCACTTCCACCACCTGTGGCTCGTCCTGGGTCAGCAGCTTTACCCGCACCTCACCAATCTTTAGATAGCGGCGCAGTTCCATTATTCCAGCAGCCCCCGCTCCTTAAGATAAGCCACCGTGGTCTGAACATCTTGGCGAAGGCGATCCAGATCGGCATCGTACTCGTCATGGAGGGTACGGGCAATGTCCGGCATAGAGCGGCTGCCATCACAAAGAGACCAGATGCGTGCCGCTACCGGGTTGAGCGAAAAGACATTGTCCTGGTCCAAATCGCGCACGATGATCTCATCGCCGACCTTTTCGGCGCTGAGATTCTTGGCTGCCCGTGGTTTATAGTCAGCATCGGTGTCCGAGCGCTCCCAGACGTGGGTGGCCATGCGCCAGGTTCCTTGCAAAGGATCGTAAAGACACAAAGGATTGCGGGCATAGAGATCACCGGTCAACATGCGGGCCGCCGCCCGGCAATCATAGCAGGCAAAGCGCAATTCACATTCCCGGCAAGTCTCGACATCATCCAGGGTGATGGCCCAGGTCGATTGGCAATGTTGGGAACCAATGATTTGGGAAAGATCCTGGCGCGCCAGCTCGCCGGCTGGGAGATCCCGGAGCATATTGCAAAACAAGACCTCCCCGGTCGGCGTCACGGTCAACTGCCCGCGCCAACAAGTGGGACATTCCAGGTGCTCTGCCCCGCGAGAGACAAAGTGCTGCATGGGCTGGTGGGGAAAGTCAGCCTGGAGCAAACGGATATCAGTGTTGGCAGCACAGCCGCGACCGGAGGGCAATACCGGATTGGCTCGAATCCTCTCAGGATCAACACCCAAATCGGTCAGAAACTTCCGGGTGGTCGGCAAGCCATCGCTGTTTTCGGGTAAGAGAACGATGTTTATGGCAAAGACCACTTGCTTGCGCAGCATGAGCTTAATGGCACGGACCACCTTCTGCCAGGTTCCTTTGACTCCGGTCATCTTATCGGCCAGCAATGGATCGTCGGAGTAGAAGGATAAACTCAGGCCCGGCCGATGCGCGACCAGCAAATCGCAGATCTCTTCGTTGATCAGCGCCCCGTTACTCAATACCGTCACTTGGCCCGGAAAAAGATCCACCGCCCGCTGAAACAATTCCACAAAATCCTTGCGGGCCAGGGGTTCGCCACCGGTCAGCACCACCCCGGCAAATCCCTCGGCCCGGAGCTTCTCCATAACGCCAATCCAGCCGGCGGTCGAATACTCTTGGGCGGAAGATTCCAAAGTTCCCGCCTCAGCATAACAGTGAACACAACGAAGGTTGCAGCGAACCGTCAACTCCAAAAAAGCGCCCGTGGGCTCAATACCCGCCGCAGGCCGCTTCCCTACCTCTTTGGGCCAAACCAGCCCCAATTCCTCTGATCCAATCAAACAGGGAAGCTTGTGCAGGGCCGAAAGGATTTCCTGGCGTTTGGGCAAGGGCTGGATATCCGCCGCTGCTTCCGCCAAAGAAAGTCCCCGCGCCAGTTTGCGGGTCACCGCGGCCATTTCCCCGCTCAATTGCATGATGCGGGTGCCTGGTACCTGGTAAAAAGCACAGTTGACCGCTCCTTCGACGTATTTCCAAGATTCCGCAGGCTTCAGTGCCTTTTCCATGATAGGAACATTTTGACATTGCCCAGGGACAAGAAGCAAGTTGCTTCACTTATTGGGCGCACAAATCGGGGTACACAAAGGAGAACACTGGGCAGGACACTGACCAGGGCAAGAGGGCGCGGCAGCGGCATTCTGGCTGAGAACCAAACTACTGACTATCGGGGCCAGATAAGCCAATTTCTTGAGCATCTTTCGCCGGCTCTGTTTGGAGTCGAGTTCCAACTCCAGATCCAAATCCCGGTCTTGGTCTTTCTTGCTCATGTCCTTCTCCGCGTATGCCCTATACTTATTATTTTATCACAGTAATATTCCATTTGACATAAAATATAGAACCTAAATGGTCTACGTAAATACCAGCCGCTATCTTTTTGTTCGGAAAAGTAGTAAACTAAGCGTTATTCCTAAGCAAAAATCTCCAAGCGAAGATCCTGGGCAAGTCAATCTTGACTGCCAGGGACTTGACCTTCAAGAAAAGTCCCTTATAATTATAATCTAGAAAGGAGGTAGACTATGAAAAGGTTTATGATTCCGAGAGTTGTTCACTGTTCAGAGGGTTGCGCCCAGGTCCTAGGCACGACCCAAAACTGCCTGCGGATTACCTATTTTGGGGGATAGACCCTGAACCGGATTTTCTAGCCAGTTTTTCGTTAATTAACTGATCATAAGAGTGACTAATTCGTTGGGCTAAGATGAGCAGCTCACCGACGTCGTTGGAGCAGTGCTGCCGGTGCCCGTTGTCTCCGTAGAGCAGGTTCATGACCCGCTCGCGCACCAAAATGGGCATAATGAACACGCTCGAGGGAATTTGTTTGCCCATGACTTTTAGAAACTGAATATTGGTCTTGTTCTTCTGCAAGGCACCCAAGTAATGAGCTCGATTGTTAACCACGGTCTGGAAGGCAGACGGGCGGTTCAAGGGAATGAGTAAGCGCCTAAACATCTCCTGGTCGACCGATTCACCCAAGGCGTCCCAGGCCATGGCCACACCGCGATGCACGGTAAAAAGCATGCAGCGACTAAAAGAAGACAAGCCACAGCGTAGCACTACCCGGCCGATGGCATTGCGATCGTGCACATCGGCTAGCATCTCGGAGGCGTCGGCAAAGGAAAGCGGGCTGAGATCGACGGGTTCTTCGGCCAGCGCCGCGCAGGCCTCAGGAGGAGAGTCTTCCACGACCTCCATGTCGTCTTCATCCAAGAAGGGAACGTCTCCTTCCTCGACAAAAATGGGAATCGAATCGTCCGAATCCTCAAAGGCAGGCAGCTTGGCCACGTCTGTTTCCGATTGGGTCGGCAGCTGCACCTCGGTGGTATCGTAGGGTGAAAAGCTGGGTAGTTCCTCCTCCAGCTCCGGCGCCTCTGGTGGAGAGACTGGGGGAGAGACGGAGTCGGCATCCGGGGCCTTCGGGACCGCCGGCGCCGGCTCCTCAACCATTTCCATTTCGCTTTCAGCCAACTCGGGAATGGGGGTAGCAAAAGTCTCCAGATCATCGGGCATTCTCGCGGAGTAGTCCTCGGCGGCCTTCTCCAAGACACCCATCACCGGCGCGCCGGATTCGTTTGGCTCCGCGGCCGCCGCCTTTGGCTCTTCTTCTGACCCTGACAAATGGGCCAGATCTTCATAACCGTCACACTGGTGAAAGTGCTTTTCAAAGGCACTATCCTGCATCACCTTGGTTTCGGCCGCCTCGTAGGTACGGGTGGGCATGAAGGTCGACAGATCGTCGAGAGACTTGCCGGCAAAATCATCGTCTACCAGGGCCAGGTAGCGTTGTTCTCTTTCGATTCCGTAGTATGCCTGTAACAACTGTAGAAAGCGGCTCTCCGGCACGATAATGGGCGATACTTTCAGGCCGGTGGCAAACGAGATCTCATCCAAGACACCCAAATCATGCGGATCAAGGCATAGCACATGCAGCCGCTTCTTTTCACGAATATAAGGAATGGCATTGCATCGGTCGACGACGTCTGCCGACAGCAAAGCCAACACGTCTTTGGCTGGTCGAATGTCACCATGAAGCGCGGGAACTCGCTTCTGAGAGGCCAGGTACTTGGCCAAGGTCTCCTCATCGATAAAACCCAACTCCATCAGATTGGTCCCCAGGCGACCGCCGAGGATCACCTGGTAACGCATGGCTTCATCCACCTGCGCCTGGCTACATACCCCATCCTTGACCAACATTTGTCCCAAAGTCGGCATAGATTCAGTTCACTATTTCCCATCCTAATATGCCCCCAGTCTAATGCCTGACCCAATGGAATCACAACAGAATTATGAAACCACCGCCCTGGACCCGTGGTTAGGAACCTTGACAGGCGAACGGTCCACGGATATTTTTCAAGAAAAGATTTACCGTAGCCCAAAAAGGATTGTCTATGGCACCCACTCTCGAGCGTCCCGAAACAGTTCCCGAAGAAGCCGAGTATCACGATAACAAACAACAGTGGGACGCGGGCAACTACAATGCGGAAAGCCAACGAAACGGAAAATGGCGTACCTGGAACCTTGCCGGCGAGCTCATCGAGGAAGCTGAGTACGAGCTGGGCCACTACCATGGTCTAGTCAAAACCTTTGAGAAAGGAAATCCCCACAGCGTCTCCCAGTACCGAAAAGGGATCCGCTCGGGCCCCTTTCAAGGAATCGTGCTCAGGGCAACCTATGCCGACAGCCGCATCCGCATCGAAAGGGGCAACATCGAAGGCGATATCTCGGTCGGTTCCTGGTCCTTCCACGACCACAAGGGCAAAATGATCGCCAAAACCGATTTCGGGGTACTACCGACAAGCGACAAGGGGCTGCTCGATTCCGAGGCCTTCAACAACCGCTGGCATACCGCCCAAGAATGGTCGGAAATTAGCCGCAATTTGCTTCGGGATCACCGGGTGGCCGAGGCGGTCTGTGCCCTGGCCCGGGCTGCTGCCAGCGAGCAACGCACCGATGCCCTCGATGCCCTGTTAGAGCGAACCATTGTGCCTCTTTCCGAGACGGCGACCCTCTCGCTGACCGATGCCCTGATCTCCGAGCCCAACACTTCTTTGACAGCATTGAGTCATGGACTGATTCGCGGCGCTGAACCGGGGGCCATCTTTCATACCCTGGCAGTGGCTCTGGATCAGGGCACCCTAAGTCGGGCGGCCATGGACCTGGTAAACACCGCCATCCTGCTCCACCCCGATCGACACCAATACCACTACACTCGGGCATTGATTAACATTAGTCTGGGCAACCGGGATGCCGCCAAAATGGATACGGAGATTCTGGAACCGGCCGAACCGGACAAAGCCCAGTTTCTCAGCCGGTACCTCGGCGCTCTTTTTCCAGTTTATGACTTTTGGCCCGCGCAAACCAAATTGACCGTTGCCGATGAGGCTGCGCCGCTTGGCCCCCAGCAAGACTTGGCCGCCGTCCAAGAAGTCCTGCAAAAATATGCCACCCGGCTGACCTACATTCGCCAGGCCCTGGGGAAGAAAATCGGCGAGCGCCCTGATTGGCTGCCGCCCACTCTCTCGCATCTGCTGCCTGACGGTCCGGTGGAACTGAGGGTATTCGAAACCGACGCCGGCAGCTCCGGCGATTCGATTATGGCCGATGAAAGCTTCGATGCCATGGCCTGGGAGGTTCCCACTCTGCTGCGCTTTGCCCGGGCCGACTGGAGCGCATTAACCTGGTTGTGCTGGTCGACGGGGCTCGACAGCGTAGAGATTCCCACCCAGATAGAGTGGCGAGAGCATCTGGCTACGGCGCTACAGTACACAAAGAGTTTCTTAGAAAATATCAACCAGGCAAGCGCAAAAAAAGACTTACAGATTACCGTGCATTGGGAAGGACAGGCATTGTCCTCCCTTCATCCAGTGCTATCCCAAATCGCCGAAACCCAGTTCCAAGAAATGCAGGCCATGTTTCTCTGGTTGACCAACACCCGTCACCAATCGCCCTGGCAGGAAGACCTGAGACAAGTCAACGCTTGATTCAGTTGATTCCGCGCGCAGTTCTTGGCATATATGTCAGACATGGGGGAACCACTAACGGCCCGAGCTATCGGGAGGTGAAAATGGAATTGACAGAAATGAAGGCAGCTCACCAGGTGCTGGCTTCCCTGGACTTCGAAGCCGCTGTACTCGAACGCGGTTACGCCAACCGGACGCTCTACATCAACTTGTCCGAAATGCGTATTGAAATCAAACCTGTTACCCAGTACATGAAGGACGTGTTTACCGGTGGCAAGGGCTTTGACCTGTTCCTGATGTGGCAGGCCATAGACGGTCCCATTGCCTGGGACGATCCGCGCAACGAAATCTGTATTGCGGCCGGTCCCTTGGGCGGCACGCCTTCCTTTTCCGGATCGGGCAAGAGTCTGGTCACCGGCATCTCGCCCACCACCGGGTCGGTCATGGATTCCAACGTGGGCGGCCACTTTGGCCCCTTGCTCAAGTTTGCGGGCTTCGACGCACTTGAAATCCAGGGCAAAGCCGACCAGGACGTGCTGGTGGTGATCGATGGCAAGAGCAACCGAGTTTCGGTCGAGAGCGCACCCCATGAAGCCATAAACAGCGCTGAATTCGCCGAACAGTTGCACCATATGTATGCCGACTCGCCCGAGGAATTGCAGCACATCTCGGTAGTCTCGGCCGGTAAGGGTGCCGAGCATACCTTGATCGGCTGCCTGAACTTCTCCTTCTATGACCACAAACGCGACCTGCCCCGTCTCAAACAAGCCGGTCGCGGTGGCTTGGGCACCGTATTCCGCGACAAGAAGCTCAAGGCATTGTTGGCCAAGTCACCCAAGAATCGCCCGCAGTGGCAGATGCAAATTGCATCGCCCTGAGCGAGGAGGACGGCATGACAAGCAAGATCGTCGTCGATCGCAAGGAAGTTTGCGACATCATCGATCGTTGGGGCAAAAACCCGGAATATGTCATTGAAATGATGCAGGACATTCAGGAAAGCTACCGACATCTGCCGCGCGCGGCTATGCAACAAATCGCTTCGGCCACCCACACTGACATGGCGCGTTTGTATCATGTGGCTACTTTCTACAAAGCCTTTTCGCTGCAACCACGGGGCGAGATTCCAATCCAGGTATGTACCGGCACGGCCTGCCATGTGCAGGGAGCCCAGCGAGTGATGGATGCTTTTTCCCGCGAATTGGACCTGCGCCCGGGCGACACTACCGAAGACCTGCAGTTTAGCCTCGATGGCGTGCGCTGCCTCGGCTGCTGTTCACTGGCGCCGGTGGTGGCCGTGGGCAAAAAGCTGCAAGGCGGGCTCGACTCGGCCAAGGTAGGAAAGCTGCTCGATCGCTACCGTAAAAAAACCCCGCAGGAAAAGGAGACGCGCGATGCCCAAGGTAACGATTGAAAACCTTTCGGCCATCGCCGCCGAAGCCCAAGAGAAGCATGCTGCCTACAAATCTATTTTGCTGGTTTGTGCCGGCACTGGTTGTGTGTCGTCTGGGTCCCTTAGCTTTCGTGACGTACTGCAAAAAGAAATCGACAATCGGGAGCTGAGCTCTGAACTCAAGGTGGTGGCCACCGGCTGCAATGGTTTCTGCGCCCACGGACCCATCTGCGTAGTTCAACCGGAAGGAATCTTCTACCAACACCTGAAAGCAAGACACGTTCCGGAGTTAATCGAGCAACACTTTGTCCAAGGCAAACCGGTCGAGCACTTGATGTATCGGGCGGCCAAAGGGGAACGCGCCATTCCCCTGGAGAAGGACATCCAGTTCTTTGCCAAACAGCAAACCATCGCCTTGCGCAACCGGGGCCGGTTAGATCCAGAAGACATCGCCGACGCCATTCGCCGGGGCGCTTACCAGGGTCTGCAAAAAGTCCTGGCCGAAGGCATCAAAGCCGAGGCCCTCATTGATCTAATCCTGCGCTCGGGCATTCGCGGCCGTGGTGGCGGTGGCTTTCCCACTGGCATCAAGTGGCAAACTTGCCGGCAGGCCAGTCTGGAGCGCAAGGAAACCGCCTATGTCGTCTGCAATGGCGACGAAGGCGATCCCGGCGCCTTCATGGACCGCTCCATCGTCGAAGCCGATCCGCATGCCGTGATCGAAGGCATGATCTTGGGCGCCCTGGCCGTCGGTGCCCAAGAAGGTTTGGTCTATATCCGCAAGGAATATCCATTGGCTTTGCAACGCCTGTACAAGGCCATCGACCAAGCCCGCGAGTGGGGCCTGTTGGGCGATGACCTTATGGGCAGCGGCATGAAATTCGACATCCAGGTGCACCAGGGCGCCGGGGCCTTTGTTTGTGGAGAATCGACCGCCCTGATGGCCTCCATGGAAGGCCGAGCCGGCGAACCCCGCGCCAAGTATGTCCATACGGTCGAATACGGTTTCCGCAACGCCCCCACCGTGCTCAACAACGTCGAGACCTGGGCCAGTATCCCCCCAATCGTAAGCAAGGGCGCCGAGTGGTTTGCCGCCATTGGGGTAGGCGATGTGTCGCAGTCACCCTGGGGTGGCAGCTCGGGCACCAAAGTATTTTCCCTGGTGGGCAACGTTTGCAATACCGGTCTGGTGGAAGTGCCGATGGGTATCAGCCTGCGAGAGATCGTCTACGATATTGGTGGCGGCATTCCCAACGGGCGCAAACTAAAGGCCATCCAAAGTGGCGGGCCTTCCGGAGGCTGTCTGCCCGAATCCCAGCTGGACTTGGCCGTCGACTTCGACACCCTGCAAGAGGCTGGCTCCATGATGGGCTCGGGCGGGCTGATCGTCATGGACGATCGGACCTGCATGGTAGATGTGGCCCGCTATTTTATTTCTTTCTTGATGGACGAATCTTGCGGCAAGTGCACCCCGTGTCGAGAAGGCCTAGTAGCCGTGCACGAAGTGCTGACCCGCATCACGGAAGGCAAAGGCCGGAGAGAAGACCTGGATCTGCTCGAAGACCTGGGCGCGGCCATGAAAGAAGGATCGCTATGCGGCCTCGGCCAATCGGCGGTGAATCCGGTCCTGTCCACCCTGCGCTACTTCCGGGAAGAATACGAAGCCCATATTAACGACGGCCGTTGTCCGGCTGGCGCCTGCAAGGCGCTCATTCGCTACACCATAGACACCGAGACCTGCAACGGCTGCGGCGCCTGCGTTAAACCTTGCCCTACCGCCGCCATCACCGGCAAGTTGAAACAGGTCCACATCATCGACCAGGAGGCCTGCATCCAATGCGGTACTTGCCTGGATGCCTGCAACTTCGACGCGGTCCGGGTCGAGTGAGGAACCAAACATGATCGAAGTCAGCTTCGAAGACAAAAAAATAGAGGTGGAGCCCGGCACGACCCTGGTCGATGCCGCCAAAGCCGCCGGCGTCTACATCACTACTCTCTGCCACAACGAACAGCTCGAACCTTACGGCGCCTGCCGGATTTGCAGCGTGGAAATCGCCGAGGGCGAGCGCCGCCGGGTGGTAACCGCGTGCAACTATCCGGTGCACAAGCCGGTTACGGTGTTTACCAAATCCGAGCGCACCCTGCGTACCCGGCGCGTGATTCTGGAGATGATGCTGGCCCGCTGGCCCAAGGTGAAAGTCATCCAAAACATGGCCAAACTGGCCGGGGTCGAAGAACCGCGCTTTGCCCATCCCGATCGCAACGAGAGTGAGAACGCCTGCATATTGTGCGGCCTGTGCGTACGCATATGCAAAGAGGGCTTGTGGCACAATGTGTTGGCCTTCGAAGGCCGTGGCCCGACCCGTAAGGTCACCCAGCCCTTCGGCGAAATCAGCCCCGAGTGCACCGGTTGCTCCGCCTGCGCTGACATCTGCCCCACCGGCGCTATCACCATGGTCGACGATCCCAATCACCCCGCCGACCCGGCCCGCATCCGCAAGGCCGGCCAGGTGGTCACCAGGGAAATGATCCTGCTCGATCACCAGCAGGCGTTAATGCGCATCGTGGGCACCGCCCATCTGGTCGAAATCATGAACGACTACGATCTGTTGCCGGTCAACAACTACAAGTTCGGCGATCACCCCGATGCCGAAAAGATATCCTCGCCGCACTTTCGCAAAAAGTATTTCACCCAGGGCGTCCCCGACGCCTGCTATTTGGGCTGCAATATGGCCTGCACCAAAGCCGTGGAAGGCTTTGAACTCAAGACCGGGCCAGATCAGGGTAAGTTCGTGGTGGTCGATGGCCCCGAATACGAAACTTTGGGCGGCTCCAGCAACATGGGCATCTTCGACCCGGAGTGGGTCATCGAAATGAACTACTATTGCGACACCTACGGCATTGACACCATTTCCTATGCCACTGCCATGGCCTTCGTTATGGAATGCTACGAAGCGGGTGTCCTAAACCAGGAACGTACCGGCGGCCTGGAGCTACCTTTCGGTGCCGCCGACGCCGCCATCGAGGTGCTTCACCAGATGGCCGAAGGCGAAGGCTTCGGCCTCACCGTGGGCCTGGGCATCCGACGGATGAAGAAACTCTTTGCCGAAAAGTACGACGCCGACGCTGCTTTTTTGCAAGACATCGGCATGGAGGCCAAAGGCCTGGAGTACTCCGAGTACGTCACCAAAGAGTCCTTGGCCCAACAGGGTGGTTACGGTATTGCGCTCAAAGGCGCCCAGCACGACGAGGCCTGGCTGATATTCATGGACATGGTCAACAAGCAAATCCCCAGCTTCGAGGACAAGGCCGAGGCCCTGCACTACTTCCCCATGTGGCGCACCTGGTTCGGGCTCAACGGCCTTTGCAAGCTACCTTGGAACGATGTCGAACCCGAAGACAACGGCGAGGTCGACGAACCCGCCAAAGTACCCAAGCACGTCGACGGCTATTGTAACTTAGTAGCCGGCATGACAGGCAAAGAGGTCAAACCAGCCGATCTGATCTTACAGAGCGAGCGGGTTTACAATTTCCAACGTATCTTCAACCTCAAGATGGGCTTCGGCAAACGCGAACACGACGTCATCCCCTATCGTTCCGCCGGCCCGGTGACCGAGGAAGAATACCAATCCCGCGCAGAACGTTATGATGGGCAGTTAAAAGAAGAGCAGGGTCTGGATCCGGCCGCCATGAGCTTGGCCGAAAAAGTAGCCGCCACTCGCCAGTGGCGGGAAGACCGCTACCAGAAGCTATTGGACGCAGTCTACAAACGACGCGGCTGGACCGCAGACGGAATTCCCACTTTGGCTACCGCCAAGCGTCTGGGCTTGGATCAAATGGAAGGTCTGACCGAGTTGCTCGCCGCCCATGGCGTGAAGGAGTAAGCATGGCCATCCTGGTCAACGGCGAAAGCTACGCCTGGCGCCAGGGGCTAACGATTGCCCAACTGATCGACGAAAAAAAGTTTTCCTTTCCCCTCAAAACTGTCTTTGTCAACGGCAAGCGAATCCCAAAACCAGAACACAAAAAAACGATCCTGGCCGACGGCGATGAGGTGCAAGTGCTGCACCTGATGAGCGGTGGCTAAAGTAAAAGCGGAGAACCATATGAAAGCATATGAGATCCAGGGCGGCTTCGGCATCGAGAATTTGAAGCTAACAGAGCGTCCCGACCCCGAACCGGGGCCCGGTGAAGCCTTGATTAGGATGCGGGCTTGTTCGCTCAACTACCGTGACTTGCTCATGGTCAAGGGTCTGTATAATCCCAAACAGCCACTGCCCCTGATTCCCCTCTCTGATGGCGTGGGCGAAGTAGTGGCTGTGGGCAAAGCGGTGCGCCGAGTCAAAGTCGGCGATCGGGTGGCCGGGATCTTCGCGCAACAATGGTTAGCTGGTGGCTACTCGGCGGCCGCGCGCGGCTCTACCCTGGGCGGGCCACTAGACGGCATGCTGACCGAGTTGGCTGTCTTGGACGCCGAGGGTTTGGTCCGAGT
>JAUVBB010000295.1 GCA_030591445.1 Deltaproteobacteria bacterium | reverse complement strand
CAGTTCTTATCTGTAAGCATATGCAATCTCACAACATAAAGTTGTTGGTGAGATATCAGGGCTACCGTTTTTCAACCAAAAGCGCTTCCAGCGGCACCAAAAATCGACCTTGAATGTAGCGCAAATCGCGTAGATCGAAGTCTTCATAGCTGACATGGGCAATGCCGAAACGGTCAAAGGCAAGCGAGGCAAAACGGCCGGTTTCACCCGCCTTGTCCAAAGTTTGTACCGAACTGAAACCATCCAAGCGCAGGTAGCGCAAATCAGCCAGGCGATCGCTGTAGTAGGCCACCACCGGAATACCGGAGGGATCGATGGCCAGCGAGAGCTCGCCAAGATAACCGGAAAAATCGGTATCCAGTACCACCGGGTCACTGACTCCGTCGAGCTTGAGGTATTTCAGATCGTGGTTGGTGGTGTCGAAATAGCAAATATGCAAGATATCGTCGCCATCAAAAATCGAAGTAATCCCCCGGCCCACTTGTCCGGCACTATCAAGGGTTACTGGCGAGCTGACCCCGTCGGCTTGAACGTACTTCAGGTCTCCATTGGTATCATCGTAGTAAGTAATATGGGCCAGACCCTGGCTGTCGACGGCAATGGAACTGAACGCGCCAACGTAATCGGGTCCATCGAGTACCTGGGCACAACTGGGCGGGTCGGCCAAACAGCTGTCGAGCAATTTAATGTACTTCAAATCGTGATTGGCTGGCTGGTAATAACTGATGTGGGCGATATTGTTGGCATCAATGGCAATGGCCGGATCCCAGCCCACTTGCCCGGCGCTATCTAGTACCAACGGGTTCATGGCACCCTCTACCTTGACATACTTGAGATCGTCGGCAGTCTCGTCAAAGTAAACGATGTGGGCAATGTCATTGCCATCAACAGCCAGTTTTGCATACAAACCGACATCGCCGGCCGCGTCGAGCACCAGGGAGCTACTGACACCATCAACCTTGAGATAACGCAGATCCTTGTTGGTCGAATCACGGTAAGCCACATGAGCCACTCCCTGGCTGTCGACCCCCAAGGAAGAGTAGGTACCCACCAGGCCGGCACTGTCCAGGGTGCGTGGTTCTGAAGTCTTTTCCAAGCGCATGTACTTCAAGTCATCCAAGGACGCGTTGTAATAAGCCAGACGGGGTACACCCGCGTGATCCACTGCCAGGGACAAATACGAACCCACTTCACCGATCTCGTCCAGCATCATGGGACAGTTGGGCAGATCGCTCAAACAATGTTGGTCGAGCCGGGCGTATTTCAGATTATGTTGGGAAGAGTCGTAGTAAGCCAGATGGGCAATCTGTTCCCGGTCGAGCACCATGTCGAGTTCCGAGGCCGAGCCACCGGCCCGGTCCAGAGCCAGCGGCGGGCTAAAACCATCGAGTTTTCGATAGTGGACCCAAAAATCGCCGCCATCGAAGCTGGAGTAGCCAATGTGAACAATGTCGCTAGCATCCACGGCCAAGCTGCTTTTGAAATTGGATTCTTCGAAGGCAGTGGTCGCCAGTTGCTGCGCCTTACCATCGGCTACCGAGATATATTTCAAGGACTGCTCATCGAGTCCGAAGTCGTGATAACCATAGCTGATGTGGGCCCCGTCCTTGCTGTCGATGGCAATGTCGACGCCGAAGGCCAAATCATCCAGGGCCTTGGGCAAAGAACTGCCGTCCAATTTCTGGTAGCTCAACTTGCCGTCGAGAATAAAAGCCAGGTGGGCACAATCCTGTGAATCAATGGCCAAGGCGGTTTCATAGCCGGGCGTGGAGCCCTGATGGTCCAGAGTCTGAGGACATTTGTCCAGATTCTGCCAACAAGTCTCGTTGAGTTTCATGTATTTGATGGTCTGGTTGCCGTTGTCCCGATAGACAATGTGGGCAATGTCCTGGCTGTCGATCGCCAGAGAAATCGTCCGACCCGCCGTCCCCGTGCCGTTCAGAGTCACCGGACAAGCAGGGAGATCGGCAAAACAATCGTTATCCAATTTCATGTATTCTAAGTTCTGATTGGTAGAGTCGAGATAGCTGATATGGGCGATGCCCTGGCTATCGAGGTCCATTGATACTCCTTGACCCACATCGCCAATGCTGTCGATGGCCAAGCGCAAGGTCCCGAACAAAAAGGTGCTCTCCCAGGTCAAGCTGGCATCGGAGTTGGAGTTACGAATAGTCAGGGTCTCGTTGAAGTTGCGCCCGCTCAGGTCGTAGGGGTCGAGCGAATCCAACTCCAAACTTTGGGCGTTGTTGGCCACCGGCGTTTGGTAGTGGTAACCATCCCAGTCTTGATAGCCATAAGTCGCCACCGAAAGAACCGTGCCCAGGGGCGCATTCCAAACCAATTCCCGCCGGTCGATGGTGTTGCGATACACAGCCGCAACCGCCTCGATGGGAACCCCGGCATCCAATTCGTTGGAATAGCCGGCGCTGTTGCCCAAAGCGTCGGTAGCCCGAATGCGGAAATAATGGTGCCGGCCGATGTTCTCACTGCTCACCGGAACCGAGGCGGCAGATTGGCCCGGCCCGGGTGCGGCCACCTGGACATAGGCCGTGATAGCCTCCCCTTCCAGACGTTGCTCCAAGACAAAACCGGCCACGTCCGGCCCGCCCGGGGTCCACTCAATGCCAATGGCAATCTTGTCCATCGCGGCCCGGATCAAATCGGGAACCGGCGGCGGGGTAGTGTCGAGCAGGATGGTATTGGCGGCCGCTTCGGCCGGATCGTGATTGCCGGCCGCATCCCGCGCGCAGAGGTAAACCGTGCGTAGGCCATCTCCCGGCGACAGGGTAAAATCAAAATTGCCCACGGCGGCATAAGTGTACTGCGCAGCCTGGCAATCCAGATCGTGCTCGCTCAAGGCCACCGCCACCCCTCCGGCCACCGAGTCTGAGACATCGACATGCACCACGATGTTGCGATCGGCCGTAGGCTCGGCCGCCGTGCCGCCGTTGAGACTGAACTGGTTAACAGTCGGGGAGGCAAAATCCAGGGTTACTGACACCGGCCCGGCATTGGCTACGTTACCGGCCGGATCGGCGCAGGTGGCGGTCAACGACTTGTCCCCCTGGCTCAGGCCCAGATCGACCACCACCCAATCAAGGTAGTCGTCCTGGTACAGGATACCGGCACTGCTCTCTTCGATGGTCAAAACCATCTCGGCATCCAGGGCCAGATTGTCGGCACAGTTGACCGCCACATAAGTGGACCCGTCGGCGCTGGTCACATAACCGGATCCGTCGCCCACGCTTAGCGCCAAGACCTGCGGCGCGGTGGTATCGAGAAGTATCTCGTCCCGGCCCTCGGCTGACAGATTTCCAGCCGAGTCGCGCAGCTCTACCCAAACTGTTTTTTCGCCATCGCCGGTGGGAAGATTCACATTCACGGGACTGGTAAAAGCCGTCCAGACCTCGTTGTCCCATACGCCATCGGTCGAGATCCGCATTTGCTGGGCATCGGGTGCCACCAGGGTCACGGCCACCGTATGATTCGGTCCCGGCGTATTGGTCGTGACCGCGCCGCCGGCGATGCTCACCTGCGGCCGGGCCGGCGCGGTGCTATCCAGGATGATGCTGTCTACAAACTCTCCGGCCACATTACCGGCCGCGTCCATCAGTTCCAGGTACACGGTTTTTTCGGCATCACCCGGCGTCAAAAACCAGGCGCGGGAGGCGGCGTAGGGCTCGAATTGGGCGCCCGGCAAGCCGGATTGGTTGGACAAACGCATGCGATCGGCATCAGGGCTATCGACACTGGCCGTAACCAACGGCGAATGACAATAGGCAGCATCAATGGCGCCATCGAAGTCCAGGCTAAAGTTTGCCAAGTCGGGCGGCAGGGTGTCATAGACAATGCTGTCGGAGGCCGGCACCGGGGTTTGATTGCCGGCGTGATCGCGGAAGTGAACGAAGAAAGACTTTGATCCTTGGCTGGCCAGGTCGTCCAAAACCTGGGTGACGGTAGCCACCAGAGGTTGGTATTGACCTACGAAACCGTCGGCGCTGGTGGCGACTTCGAAATCCTTGAGACCACTGGTCTGGTCGGTGGCGGACAAAGACAAATTGACCACGCCCGAAATCACATTGGTATAGACTGCCCCCTCATTGATCGAAATCTCGGCCAGCTCAGGCGGCGTCTGATCGAGGGTGATCGATGCCGTGAATGGACCGCTTTCGACCCCGGTGTCGGTGCGGAAATAAGCCTCAACCAACTTGAGCCCATCGCCAGCACCCAACTCTACCTGGGGCCGGACGGCAAAGGCTCGAAAGTCGGCATCTACATTAGCCAACTGCCCGCCGATCTTCATCTGGGCAGCATCCTGTACCCGGCTAAAGTCCAACTCCACCAACACTAGCCGGGTATAGCTAGCCCCGTCGTTGATGGCGAAATCACCCATCAGGCTGGTCAATACCAGCGGGTCGGCCAATTCGCTCGTCTGCCCGCTGCTAACCGTAACCGCCGCCACTACTCCGCGCTGGTAACCACCCATGGTCGCGGTCAGTTCATAGACCCCCACCGGTATGTCGGTCAGCAAAAACTCGCCGGTCTGGCTAGTCGGAGTTCGGTAGTTGGTACCGGTCAACTCGACGGTCACGCCCCCGTGGCTTTCCTGGCCGGCCAATTGAACCAAGCCATGGATGGCCCCGCGGGCCAAAGCCAGTTTCAGTTCCGGCACCCGGGTCTCACGCCCGCCTTCGACCACCACTCCCAACAGAGTCTGCCGATCGAAGCCGGTCTTGGTGGCCACCAAAGTATAGCTCCCGGCCGGCACCCCACCCACGGTGAAACTGCCATCGGGCGCGGTTAATCCGTTCTGGCTGCCGGAAAGCTCCACGGTCACGTCGGCATGTTGACCATCGCCGGCGCCTTCTAATTGGACCATGCCACTGACCGTGCCCGGATTGACTAGCAGTACCACCGCGCCCTCGGGCAAGACATTGTCCTGATTGGCCAATACCGCAATCTCATCGCTCCGGGTCGGATGGTGATCCTCGGCGGCATAAAGCAAGTTGTAGGTTCCCGCCTGAAGAAACAAATCAAAGGTACCCGCCCGGTTGGTCACAGTACGAATGCCAGTGCCTTCGACTTCCACCAGGACCCCGGAGTGGTCCTGCTCTTCGACGGCCAGACCCTGTTCGGCTTCCTTGAGTGCTTGTCCGGTCAAGCGGCCGGTGGTATCGGTCAAGCCTTCTGCCAGCTCCAGCTCGACTTGGACATCGCGGATTTGCTCGCCCCGGCCCAGGTCCATGGGCAGCAAGACATTCAGGTGCTCGGGATGGGAAACCGTCAGAGTATAAAGTCCGGGCAAGAGCTCGGCAAAATCGAAAGCCCCGTCCGCCGCCGTCAGCACCGGGTTATCCACCAGGTCGCTAGGCCCGTCCAGGCGCACCGAGGCACCCGGTAAGGGAGACTGATCCTCAGCGCTTAGAACCAAACCGGCAAGCCGCGCCCGGGCCTGATCGGCAAGCGGAGTATCGGGATCATAAGGATTGCTGGGGGGCAGGCTGGTGTCGCAGCCATTCCAACCCAACAATACCAGCGTGATGATCGTAAGCTTGCCCAGACAAAACATGTTCCTGGTTTCTCTCATGGCCATCCCTCGCTTTTCTTCTAGCTTTCCGGTCACTATAAGCAGCAAGTGCCTGCTGGGAAAGATAAATCTCTGCGGCACCGAAATTAGAAACCCGACGCTTGCGGCTTGGGATCGGTCGTGTTAGAGATGGCGCGCTCAGTTGGCTTGATAACAATAAAATAAGGATAGGGAGGAATCGACATGAAGTACAAGAGCGTCAGGATGGTAGCTGTGTTTTGTTTGGCTTTGCCGATGTTTTCCGCTTGTTCCGGCTCAGAGGCGAGCCCGAGCTGCGACAACGGCAAGCTAGACGGGCAAGAAACCGATGTCGACTGCGGTGGACCGGATTGCTCGGACTGCACCAGTGGGGCCGAGTGTACCCAATGGAGCGACTGCGCCAGCAAGTTCTGTGACTCTGGCACGGGTGCATGCGCCGCCTGCATAGCAGACCAAGACTGCACGGCCGCCACCCCAGACACCGACTGTGTCAACGGCATCTGCACCCAACGCGATCTCAAGAGCAAGGGCGAAGAATGTGGCGCAGGCACCGAGTGTCAAAGCGACCACTGTATCGACGGCTACTGCTGCGATAGCGCCTGCGGTGACGGCGATAGCGCCGACTGCCAGTCCTGCGGTCTCGCAGGCAACGAAGGCACATGTTCTGAACTTGCCGATGAGAGCGCCTGCGGTGATGAAGCCACCAGCGAATGCGACCAAGCGGACACCTGTTTGGCCGGCATCTGTGTGGTTAACTTCGAACCGGCTACCACCGCCTGTGGCGACGGCCTCACCGAAGCCGAATGTCAGCCTAACGACCGCTGCGATGGCGCCGGCGCCTGTACCAACGCGGATCCGGCAGCCGATGACACCGCCTGTGGCAATACCGACGACACCGAATGCGATAAGCCCGATTCCTGCCTGGCCGGGGTTTGTGTCGACAACTTCGCGCCCGCTACCACCGCCTGTGCCGACGGCCTCACCGAAGCCGAATGTCAGCCCAATGACCGCTGCGACGGCGCCGGTGGCTGCACCGACGCAGACCCGGTCGCCGATGACACCGCCTGTGGCAATGCCGACGACACCGTTTGTGACAATCCCGATAGCTGTCTGGCCGGCATTTGTGTCGACAACTTTGAGCCCGCCACCACCGCTTGTGCCGAGGGCCTGGCCGAACCTGAATGCCAACCCAACGATCGCTGCGATGGCCAAGGTGCCTGCACCAACGCCGCTGCCGCCAACGACGACACCAGCTGTGGCAATGCCACCGACACCGAATGCGACAAGGCTGACTCCTGCCTGACCGGCGTCTGTGTCGACAACTTCGAGCCCGCCACCACCGCTTGCGCAGACGGTCTGGCCGAACCCGAATGCCAGCCCAACGACCTGTGCGATGGCCAAGGTGCCTGCACCAACGCCGCTGCCGCCAACGACGACACCACCTGTGGCGATGCCACCGACACCGAATGCGACAAGGCTGACTCCTGCCTGACCGGCGTCTGTGTCGACAACTTCGAGCCCGTAACCACCGCTTGCGCCGACGGCCTGGCCGAACCCGAATGCCAACCCAATGACCTTTGCGATGGCCAAGGCGCCTGCACCGACGCCGCTCCGGCCGCCAAAGATACCGTCTGTGGCGATGCTGCCGACACCGAATGCGACAAGGCTGACTCCTGCCTGGCCGGCGTTTGTGTCGACAACTTCGAGCCCATCACCACCGCTTGCGCTGATGGCCTGGCCGAACCCGCGTGCCAACCCAATGACCTTTGCGATGGCCAAGGCGCCTGCACCGACGCCGATGCAGCCGACGACGATTCAACCTGCGGCGATGCCACCGACACCGAATGCGACAAGGCTGACTCCTGCCTGACCGGCGTTTGTGTCGACAACTTCGAGCCCGCCACCACCACCTGCGGAGATGGAGTTGCCGAACCCGCATGCCAGCCCGATGATCGCTGTGACGGCAATGGCTCCTGCACCGACGGGGCTGAGGCAATAAATGATTCTGCCTGCGGCGATATCACCGACACCGACTGCGATAATCCCGACACTTGTCAAGCCGGTGTTTGCGAGCAGAACTTCGAACCCACTTCCACCGCCTGCGCCGATGGCGTGGCCGAACCCGATTGCCAACCCGATGACCGCTGTGACGGCCAGGGCTCCTGCACCGACACAGATCCGGCCCCCGATCAAGATCCTTGCGGCGACGCAAACGGCACCGATTGCGACAATCCCGACACTTGCCTGGCCGGGGAATGCAAAGACAACTTCGAACCGCAAACCACGCTCTGCGGCGACGGCCTTGCCGAACCCATCTGTCAGCCCAACGATCTTTGTGACGGCAACGGCGGCTGCATTGACGAGGATCCGGCTGCCGATCTAACCCCCTGCGGTGACGACGGACTATTTTGCAATGGCGACGAAAGCTGCTCTGCCGGTGTCTGCTCTGGCGAGGGAGACCCCTGCGCTGCCGCTCTTCCTATTGCCGCTTGTGACGAATGGGTCGATCAATGCCAAGCTAATGTCTGGATCAACGAAATCCATTATGACAATGATGGGAACGATGTCGACGAGGCGGTAGAAATTGCCGGGTTTGCTGCCACCGATCTAAGCGGCTGGACTCTCCAGTTCTACAATGGTAGCGGAGGCACCCTGTATGGGGTAGTGGACCTGGGCGCCCTGGGTAGCATTCCTAATCAAGACGACGGCTTCGGCACCCTCAAGGTCATCGGACCCGCTATCCAAAACGGTTCGCCCGATGGTATTGCCTTGGTAGATGGAGTTGGCACCGTCATTCAGTTCCTAAGCTATGAGGGTAGTTTCGAGGCCAACGATGGCCCAGCGGCAGGATTGCTTTCGGTCGACATCGAGGTAATGGAACCAAAGGATACGCCCGAAGGCATGTCTCTGCAATTGTTCGGCAATGGCCGTCAGTATAACGACTTCACCTGGGAACCGGTTCCCATCACCAGCACTTTCGATCTACCCAACGCTGGTCAGGATTTTCTCCCCTAGACATCCAATATTCTAAGCCGTCGCCGGCAGCGCCCGTTTGAGTCGATGGGCGAAGCTACTAATCTGGCGTTGGGGGATGGGCGAGCCGTCGGCGTAGATAAACAGGATAGGGATGTCGCGTTGGTGGCGGAGCAGGCCTTCGGTGATCAGGGCGGCGGGGCAGCCCCAGGGGCCGGCCATGACCACGCCGTCGCAGTTGCCGGCGCGCCAGTGGTGCAGGGTGCTGGCGATGGAGACGGGGGCTTCTCCTTCCGGGTAGCGATCGAAGACATCTTTGGCCTGGTCCAGGGCGGGGCCAATTTCGCAATCGGCTAGCCAGGCATTGTGCAGGCGTGCGCGTTGATAGGCGATGCGCCGCATGTGGGTCATGCCTGTTTTCTGGAGCGTGTTGACCACCGGCGCGGTGGGAAAGCCGAAGACTTCTCTGGATCGCATCTCGACCAAGTACTCGGAAAACAGGGTGATGGGTTCCATAAAAACCCGTACGCCGCATTGGTTCAGCCGGCGTACCAACTTATCGTTGGCAAACTCGTCCCAGCGTACATAGAAATCTCCGCTGACCAATGCCGTGGGTAGCGTCTGATCGGTCGGGGTCTGCTCGGCCAAGCGGGCAAATTCGAAACTGGCCCCTTCGATCAAATCCAAGAGATCTTGCGCGTCATAATAGAGTTTTCCCAGAGCGGGTAGTCCCTTGCCCTGCGGCCGGCCAATGAT
>JAUVBB010000370.1 GCA_030591445.1 Deltaproteobacteria bacterium | reverse complement strand
TAGGCCAGCCAATTTTCGGTATCCAGCGCGCCATCTACCGCCAGACGCATCCAGTCGGCACCGGTATCCGAGACCGCCACCTTGACCGCCAAATGGCTTCCCACATAGACCGCGCCATCAGCCAGGGTGATCCCAGGCATCCCCGGAGCCACGGTGTCGATCCAAACCGCGTTAAATGATTGCACCGCGGCGGCGGTATGGTTGCCGGCCGCGTCCCGGGCACACATATAAAGTGAGCGGGAACCTTCGCCAGCCGCGAGAACAAAACCGATATCGCCGGCGGTGGGATAGGTATAGTTGGCCGCGGCACAATCGATGGCGGTCTCGGCCAGGGCGGTGGCCGCTAGCCCCGACTTGCTGTCGCTGATGTCATCCAGGTGCGCGGTGACCGAAAGATTGTTGGTGGGGGTATCGGCGTTGCCGTCATTGAGACTGAACTTGGTAATCACCGGCGGCTGGTTGTCGATGGCCACCGCCACCGCGGCGGCGGTAACCGAGTTACCAGCGGCGTCGGTACAGCGGACGGTCACTTGCTTGTCAGCTTCGGCCGCGCCCAGGTTGATGGCCACCGGGCTCTGGTAACCCGCGTCGTAAATCACCACCGCGCCCTCGTCGACCGCGCGCAGACTCAGTTCGGCCTCGGTCGCCAGGTTGTCGACGCAGTTAACCGATAGCGTGGTCGAACCATCGGTGCTAGTCACCCAGCCCGTGCCATCGCCCACGCTGACCGACAATATCTCGGGGGCCGTGCCATCCACCACCACCGAAGCCCGGGCCACTGGGGAGGCATTGCCGGCATGGTCCTTGACCT
Organism: Deltaproteobacteria bacterium; assembly: GCA_030591445.1. Classification (GTDB taxonomy): domain Bacteria; phylum Myxococcota; class B64-G9; order B64-G9; family B64-G9; genus JAUVBB01. The sequence goes on along the minus strand of JAUVBB010000370.1, from coordinate 6,656 downwards.
GGACCAATACTTCTTTGCCCCCGTCGCCGGCCGGCAGATCTTCGTTGCTCACCGCGGCATAGGCCAGCCAATTTTCGGTATCCAGCGCGCCATCTACCGCCAGACGCATCCAGTCGGCACCGGTATCCGAGACCGCCACCTTGACCGCCAAATGGCTTCCCACATAAACCGCGCCGTCGGCCAGGGTTATCCCGGGCATGCCTGGGGCCACGGTGTCGATCCAGACCGCGTTGAAGGATTGCACCGCGGCCGCGGTACGATTGCCGGCCGCGTCTTTAGCACACAAATATAGTGAGCGAGAACCTTCACCGGCCGCGAGGGTAAAGCCGATGTCACCGGTAGCCGGCTGGACATAGTTGGCCATGGCACAATCCACGGCCGTCTCGGCCAATGCGGTGGCAACCACCCCCGACTTGCTGTCGCTGACATCGTCCAGGTGCACCGTGACCGATAGTTGGTTGGTGGGGTCGTTGGCGCTGCCGTCGTTGAGGCTGAACTTGGCAATCACCGGCGGCTGATTGTCGATGGCAACCGCCACCGCGGCGGCAGTGACCGAATTGCCAGCGGCGTCGGTACAACTGGCCGTCACCTGCTTGTCGGCCTCGGCCGCGCCCAAGATGACCGGTACCTGGCTTTGGTAGGAGTCATGGTAAAGTATGGCTGCGCCCTCGTCGACTACCCGCAGCGTCAGCTCGGAATCAGCGGCCAGCTTGTCTCCGCAATTGACCGAAAGCATGGTCAGGCCATCAGCGCTGGTCACCCATCCCGTGCCATCACCCACGGTGACCGAGAAGATTTCGGGAGCAGTGCCATCGACCACGATCGAAGCCCGGGACACTGGTGACTCATTGCCGGCATGGTCCTTGACCTGAACCAATACCTCTTTCTCTCCGTCGCCGGCCGGCAGATCTTCGTTGCTCACCACGGCATAGGCCACCCAATTTTCGGTATCCAGCGCACCATCTACCGCCAGACGCATCCAGTCGGCGCCGGTGTCCGAGACCGCTACTTTGACCGCCAAGTGGCTCGCCACATAGGCCGCTCCGTCGGCCAGGGTGATTCCAGGCATCCCTGGGGTTACCGTGTCAATTACGATCGAATCAGAGACCGCGTCGGTCTTGTTGCCGGCTTCGTCCATCAACTTGATCCAGACCCGCTTTTCGCCATCGCCCGGCGGTAAGAACCAGGCGCGCTTTGGGGCCATGGGCTCAAAGATCTCCACCGCAAAACCGGCATCGTTGGACAAGGCCATGCGGGTGGCGCCAGTGGCATCGATCCCCAGTTCCACTACTTCGGTATTGCAAAGAGCAGAATCGCTAAGCCCTTGGCAGTCTATGGTGAAGCCTTGCAGAACCGGAAGGATGCGATCGAGGGTGATGCTGGTTTCGGCGGCCGTGGCCTTGACATTGCCGGCAAAATCCCGATAAGAAACCCAGACCGTTTTTGCTCCATCGGTCAGCGGCTCTGCCAGGGTGTGGGTTTTGGCATCGACAAAAGCCTGCCAAGGTTCATCGTCGAAAACGCCGTCGTTGGACACGCGCAACATGGCAACGCCCGTGGTTTCGTCGCTGGCGCCAAAGCGCAAGGAGACAATGCCGTCCTGGTTGTTGGTAAACAAAGCGCCACTGTTAATCGAAAGCGAAGCGTCGGTCGGCGCCTGGGTGTCGAGCACAATTGTCGAGGACAATATCTCGCTGGCAGTACCATCACTGGTTCTGAACTGCACGAACACGGTTTTGGTTCCCTCGCCAGCGCTCAATCTGAACCCGGGAGCAGAATCGAAGACCACATAGCTGGTGTCGGCAAAGGTCGGATCCTCACTGATGCGCATCTCCACAGCATCGGGCGCAGTCAAAGACAGAAGAACGTTAGCATCATTGGTATAGGCAGCCCCGCCGTTAATATCGAAATCTCCCTGGCTGGCGGCCAGGGTCAGCGGCGTGACCTGGGTAATGGTATCGGCCTCTACCGGCACCGAGCTGACCACACTGCGAACAAATCCCTCGTGGCGGGCGCTCAACTCATAAGAACCAACCGGCACGCCATCGATGGCAAAATCTCCCAGGGAGTTTGTCTGCGCCGTGTGGGTGGTGCCCGTCAACTCGACCGCAGTACCGCTGTGATCACTGCGGCCGGCCAGCTGGACATTGCCCAGCACCGAGCCCCGGGAAATGGGCAAGCGCAGAGCCAAGACCGACGTCTCCCGACCACCCGTGACCACGACCCCCGGCAAAGTCTGGGTGTCGTAGCCGGTTTTAGCCGCCGTCAGCACATATGTACCAGCAGCCACCCCGGTGAGCCGGTAGGAACCGTCCGCCGCGCTGGTGCCTGTGCCACTGCCCAAGAGGCTAAGCAACACGTCACCATATTGGTTGTCGCCAAGTCCTTCCAAACTTACCGTCCCGATCACGCTGCCGGGATTGGCGTCTAACACCACCGGACTATCGGGGACGGTGATGGTGCTTCCAGCCACCACCGTCACGGCATTGCGCCGAGTCAAGTTGTAGTTGCGGGCCGTAAAAATCAAATTGTAGCTACCGGTGTTGAGGAATAAATCGAAGGCCCCGTCCACGTTGGTAACGGTACGCACCCCGGTATCTTCCACTTCGACGATGATCCCGGAGTGATCTTGCAAGTCGGCCGCCAGCGCCAGTTCTCCGCTTTTGTGGGCCAGTCCGGTCACCTGACCGACCTCTTCGGTAACCACATCAGGCAAAGCATCCAGCACGATGGCGAGCTTGCGAAATTCGCCGACCTCTAGGGTAAGTTCGCGAATCTGACGGATATGTCGGGCATGGGATATTTCAATCGTAAGGCGCCCCGGTTGCAGATTGTCGAAAGCAAATTGACCATCGCTTTCGGTTACTATCATTTCACCCGTGGGTACGGCACCGTTCTCGATAAGAATCGCGGCTCCTTCCAGGGGTGCCGGTTCTCCGTCCTGGTTCACCCCCATCACCTCTCCGGCCACTGCCGCCTTGGCCTGCTGGTCAGGCGGAGTTTCCGGGTCATAGGGATTGGCAGGCCCCAGGCCCGTGTCACAGCCAGCCCCCAGGCTCAACACCAAGAACAAGAAGAAGCAAGGAACCAGACTCACGATTGCATTCGGCTTAATAACGATCATACAGGACTCCTTGAATACTCTCTCGGCAACAGGAACTGATAAACCAGCCTCGAGGTTCGCAGCAGACGATAATCGGATTAGAAACATATAGCACAAATTTGACCCAACATGCTGGAAAAAAGAGTTTCATTCTGACGCTTTTCAGTAGTACGATGACAGCACTGTGCAAAATGAGTGGTGAATCCGGCGCATTCAAAATGCTTTGGGTTGCGCGTGACTGGTGAGAGGTGTCGTGATGAAAAGCATACTTCGAGCATCGTTGGGATTGTTGGCATTGACCTTTGCGGTACCGGCGCTTAGCGCCGGCGCCGGCCCGGCGGTTTTGGTGGCCGAGGTCAAACCAGGATCGGTGAAGTTGATAGGCAAGTATCAAAAGCGACGCCTAAGGGAAGGCAAGAAGAAAAAAACCTACTTCGTGGTGGGTGCCGGCGAGCGCATTCGTATCCGGGCGGGCGGCCCGACGGCTTTTAGCTTGCTGGCGCGCGGCAATCGGCGAATGAAAGTGGATTTCGAATTGCTGATGGACGGGGAACAAAATGCCGCGCTTACCTTGACCGTGCAAAAAAAGAAGTCCCGGGGCTTCTATGTAGAGATCCCGGCGGGCGAACACGAGGTAGCCATCACGGTATCAAAACGGGTCCTGGTCCGACCGGTGCGTTCTCGCCAACCCAAGCCAGGGCAAGCGGTGGTGGCCTGGCAAGGAAAACCCAGTACCGAGCTGGCAGTTTTACCGCCCTTGGTCGCTCCCGAGCCGGCCGCCGATCCAAAAGACTCCTTGCCGCCGCCGGTGGCGCCCAAGACCGAATCCCCCAGCGTGATAAGCCCGGTAAAACCGCCGCCGCCCGCGGAAAAAACCATAGTAGCCGCCACAACACCAACGCCCCCAGCAACGTCGGCACCGGAAGCAGTGGCGAGCAAAGTGAAAAAAACAAGCATGAAGTTGGATCTGAACCAGCAACGGCCGGTAGAAATTCGCTTGCGCATGCTGGCCGATCTGCTGGCGGACGGCTTTCGCCAATTGCCGGGCCGCGGACGTTACGAACGCCTGGTGGTGGCAGAGTTTGCCGAAAACGGTTCCGCGGTCAAAGACATCAACTTGGGACCTTTGGTCGGCGCCCAGTTGAATACTTTCCTGAAACGTGATCATGGCTTCTTCTTGTTAGAAAGAGCGCGACTGGCCGACATGCTCAAAGAGATGGAGATGGCAATGACCGGGCTGGTCGATGCCAGCAAGGCCGCCGAAGTGGGCAAGATGTTAGGCGCCCAGGCCATCGTGGTGGGCAGCGTCGCCGAAGCCGGCGCTGACTTCGTCATCAACGCCCGCCTGATCTCGGCCGAGAGCGCCGAGGTGCTGGTGGCCGAATCCATGACCGTACCCCGCGCGGGCATGATCGCCTTAAGCGACGAATCGGTGGTTTTGCGCACCCGCAGCGGCTCGATTTTCCGCTCCTTGCTGGTACCGGGCTGGGGACAGTTCTACAATCGACAACCGGTCAAGGGCGGCATTTTGATCGGGACCGAGTTGGCCTTGGCCGGCGTGGCCGTGGCCATGCATTTTTTGGGTGACGGCGATGAGAAAACCTATTTGGCTTCCGACTTCGCCCTCAAGTATCCCGATCTCACTTCGTCCGAACTCTCGGAAAAGGCCACCGCCTTGCGCCAAAGCGCCGAAGACTACTACCAGTTGCGCAACGTGTTTATCTACTCGGCCATGGGCGTGTATTTGTACGGCATCCTGGATGCCTACTTGTTCGGCATCGACGGAGAACACGAGACCGGCCTCGGCGTAGTCCCCATGCCCATGACCGACGTCCGCGGTCAAGGCACTGCCGGCTTAGGGCTAGGCTTTACCTTCCAATAGCATGGGGCAGGCATAGGCCGCACGGGCGCGCGCGACGCGCCCCTACATAATTGCGATGCCACGACACCCAATTTTATCAACCCGCTACAACACCCAAAACCTTCCCAACCATAACCACCTTCTCCCATTTCCGTAGGGGCGCGTCGCGCGCGCCCGGTCAGGGAATGCATTACCCAAAGCGCTGTTCCAAGTCGATTTCTCCTTGATTTATGGTCAACTATGGGCTATCTGTCACCGTTAAGGCAGGGACGATCGGCAAATCCAAAAGGAAGACTATTGGACCGGAACTTAGCAGCTTCTGACTTGCAAACCAGCAGCGATGCGCAGCTGCTCGGCGGGCGGATTTGCGATCTTCCCTTGCAGATCAAAGGCTCGATTCTGGAGGGCCGAATTGATCGGGTCCTGGCCGAACTAAACCAACGTGACTTGCGGCTGCGACCTAACTTTTGGCTATCCGACGACTGGTTCACACCCGAGGGCCTGACCGGGGTGGCCATTCCTTTCTACCTGGCTCATCCACGCCTGACCCGGCTCGAGCGAAGACAGATGGGCGAGGCCGAGGGCCACAGCACCGACTGGTGCTTGCGCATCCTTCGACACGAACTCGGCCACGTGGTCAACCACGCTTTTGGCCTACATCGCCGCGCCGGCTGGCATCGCCTATTCGGGTCGCCCACACGCCGGTACCCGACTGGATACCGACCCAATCCGCGTTCCCGCGGCCACGTGCAAAATCTTGAATACTGGTACGCCCAGGCCCATCCCGAGGAGGATTTTGCCGAGACCTTTGCCGTCTGTCTGCAAGCAAGGTCCCGCTGGCGCACGCGTTACCAATCCTGGCCGCGCGCGCTGGAAAAGCTCACCTACGTCGATTCCCTCCTCGACGAATTGGCCGGTCGCAAAGCCCCCGTGCACACCCGCAGCCGAGTCGACTCCTTGGCTCGATTAACCAAGACCTTGGCGCAACACTATGCCGAGAAGCAAGACCGCCTGGGCGTCGCTTACCCGGACTATTACGATGCCGTGCTCTGTCGTCATTTCACCCGGCACCCCGGGGGCAAGCAAAGCCTGCCGGCTTCGACCGTGCTTTGTCGCACGCGGGCCCAGGTGCTGCGCGCGGTGGCCGCTTGGGATGGCGATCAAGGTCCCCAAGTTGACTACTTGCTGCGTGATCTGGCCGGCCGCTGCCGGGAGTTGGGGCTTTTTGCCCGCGATCCGAAGCGACAGCTGCAAACAGAGTCCACTCTCCAGCTTGCCCAACGTGCCATGGATTCACTCGCCCGCAACCACCATTGGGTGCAAATGTGAAGCATCTTCGGGTGCTGGCCCTGATGCGCGATGACCTGGTCCCGACCGCCAGCCCACCGGCGGGACTTAGCGATGAAGAACGGCTGGCCATCCCCTGGATTACCGAGTTCGATGTGCTGGAATCTTTACAAGCCCTGGGGCATGAAGTCCGGCCGCTGGGCGTCTACGACGACCTGGCCACCATTCGCCTGGCCATCCGAGAGTTTGCACCCCACATTGCCTTCAACTTGATGGAAGCCTTTGGCGGGGTGGCCCAATACGATCAGAACGTGGTGGGTTATCTGGAACTCAAGCGGATGGCTTATACCGGTTGCAACCCCAAAGGCCTGATGTTGGCCCGCGACAAGGCCCTGAGCAAGAAAC
>JAUVBB010000423.1 GCA_030591445.1 Deltaproteobacteria bacterium | reverse complement strand
TCTTTGTTGCTGATGGCCATTGACCGCTACCAGGAACTGGCCTCCTGGCTCAACCAAGGGCAACGCGAAAAGTTGTTCGGCATGCTTCACCAAGCCGTGATTCACGATGTACGAGACATTGATATTCCGGTTTTGTTCGCCGAACAAAAAATTTTGGTGGTTATGCCTCATACCGGATTCAAGGGGGCGGCCAAGGTCGCCGACCGCATTCGCGACCGGGTCGCCCATATCAAACCTCCCCAGAGTTTGACCAAGCTATCTCTGTCTGTATCGCTGGCAGTCTCTTCGACGGAGGGCTTAGCGGAGCCCTCCTTTGGCAAGATTGTCCAAATGGCGATGGACGGCCTGCGCGAAGCCGAGATCAAGGGCGGCAATCTGGTCATTGTCTGTGGCACCAATGCCCGAGAGTCCAGCCCCGCCGACGAGGACCTGCCCTCGCCAGATTTGGGCCCCCGAATCTTTTTTCTTTAGATACTATAATGGTATTGCAACTGTAACATTCCAGTTACAGTGAATCTTTTCTGTTTCAGACTCATGCCATCTCCAGATTGCCAATCACAAGAAAAAACGTTTAGTTATAACAACATACAGTGATGTCGTTTCTGGCACGGACATTGCTTTTTGTTTCAGCAAGAAAAAAATTACCAGGCAAGCAGGATGGCTAAGATGAATGATCCGGCCAAAAACCATCAAACTGATTATGTGATGAAACTCAGAGTGTTTCGCTGCGGTCAAAATTTGGAGACAAAGTATTTCTCTCGAAAGCTGGTGGTCATCGGTCGTGATCCGAGTGCCGACTTGATGCTGCCCTCTCGTTTTATCTCACGCTCCCACGCGGTGCTTCGCCTGGAAGGCGATCATATTCTAATCGAGGATTTGGGCAGCATCAACGGCACCAAGATCAAGGGCGAACGCATAAGCAAGGCAAATCTTAGTGATCGGGAAATGATTTCTATTGGCGATTTCGACATTGAAATCGAATTAATGGCCCGCAAACGGCAATGGCTCGACGCCCATTGCAAACCGCAATATCAACCACCGGCGACTGCAGAGATCGGCAGCGCGCGAAGGAATCTCACTCCAGTTGCCAAAATCGGCTTGAAACGAAGAACCACGGATATTTATCCCTCCCAGCAGCCGGCAGCCGATGAGCGAAGAATGTTCTTGGATGAAAATACAGATCCCGACGCCCGTCCGCTGGGCCCCCTGGGCAAGTAAGGTTGAGCTAGTTGCCATCTCAAACCCCCTTTTTTTCATTAAAAAATAGGTAGTCATCCCCGAAAAGTTTCTGTCGGGGATCTCGTGAACAACCTGACGATACAGTATGTTAGAGAAACCTGGGTCCCCGACAAAAACGTCTCGGGGATGACTTTTTTAGTTTGGATGTCTAAAAATCGACAGTCTCGAAACGACTCGGGGATGACGGAAATTTTATTCAAGCATCAGAGAATCTACTAAAAGAGAGGTCTTTGGTTTTTGAGATGGGAACTAGCTAGGCTTGAGGGGGGCGTGGGATTTGGGGGATGGAGCTGCCAGGATATAAGGCCCAGGCCTTGGGGTTAATGTTGAGCAGGGCTTCCATGCCGACTTGCGGATCGGGCATTTTTTGATTGGCATACATGCGAGCGAAGCGGCGCAGGCGGAGCAGGGATCCCACGATTTTTCCCCCCTCAGCAAGACGAGCACTGGCGCGCCTCAGCGCGGATGCTTCGCGAGCTAATTCAGCGCGCGGATATCGATAGCGTTTCATGGTCAAGGCGCAGATTTCTTCTATGATTCGAATCCAAGCGGGGCTCAGTTGTTTTTGCCAGGCCGGGGCGCCGGTGGGGACGCCGGGGTTACGGCGGGCGCCAGCAAACCACGGGAAGGGGGGCATGTCGTTTACGGGGGCATGCCGGGCGTGATCGAGGACGGCATCATCCCAGTCCTCGCCTATGTATTGCAGGACGCCGGTCATGGTGCCCTTGGGGTCGCTGAGCAAATCTTCCAAGCGCAGCTCGTAGAGATGATCGGCGTGGGCGATGATTGCTTTGACTTGCTGGTCGCAGTAGTGGGCGTTGAGGAAGACCGAGCTCGGGGCCCAGGGCATACGCAAAAGCGATGCCGTGGCGGCGCGTGGATCACGGACCACATGGACAATGCGGGGAGAGTCGAAATCTTTGCGAATGCGCCCTAGGTAGAGTGAGTGAAGTGGTGTTTTGTCGCCGTAACGCGGCTTTTGGTACTGACCGGCCTTTTCCCGCATCATTGCTTGAAAGGCCAATGGCCATTGTTGGCAACGGGCTTGGGCCGGCAGCTGGTTTTGTATCTGCTTTGGATCTAGTCCCAGCCAGGCGAAGGAGGGGGTGCGGGAGAAATATTGTACCCAATCGGCCAGCGGGGTCTCTCTTTTGATCCCAGCGGTGCTCAAGTAGAAGGAGGCCTCGTGGGTGAGATAGATGCGGGGGTGGGCGTTGAGCATCATGCGCAACAAGGTGGTACCGGAACGACCGGTTCCGACCACAAAGATGGGCGCGCGGTCCGGTGTTGGTGAACTCAAGATTGTTTGTTGGCGGAAAGTTCGGCGAGCGCTTTGGCGGCATCGGCGAGCGGATCGCCACCTTTGTCTTTGACCTCGGAGGCAAGTTTCATCAACAACTTTGCCTCTTGTTCATTGCGCTGCTTGATGGAGTCGAGCATGCCCGAAAACACATCGAAGAAAGGTTGTAACTCATCGCCCTTGCGCAAAGGGCGGACATCCGGCGTCTTGCCATCGCGGATTTCACCCAGGTAGCGGGTGATGATGTAGATAGGCCCGGCTACCCGATGGGTGATGAAAATGCCCCAGAAAAAAAGAAACATGGCCATGACGCCGACGAAGCCAAACAGATAGTACATGCTTTTGGAGTCGATCTGCTCCACGTGGGCCATCATCTCGGCCTCGATACCCAGCAGCTCGCGGTTTTCGAGGTTGAGCTTGAAGATAAAATAGCCAAGCAATGCCGAAACCAGCACGCCCACCAGAACAATGATTAGGGTGTACTTGAGCTGAAACTTGCTGTCGATGAGAAAGGTTCGCCTGCGAACGCGCGATTCTCCGGCTGGCTTGGAGGCGTCTTCCATGTGGGTCTCCAGTTGTTAGTTGTAACGGCCGAATTGTATGCTGTGTCTTTCGCTGAAATCAAGAAGTTTGTCAGTTCTTATCGTTCAGCCATTTTTCCCTAAACCAAAAGACTCGGCCAGTTCCTTGATGACGCGGACGTAGTGATGGGCAGGATTGTAACGAAATAAAGCCCGATAATTGGCCTGCCCGCGCCGGATAGCTTGGCCTTTTTTCCATCCATGTTTCTTCAGGTAGTTGGCTGCCGAGCCCAGGGCGTCTTGCCACTGAGATAGATCAATTTTCCCGTCTTGGTCAAAATCTACCCCGTAAGCCTGGATGCTGGTGGGCATGAACTGCACCAGTCCCACCGCGCCGGCATAGGACCCGGTGACCGAAAGCGTCCGGTCGGGAAATTGGCGCAACAGGGCTTCGATCTCGCGTTGCGCCCAGGGGCTTCGTCGCGGGTAGCGAAACACCACCGTCGCCAGGGCATTGAAGGTGATGTAATCGCCGCGATGTTTTCCGAAGCGGGTTTCAGTGGCAACCAGCCCGGCGAGGGCTTCGCGATCGACCCCGAATTTTTTTTCTACCTTGGTCAATAGCGCCGCCTTATCCTGCAAGAACTGGCGGCCGGCGCTAATGTTCTCGGTAGTGACAAAGATGGCCCGGTATTTTTCATAGGCCATCTTCTCGGCCGGCTTTCGGAATCTCTCCATCACCTTGGGAATTAATTCTACCCGAGCATCCCCAAACCAGCGGCGCAGTTTGTCTTTGGCGAATCCTTTCTTGGCCAGCGCGGCCAGCCATTCGCTAAGTATCTTCCGGTCGGCGGGAGTGTTGAGAGTAAACAGGCCGGCGCCATCGCCGACCGGAGCCACGAAACTTTCGCCTTTGCCGAAGCGGGGTGAGGAGAAAGGAAAGTCTTGTTGGCTGAGTCGCTGAACCATGGCCATGGCCCGTGCTTGCGGATCGGGCTGGGCTCCGCCTGGTTTTTTCTGGAAAGTGGAGTGCAGTTTTCCGCCCAGAAACGCACCGGTTTGAGCCGATAGTTCCACTGAGAGTACCCCGGCAATGCCCAGCGGACCCGAGAGGTTGAAACGGCCATAGGTGCAGAAGTTGCCTAAGCTATAAGCGATCAGTCGTTTCCGGTAGACTTCCATTCCGCGCAAGACGTGGGGCCCGTGGCCCAGGACCAGATCGGCACCGGCATCTACCACCGAGTGGGCGAAATGAATCAGGTGGCCGCGGGCCTCGTTGCCCAGGTGCTCCATTTCGTCGGGGACCCGGGTGCAGCGGCTGCCCTCGTTGCCGCCGTGGAAGCTGACCACGACCAGATCGTAGCTGCGATCTAGTTCGGCTACTACTGCCACTGCCTTTTCCACGTCCAGTAAGTAATAAGAATGGTCCGCGGTGTGGAAGGCCACCAGGGCAATTTTTTTGCCGGCGGCGGTCAAACTGGCAATGTCGCCGACGGGGCCGGAGTGGGCGATACCGGCCTGGTCCAACGTGGCGATAGTGCTCTGCCGGCCCTCTTCGCCGAAGTCCATGGCGTGATTGTTGGCAATACTGAGCACATTGAAACCGGCGGTCACCAGGTGCCGAACATAGGCAGTTGGGGTGCGGAAGGCATAGCAAGAGCGGGAAACCTTGCATTTTTTGGTTTGGCCTCCGTCGGCCAGCGGTCCTTCTAAGTTGCCGAAAACCACATCGCCCTTGAGCAGATGGGCCACCGGCGCCAAGAGTTGTGCGCCTCCGTCGGCGGGAAGATAGTCGGTGGAGGGGAAATCGGTACCCATGTTGATGTCGCCGACCGCGGTGATGGTGATTTTGGTTTCGGCGGGAGGCTTACCTTGGGTCTGGGCTTGGGCGTTCGACGGGCACAATAAATTGGCCAGCAGCAGGCCGGTCAGCATGGGCAGGAAAGGGAGCCGGTTCATTCAGTACCTCCATCCGGGAGCGATATCGCTAGCCCGAAACGCTTGACCAGTCGGCGAAAACGTTCCTCGTCCAGCGCCAGGGCTGCGCGCAAAGCAGCCCCTTCCTCGTCCATGGCTGGTGGCCCCAGTTGGTCCATTTGTTGGTCCAGGTCGGCTTTCAGCGAGGCATCTATCTCTTGTTCGATGCCGAGGTCCTCCAGGTATTTCTCTTTGGTCAAGGCCAGATCCAAACGCTGCCCGAAGTTGGTCTGGGACAAAATCTCGTCTTTGAAGTCATTGCGGATCTTGGTGGTAGTGATTTCGAGATTGAGCTGGGTGATGCGTTTGTTTAGCTTTTCGATATCCCATTTCATCTTTTGAGCAGTTTTGGCCAAAGAGCCGCGTTGTTTCGAGAGGTGACGGCAGACGATCTCGGCTTCGCGCTGGTACAAGATGTCGCCCAGTTTATGGTAGTGAACCACCCGCAAGACGTCTTCTTCGTTCAGAGGTATTCCCGGGGTGCCTTGGTACTGCTCATTGAGCCGGCGCATCACATCGCAGCGATCAAATTTCATCTGGTTGATCAAGCCGGCTATGTTTTTCTTGCCCTTTTCTTCATACAGGATGGCGAAGATGCCTTGGGTGCCGCCGCTGCTTTTCTTGGTCGTTTGCCTGCGGTCGGACGGCGGCGGTGGCGGCAATGGATCGGACTTGGATTGTTTGTCGGCGATTTTCTGTTCCTGATAGCGCTGGCGTTGGTAGTGGGCAGAACACAAGCCTCGGCTGCGCACCGGCAGATCACAGCCGGGCTCGGAACAAGTAGAGCTTATCTGTCCGCCAAAACCGGCACTGCTTCGCGGGTCGGAGCGATAGGTTACAGTAGGCCGAGAGACGGTTCGCTTTCGCGGCCGCTTTACCACCGGCCCGGTCTTGGCGGCGAGCGTGTCTAGCACCATCGACATGGGAATCGAGGGCATGGTCGCCGATTGTGGCGGGGGCTTTACGGCCGCCGGTTTTACTTTCGGCGCTACGGCCGGCGCGGGTTTTGTCTCCAATTCCTTGACCCGTGTTTGCAAGGCTTGGATATCCGCCGCCATCTTCTCCATCCAACCAGACTCAGCCAGACCGCGTAGTACTCCCTCCGCTACCGATTTAGCCAATTCTTCGGCCAATTCGCTTACCTGCTCGTCAATTGTGTTCGGTTCATCTTTCCGGTCCACCATCCCTGCGCTCCTTTTTCACCGTCCCCATCAGAAAAACCATGAACTGTTTGCTATCACCTCATTTCACTACCAAAACTCC
>JAUVBB010000080.1 GCA_030591445.1 Deltaproteobacteria bacterium | reverse complement strand
TAGCCGCCCACGCCTAAAAATGACAGCAAGGCCACGCTCAGGACCACAATGCCCATGCCGCCCAGCCATTGGGTCATGCAGCGCCAGAATTGCAGCCCGTGGGGAATCCTTTCGATTTCGTTGCCCAGACTGCCGAAGATGCTGGCGCCGGTGGTGGTAAAGCCGCTCATGGTTTCGAAGAAAGCGTCAGTGAGGCTTTCGGTAACACCGGTAAAGAGATAGGGAAGCATGCCCAACACCACGGCCGTCATCCAGGCGGTGGTGACAAAGGCGAAGCCCTCTCGGCGTCCTAGTTTGGTGGCCTCGCCCTTGTAGCGCCAACGCAGCACCAATCCCATGCCCAGACTAAAGGCAGCCACCGCGGCAAAACTGACCACCTCAGCCGTTTCGTATGGACTGTGTGAGTCGTAAAGGATGGCGACCACCAGTGGGGCAACCAAACAGAGCGCCAGGATGAGGAACAAGTATGCCAGTACGGCTAGGACGGCTCGCCATTCCATGCGTTTAGAACCACTTGCGGCGGGTAAACAGTTTTTCGATGCGGGAGATAGCGGTGGGTAGGGCAAAAACCACTACCGTGTCGCCGACGGCGATGCGGGTCTCTCCGTTGGGTATTTGCATCAAGCCGTCATGAATCACGGCGCCGATCAAGGCATCTTTGGGGAAATTAAGGTCGCTGATTTTGTGTTTGACCGCCTTGGAGTCAGCCGGCGCTTCCATTTCGATGATTTCGGCTCGGCTTTCGGCCAAGCGGGTGACCGAATGGATGTGGCCACGGCGTACATGCATCAGGGTTTCGCCGACGGTGACCAGCCGCGGGTTGACCACGATTTGTACCCCCAGACTGTCGAGCACCGGGACGAACTCCGGTTGCTGAACCAGTACCGCGGTCTTGGTCAAGCTGTGCTTCTTGGCCAAGAGTGCGCCCAACATGTTGCGCTGGTCGTCATCGGAAACCGCACAAAACAGATCGCATTCGGCCAGATTGGCTTCTTCCAGGACATCGAGGTCGGTCTCATGGCCCCGGATGACCGTCGTTTTGGTGAGCCGATCGGCGGCCTCTTCGGCCAGCACCGCGTTCGGTTCAATCAGATACACGGTCTCGACTTTGTTCTCGATGGCCTCGGCCAGTTGCACCCCGATTCGGCTGGCGCCGGTAAGGATGACTTCGTGAACCCGCTGGGGACGCCGATGAATCAAAGGTGAGATGAACTGGACCGTGTCGGCGGATACCAAGACGTGAACATTGTCGCCCGGCTCAATGCGGTCATCGCCGCGGGGCACAATCAAGTCGTCACCGCGGGCAATATACATCACCAAAAAGGCGTCCACATCGCCCATTTCCCGTAACTCGGCCAGGGTTCGTCCGGCTACCGGGCTATCTTCACTAATGTCGAAGCCCAGCATCAGTACCTGGCCGCCGGCCAGGGTGGCGAAATCGCTGGTGCCGGGGATCTCGATCATGCGTACCAAGGCATTGACAATGGCCGGATCTGGATTGATGACGTGGCCGATGCCCAGTTCGCCCAGGGGCAAGACACAGTTTTCTTCAAGGTATTCCTGGTTGCGCAGGCGCACGATGCGGTGTTTGACGCCCAGCCGGCTGGCCAGCATGCCCACCACCAAATTGACTTCGTCCACATCGGTGACCGCGATGACCATTTCGGAGGTCTTAATGCCCGCCCGGTTCAGCACGCTGGGCATGGCCGCGTTGCCCCGAACGGCCAACACGTCGAGCTTTTCGTTCAGATCGCTGATTTTGGTCCGATCTTGATCGATGACCGCCACCCGGTGGCCCTCTAAAGATAGCTGTTCGGCCAAAGCGACACCCACCACGCCGGCCCCTACCACCAATATTTTCATTTAAGCTCCCTCGTGAGCAGGATGGTATGAAAGGAAGGGGGCTGCGTCAAGCCGGCGCTAAGATTAGATTCAGGGATCGTCGACGTCCATCAGGTGCGGGGAGTGCCGGAGCCAGGAGTTGTCTTTGGCTCCCTCGCGGATGAGGTCGGCACAACTGGCATCGTCGTCCATGCGCATCAAGCGGAAAAAGGTCCGATCCGCTTCTTCGTGAACGATAGTGGCGGTCTCTTGTTTTAGACTTTCCGAGTTGGCCGAGACCACAATTTGCTCATTCTCAACCGTAGCCAGGCCGCGGATGTGATCGGCATCAAGGATTTCTCCGTTGTAAATGGCTGTCCATCGCTGCACATTGTAGACCTTTCCGCGCAGCACGCCATCCATCAAGGTAGTCATACTAACATTGCCGTCGCCGTCCTGGTCCCAGAACCTAGGATCGTCTGGATTGTCCTCGAAATCATCTTTGGTGGGCAAGGGATCGGTGGCGGGATTCTCCAGCACACAGCCGCGAACTTCCAGCAACTGCGAGGTCTCAAAGGTCGCGCCCGCGGCCGCCGATTTGACATCGACCCACAGATCGAGAATGGGCAGAGAACGCAAATAAGTGTGAGGAATCAGCATCCAGGCCAGATTGTCGACGGGTAAATCGTCGTCCTTGAAGTTGATGAGGTCGATGGCGCAGATTTTGATTTGCATATCGAGCCGGTCGCCCTCACCGTGGCGAAACTTGACCAGAATCATGTTGGAGGAATAGGTGTTCATCTGGTTGACCAGGGGCAGGTTCAGAGTGACCACGGCTGCTACGTAACGCATGCCCCACACCCCACGAAAGTCGTGGGCCGGACTATCGGCCGGTCCGTCGCCCAGGTCCAGGTCATCGCTGTCGGGGACACAGACACTCTTGCCTGAATTCTTACACATCCACAGCTTTAGGCGGGGGTCCATCTCTTTTTCACAGTCGCAATTGTATTGCCAGCCCAATACCTTGCACTGACTGTCACGGTCACATTCGACCGGCGGCAACTGCCCGGGCGAAATCCATTGCTCCCAGCCAGGTTGCAAACACTGACCCACGGGGGTGCAGCTTAATTCCTCGCCGAAATCCAGGCAATCATTGTCACTGCCGCAGTGGGCCCCGCAAGTCCCGGCACACTTGTCAGTCGGATACAATGCCACTGGACAATCGTCGTTACTGCCGCAAGACGATCCGCTTTCGGTGCAAGTTCCATTACAAAAGCGGTTCTCGCCGCAATCCTCATGGCTGTCACAACTGCGGCTCCCGTCTGGTTCCAGACATTGGCCAAAGCGAGTACAAACCTGCGTGCCGATTTGCGGGCAGTCCTCGTTTTCTTGGCAGCTAGCTTCGGTCAAGCTGCAAGTGCCCTCATTACAAAACTCGTCGCAATCTGCCGAGGTACGGCAATCGGACCAGCAAAAACCACTGTCGTTACAGTATCGGCCGGTACCGCAGTCAAAAGTAACTTCGCAGGCACGATATCCCAATTCAGCTTCGCTAGCCGGCGTTCCCTGTGTCGTCGTGCAAGCGGCCAGCGCACCCGCCATGAAAAACAATAGAAAATTTAATCTCATTATAGGCTCCAGAACATGGTTCGAGCCTTAACTAGCACCAGACTGGAGAAAAAATCAATGACTTCGGCTCTCTAAAAACAGGACGGAGGTTTACGCTTTTGGATTTACTGGTAAATGGAGAAATCTAGGTTTTTGAATACGTGTAATGAGGAGCTTGGTTCTCGAAAACGGGGGCCTGTCCGGTTTTTTCGGTTGTATTCTTTCGCAGTGGCTCGTCGCGGCAAATTTTACTGGTTGTAGAGTCAGAAATTCATATTACGGGTGCAAGAGTAGCAGTTGACCATGCATGGGCCAGCTATATGCTTGTCTAGATTGCTCAACAGGAACTTGATCAAGGTGGGGGCTTTGACTTTTTCTTGAGGATCTTCGCCAGTTTCTTTCTCATCTCATCTGTCCATAGTTGCCCACCGATGAAATGGCCGCGGCTCATTTTTGGGTTTTGCTTCAGACCCTCTTTGATCAGATATTGATCAAGGAGCGAACGGTACTTTCTTTGTCGTTGGCGGGCGGTCTTGCCCAGACCAAGGTACCAGCCAGGCAGGGTCAGCATGTCGCTGTACCGGTTCTTTTCTCCGTAACAATAAAAGCGGCAACTCGAGAAATCCTTCCAGCGGATGTCGGTTGGTTTGGCGTTGATGCCGGCCCGGACCGGGTTGCAGTCAATGTAGAACATCAGCTTCATGAGCTCATCGTCGTCTTGCACTTTGAGAGTCTTAGGCCGGCCGTGAGCCACCTTACCCAGGCGATGGTGACGTTTATTGAAGTGCAGACCAAAGATGCCATGGGCCCGGCGCATGTGTCCCGAGAAGGCGGTGAGACTATTTTTGATCTGACTGGTCTCATGACAGTGGTTGCTCATAAGGGCATAAGAAAAAATGGCGAAATCCTCTCTGGAGCATCTCTTTTGATAATCATTATGGATGCAATGCAAGTAAGCATGTTTTTCGCCATGGTCTTGCAGCAAGAATTCACGGTTATGGCAGCGCCATATTTTGTGAAAGGCATTGCCGGGAGCCAGAACATTTTTACGTGGGACTCTCATATCAGCAAAATGAAAGCAGTATTCATGCCATAGAAAGAGATTTTTCTAACCCGTAGAAAAGACGTGTGTAATATTCTTGTCAACAAAAGAGAGGGTTACACAGGTGACCGGAAATCGGTCGATCGGGAATCGGTACCTACCGATTTTCGGACAGTTCAATCTAACTGTTCAGGCCTCCGTCCCTTGGTTTTTTCCTTGGTTTTTCTTGGTTTTTCCGTCCCTTGGTTTTTCCGTCCCTTGGTTTTGCTTCCCTTGGTTTTGCTTGGTTTTGGTTAGTCCGGGGAGGCTTTGTAGCCGGCTTTTTCGACGATGGCGGCTAAGGCGGGCAGGTCGAGATGCAGGCCTTCTAGGGTGACTAAGCCGCTGGCCAGGTCGGGTTGGGCGGATTCTACGCTGGGATCGGCTTCTAGTACTTTTTTGACGTTGGCGACACAGTGTTGGCAGGTCATTCCTTCTACTTTTAGGGAAGTGGTCATGTCGTTTTCTCCCTTGGATGCGGATTTGGCTTTGATTCTGTTGGTGAGGCGTCGCAGGGTCAGGCCCAGCAAGAGGGCGCTCATGGCGATGGCGGCTGTGGTTTCTATCCAGGCGGGACCGTGGAGATGGGCATGACCGGTGGCGCCGGTGGGGGTGCCCAGGACAAAGTCGAACAAGAGGCCAAAGAGGATGCTCAAGCCGGCCACGGTAGCAAGATAGATTGCTAACACGCGCCCGCCCAGGGCGCGGAGTACGGCGCCCATGGTGGCGACGTTGGTGGCGGGGCCGGCCATCAGAAAGACCAGGGCGGAGCCCAGGGGCATGCCGGCGGCAATCAGGGAGGCGGCGATGGGGACGGAGCCGGTGGTGCAAACGTATAGGGGCAGGGCGATGCCTAGTACTACCAGCATGCCGGTGATTCCTTGTAGCCAGGATACGTCGTTGAGGCTGCCTTCGGGGATCCAGACGGCGATGAGGGCCGAGGCTACCACGCCGGCGATGATCCACAGGTCGATCATGGCCAGCAAGTCGAATATGCCGTAACGGATGGCTGGTATGATACCGCGGCTGGGTCCGAGCGTTATTGGTTGCATGGCCGAAGGCGCGGGGAGGGCGGGCTCTTTGACGGTGGCGTTGACCAGGCTGCCGCCGATGATGCCGGTGACAAAAGCGGCGACAACTTTGAACAGGGCAAAGGGCCAGCCCAGAAACGAGGCGCTAACCAGGATGGAGTCCACGCCGGTTTGGGGGGTGCTGATGAGAAAACTGGTGGCCGCGCCCTTGGAGGCGCCCTCGTTTTTCAGGCCGATGGCGGTGGGGACTACGCCGCAGGAACACAGGGGCATGGGCACGCCCAGCAAACTTGCTTCGATTACGCTGCGTAAATTGGGTTGGCTCAGGCGCCGCCGAATCAGGCCGGCCGGCAAGTAGACGTGCAGCAAACCCGCCAAGATCATGCCCAGGAACAAGGACGGCGACAAGGACAGCATGACCTGCCAGATTTCAAAGGCTAATTGAGTAAAAAAATCGGTCACTTGTTGGCTCCCATGGCTGAATCATCATGCAAAAGATAAGGTCGCCGGCGGGATTCGTCAAATCGGCGGATTACAGGGCGCGTAATTGCTCGGGACGAAGCAAGGGAGAGTGGGGGTCGGAGAGAGCCCGATCAATGGTCTGGAGCAGGCGGGCCTTGTCTTTTTGCAGGTCACCCTTGAGCGCCAGGTAGTTCGAGGCATGATTGGAGCGGAAAGTGATGCCGTCTGACTGCATGTGACTGAGCATCAGGCGGCATTCTTTGAGGGCTTCGATTTGATCCAGGATGCGGAAATCGGGGTCGTTGTAGGCCTCTTCGAAGCTGGGAGTTCTCGGCGCCAGCATCAGGGTGAGGGCCGAGGCGTATTTGGGACGAATGGCGTCTATGGCCTTGGCGGTGGCGATGGCATGGCGCTCGGAGTTTTTGGGCCCGCCCAGGCCCAGAATCACGGTGATGGAGAGGTCAATGTTAGCCTGGTGGGCGCGGTTACATGCCTCTACCATTTCGGCGCTGGTGGCCCCCTTGTCGATGTGGTGCAAGACCTCATCGTCGCCGGATTCCAGGCCGAAGTACAACATGGTCATACCGGCCTCGTGCACGGCGCGAAGCTCATCTACCTTGTGGTGCAGCAGGTTTTGCGGCGAGGCATAAGAAGTGACTCGCTCCAGGTGGGGAAATTTTTGGTATAAGCGCTCAAGCACGCGCAGCATGCGCTTGGGCGAAAGAGCCATGGCATCGCCGTCGGCAAGAAATACCCGGCGGGTGTCGGGCATTTCCCGGGAAGCGTCATCGATTTCGGCAAAGAGCTCTTTTTCGGGCCGGACGCGAAATCGTTTGCTCTGGTAGGCGACGCAGAAGGCGCAGCGGTTGTGGGTGCAGCCCAGAGTGGCCTGGAAAATAAGCGAGTAGGCTTCCGAGGGCGGACGGTACAAGGGCATATCGTAGTCAAACATGTCTCGTATACTCCTTAATGTTTCATCTGGCGTTTTCGTTTCCATAGCCAGAACAACAATGGCCAGCAGAAAAAAGCGGGGTTTGGGCGTGCTGTGTGGCAGCCACAGCCGTCACCCACGTTGGTGATGTCAGCATTGGCGTCAGAGTTCCCGCCATCTGTCTCTACACCAGCATCCACCTCATCACCAGCATCTATCTCCACGCCGCCGTCGGTTTCTAGGTCGGATACCTGAGGATCGGTACCTTCCTGGTACTCCTGCAAGTTGCTGCGGCCGTCTCCATCTGGGTCTTCATCGGCCGAAGAACGGGCGGGATCGGTGTCGTTGTCGTGTTCCCAGTCGTCGGGTAAGCCATCGGAATCGAAGTCATCGGGGGTGTGGCCTGGTAGCAAAATGGCCAGGCACAGATCCATCAGATCTCGCCGGCTGTCGGCATCTACCACCGTCTCGAAAGGAAATCCGATTAGCAGGCTTCGGCCGGGTTCACGGGAATAGCTGACGCCGGCTATCAGGCCGTTATCGTATTCAAGAATGGGCTCGGCGGCGGCGGCGACAAAGGCATCGGGATACTCAACTGGGTAAATGCCGGCGCTGCCGTCGTCGAAGGTAAAATCAGCGAGCGAAGCCAAAGACCCCGTTCCCTGGACCAGAAAAGTCTCGGCGTCATCCTGTTGATAGGCTACGCCGAAGGCATCGGCCAAAAAGGCGGCATCTTCCACATCTCCGCGTTCGGACAGATCCCAACCGATTTCTGCTCCGGTGGCCATCAGCGAGCCGCCGGCGTCGAGATAGCTGGTCACCAGCTGTTGCTCCTCCCGGTCGAAAGTCTCATCGGCGGTGGACTCTTCGCCCAGAATCCAGATGACCGCGCGGTAGCCGGCCAAGGACAGTTGTTGGGCCCCGACGCTTTCATTGGCGGCAAAGTCGAAATACACATTGCGGTCGGCCAAGGTTCGGATGGCCTGGGCGTGGGCCCAGGCTTGGTCACGACGATTGCGCGCTTCGCCGATACGGGCATCCTGGCGATCGAAACCGGACACCAACAGGACATCGGCCCAAACACCGTGACCGCGATAACGAACGGTGGCCAGCTCCGAAGGCGGCCCTTCTCCGCCGGCGTTGAGCGCGGATACCTGCAAACTTACCAAAGCGCCCGCTTCCAGATTTTCTAGCAGAACCGAGGGCACTTGCGTCACCAGCTGGTGGCTCAAGTCCAGGCCTTCGATGCCCCAGCGCAGCCGATAGCCCAGCGCGCCTGCTACTTCTTGCCATTCGACCAGAATGCCGCCGTCTGGGCCATGGCTGGCCGATAAGCCGAGCGGGGCGTTTTCGGGCAGCAATACCGCATCGGGATCGAAAAACCGGGCCAGACCGGCGTAAAGAGCATAGCCAAGCCAATGGCGGAATCGGGGGTCTTGCAAGGCCTCGTTGTCGGCCATGCGCATGTCGTCTGCCGCCGGATAGATGCCATCGTGAAAGGCACTTTCGACCAGGGCGCCGGGAATGGAGTCGAGGACGCGAAGTTCGCCAAAATTGGCCACCCGGGGCCCACGATCACGCCAGTTTGGGTCCCAATGTAGCCGCAAAAACTCAATGATCGCCGAGTGTACGGCCCTTTGCAGCGCATCCGAGCCGGGCGGATCGTCGCAGAGGGCTGGATCGGGCGCGGCCGAGTGATCGGGAAAGGCGTTACAATTGTACCGGTAAGTAGAAGTGCCGGAGGCATTGTCGGTGGTCGAACCGGAGGAGTTGCTGTGCAGGGACAAGTAGGCGTCGGCGCCCTGCCATTCGGCATAGGCCGGTCGAACGGTGACATCGGAACCGGTGTGAAAGGCGTCGGGAAGGCCCAGGTAGGGCAGGGCGGTATCGGCGCCCATCTGCCAGCGAACGCGATTGGCGGACTTGCCGGCAATGACGGTCTGGTCTATTCCGCCGCCCAGGCGTAGGGCATCGGCCACCACTAACTTGTCATTTTCTGCATCCGGACCCGCAAAGAGTTCCACTTGGCTTTCGCCTGCTGCTAACTGCAATTCTCCCAAATATAGCCACCGAGACCCATTCTGGGTCTGATCCAGGCGAAACTCGCGGCTACCATCTGCCTGTACCACCCGCAGCCGGGTATCTTGGCAGCGATCACTACCGTCCGGATATCGTATCGATAGCCAATATTTTCCGGATTGGGCTAGCGAGAATCGGTAGCGAACGAGACCCTGCTCCGAAGTCGATAGGGCCAGATAGTCGCCATCAAAGGCTTGGGCAGAAGCCTCGCTCTGCCAGGTCCCTTCCGTTTCCATGCCGGCATCGCCGTCATCCAGGATCCACTCCTGGTTGGAGAAATCTTGCTCGCGCACCGACCAGACTTTTGCCCCGGCGCGCAGTAAATGTGGAATCAGGTAGCGGGCGGCGATTTGGGCATTGGAGTCATCTTCCCGGATGCCCAGACAAGTGGCACAGCCGGGAAGGTCGATCAAGCCTCGCTGGCTGCTCCAATCCTGGAGGGTGTCATAATATATCCAGCCATGACCGGGACTCAGCGCGATGGTTTTTCCGGCCAGGCTGCCGCCGTAGGGCAAGTCTATATTCCTTGGCTCCATGCGATCTGGGCTAGAGTGAGCAGCTAGGCTACGGACCAGTTGGTCTTCTCTGGGGTTTTGTAGAACCGTGGATAATAGATAACGACGATTGTTGGCGTCGAAATAATAGACTGTTATTCCGGATAGTACAGGTATAAGACTTAAACCAACCCATAAAAGCGTCGATTCAAGATCTTCACGGAAAAGATCGTCTCCAGGCAAATTGTGCAACTCGCCTCGGGTGTCTATTTCGAGCACTCCATCTCGAATTCGGGCGTCGACGATTTGCAAGGAGCGGGCGTCGACTTGCTGGAGTTTCTCAGTCAGGGAAGCGGGTGTCTCGGCTCCAAAGCTAATCGAAGACAGGAGCAGAACAAGGACCGGCAAGATAACTCGGAGGGGGGCAACCATCATGCGGAGAAGCTAGCATCAATCAGCTAGGCTGCCTAGTCCAAAAAGAGCGGTATCCTAATCAACCATCTCCGCCCTGGGTTACCGGGACATCCCAGGAGTAGGACGACAAGGAAAATTCACAGCCGCCAGGAAGGGGAATCGGGTTCTCGGCGGCATCGAAATAGCATTCAACCAGGGTGGCCCCGGTGACGGATCCGGTGAAGAACGAGTTGATTGGTTCGGCCCAATTGATGGCGCTAACCGTGGCGTTGCCGGACATGGCGACGAAATACCTTTTGGCTTCTTTGGTGACCGCGTCGTAGTCGTAGCCGATTTGAATCCTGAATCCAGCGCCGGCAGCATAGTCGAGTGTCGAAATATCGATGGTGGCGCCGTCAGCAGCCGGGTAGCCGGTGATGTTCTCATAGGCAAAAACACGTAGTTGCGAGACCTTGCCGAAAGTCGAGCCATCATCGGTGGCTTTGTACCAGATTTTCTGGGTGTTGTGATCAATGTCAAACTTGGTTTTGCCATTGGCATCCACCGAGATGAAGCCGGTCAGATCTTGGAAATCAGCGCAAGTGACCGGTTCATCTTCATCCACCGGTGTTCCGCCGTCCTCTTCAATATCTTCGTCCGCCGGACCGGCATCCTCTTCCGTGCCCGCGTCTTCCTCGGTCCCGGCATCCTCCTCCGTCCCTGCGTCATCTTCGGTTCCGGCATCCTCTTCGACACCCGCATCATCTTCAGTTCCGGCATCTACTGGATCATCACCGTCCTGCACACAGAGATTCATTTCCGGAGAGCAGATTAGACCTGCCTTGCAGTCCTGATCAGTCAGACAGACTTCTCCGACATCCCCGAGTCCACCTGGGTCTACGGTATCCTCAGAAGAACAGGCAAAAACAGTTAAACCCATCATGGCAAAGAAAACGGCAATTCGGACAGCCCTCATTCGTTCCTCCTTGGTAGAATTTCAATCGAGCCCCATCCATCGTATGGATGTCGGCTCAGTCATTAAAAGCCTCTGCAGTAAGCAAATATCGTACCTTTTTTGGGTGAATTTCTAATGTGCGGTTAATGAACAGTTATTTCTGCCTCCGTCCCCCCATAGGGGGTCAGATTCGACGGAAAGGTCGATCATTTTTCGTCGAAATGGTCGGAACGAAAATAATTGATATTTTTAGGCAACCATTTTCCACCTTGGTCGGTCCAAGGTATAGAATCGGGCAACTAGATCTTAGAAGACAGGCAAACTCATGGACCAAAAAGAGCTTGTTGCCCGGTGCCAAAAAGGCGAATCGGGAGCGTTGAACGTGCTATATCAGGAGAATAACAGAAAAATTTACGCGATGGCCCTGCGCATGACCGGTTCGCAGGCCGACGCCGATGATGTGGTGCAAGACACCTTCATCCGCGCCTTCAAGTACATTAAGAAGTTTCGCGGGGATTCATCGGTTAGTACTTGGTTGTGCCGTATTGCCATCAACTTGACGCGCGATTTGGCCAAAAAGCAAAAACGGATCAAGCCCGAGATCGAAGTCGATGTCGCAGCGCCCGCAAGAGACATCATGGTCCAGAAGAAACTCGAACAGGCTCTGGGCGTACTGCCGGAAGGTTTTCGCGAAGTACTGGTGATGCACGATGTGGTGGGTATGGGACATGGCGAGATTGCCACCGTGCTGGGAGTCAAAGAGGGTACTTCCAAGAGCCAACTGCATAAGGCCCGCGCCCGTATGCGCGAGATTTTGACCGGGAAGAAGGGAAAGTCATGAGCGCCAAAGACCAGCATATCGGAGTCGAAGAACTAAGTGCCTTTCTCGATCGGGACCTGGATGAGGCCCGCTTGACCGCTATCGAGGCCCATTTGGCTGATTGCACTGAGTGTCAGCAGTCGATGGCCGAGTTTGGCTCCATCAAATCAGGTTTGCTGCAGCTGGGTGATGTTGAGCCCCGATTCGATCTGTGGCCGGCCATCGAACGGGCCACTACTGGCGCCAGCGAATCGACCGAACAGCCGCTACGTGTCTGGTGGCGCAGTTTCTGGTTGGCTCCCACCGCCGCGCTGGTCGGCGTCGCGGCCATGCTTTTGCTTGTGTTCATGTGGAGTGGTCCGGGCACACAAACAGGCCAGGAGTTGACTGGCCCAATGACCGCACTGGCGGCGGTTCAAAACGCCGAGGCTGAGTATCGGAAGGCCATCACTCAATTGCAGGGTTCCTTGTCTCAGCAAGCACCGGCCTGGAACCCTGAAACGCAGAAGATTGTGGCCACGAGCATGACCGAGATCGACGCCTCGATCAAAAACTGTCGAACAGCGATAGCGAGTGATCAGAACGATTCCGAGGCGCAGTTGGCCTTGTTGGGTGCCTATCAATCAAAAGTAGACTTGTTGACCGATTTGGTGGCGGAGTCTCTGTAGTCGGGCGAGGGTCAGAGGAGGAGAAAAATGATGAACTCACTGAAAAACAAATGTTTCTTGGCGGTAACCGCGTGTTGCCTGGTCTGGTCGGTGGAGACATTCGCCCAGGGTTTTGAAAAGACCATTCCAGCCCCAGACAAGGCTTCGATCACCGTGTCTATGAAAGAGGCCGCTGTACAGGTGACCGGCTGGGATCGCAACGAGATCAATATCAAGGCCAAGAAGGACATCTCGGCGGGCATCATCGTAGATGGTGATAACATTCGCATCAGCTACAAAGACGCCGATGGCAAGGAAGTAGCGCCGGACACCGATTTGGTTCTGCAGGTACCGAGCAAGGCCAACATTACCGTGGCCACCATTTCTGGAGATCTGGTCATCAAGGCAATGAAAGCCCGGACCAAAATCAAAGCCATCAGCGGCGACGTGGTGATGGAATCCTGCTCCGGCAAGATCACCACCAAAACCATCAGTGGCGATCTGAAACTCAGCAAGATCTCGGGCGGGCTCACCATCAAGGCCATCAGCGGTGATGTACGCGGCCAGGACCTGCAGATGGACCTGTTCGAAGTCAAGTCGGTCAGTGGTGATGTCAAATTGATCGGCGTCAAGGCCGACGAAGTGCGCCTCAAAAGCGTAAGCGGGGACATGTCCATAGCCGGTGAATTCTCCGCCACCAGCTCAGTACGCTCGGCCACCGTCAGCGGCGACATCACCCTCTATTTGCCCGCTGGCGCCGGCTTCGATGTCAATACCAAGACCCGCAGCGGTAACTTTCACTCCGACTTCGACCTGAAGAACCTGGAACAAAGCGGCTCCAGCCGCAGCGGCACCGTCGGCGCCGGTGGCACCGATATCTCCCTGACCAGCCTCAGCGGCGACTTCTCCCTTCGTAAATCCAGGTAGTTCTCATTTCACCGTTTGGTGCCGCTCGATTCCCCGAATATCCTCTTTTTTGAAAGTCAGATAAAGTGAGCTCTTTCCTCTTGGATAGAACGTCAGGAATGGATCATCAAATACAGCAGGATAAACTAAAATGGCTCGGCCTTTAATGTTGTCAAAGTGTACGGGGCCAAAGTGGCGGCTGTCTTGCGAATTATCTCGATTATCTCCCAAGACCAAAACATGATTTTCAGGGACAATAACGGGCCCAATGTCAGGTCTCGTGCAAATGCTATCACGGTCATCGCAAATTGATTCAAAATTGTCGCAATTGTCCATAGCTGGATCACAATACTTGCCGACTAAATCGCAGTCCCTATCCATAGAGCAAGCATTGAAAATTACTGGATAAGAACTATCGCTTAGCTGCTCGTCAAATCGCCAAGATTCACGAGTTCCTGCCAAAATTCCATCAGGGCCGTAGAGTTCAAACTGGTACGGCATAGGATTTCCCAGGCTGCTATGTGCTCCTTTGATGATAATGCGTTTATTCTTCATTTGGAACTCATCTCCGGGAAGGGCAACCACTCTTTTTACGTATGCCTCACCGAATCTCGGTTCACTGAATACGACCATATCGCCACGTTTTACTGCACCCAGAGAGAGCACTTCGGCGTTTGAAAAGGGCAACCTAAGACTGTAAGCAGTTTTGTTTACAAATATGTGCTCCCCAGGGACAATCGCCGGCCTCATTCCGTTCGTGGGAACTGAAAAGGATTCAAAGCTAAGGTAAGGAAAAAGATTTATCGGGAGCACAGATGGAAGCACAAATGCACCTACAAGAACGGTTATCGCCACGCGGCTTTTTCCAAATAGACAAGCCAGTTTAACTGCTTTTGCAAGCACGTAGGTATACCAGGCAAGGAGAGCGGCTAAAAACAAACAAATCAAGGTCAGATCCAAGCCCATGGGAAATTCAATGTCTGTTGGTAGCAACCAAAAGAGCAGAACCGATAAAACCATCTTGATGCCAATAATAAAAACCGGTCCTCGAAGCGCTGTTGCGTAGGCAATGGCCAACTTGCGACCATTCGATCGCGATCCCAGCACCCAAGACACCAACCACAAACATCCAAACCAGAAAACAATACGTAATGTGAATCCAATAAAAATATCCAAAGTGACGATGGCGGAAGTAGTCAGAAGGTCAGCTCTATCGTCAAATAGCAGCAATATCCGAATGATGACGATGGCATAAATCCCAGTAGCAATAAGAAGTAGCGTTATCCAAGGACGAAATACCTTGTTTTCTTCTAACGCTTGCTGTTGCACTGGCGTCGTGCCGAAAGCCCAACTGAATCTAGATGTTGATTTCTCTGATTTTGATGGATTGTCAATTTGTTCCATTATCGGTCAGATCCCCCATGATGGATAAAAACTGAACCATCGGTTGAAACAACGGCCACCCATGCAACTAATATTCGCTGATGGTTCCTTTTCAGGGGGTATCATATCCGTTCGGAATCAACAATGGATCCTCAGCGGCGACTTCTCCCGGCGTAAATCCAAGTAATTCCTCATTGCAGATAGCTTATCTCTAACGCACCTTGTCCACCAGGGCCCGGCTAAGTTTGTCAAGGCCGGTCGGCAGGGCGTCCAGGCCGCAGGCCGTCTCTACCGTAACGGCACCTTCGCTCGCCACTCGGACCAAGTCATATAATGTGCCTACTAGCTGGCAGCGGGCGCCGGCCTGAATGAGCTGCACTTTTATCATTTTCTGGGCTGCCACGGCTCGACCCAACTCGATCTGGAAGGCTGAATCCACGGTCTGGTTGAAACTTTCCCGTTGTTTTTCAGCGATGGCCGCCTTGAGTTTGGCCGCCGGCGTCACACTGAATCGACCGGTCTCGGCTAGTTTGGCCGATAAATACTCGGTCAGTTGCACAAGACTTGCTGGTGGCAGCATGCCCTCCGGTGCCTGCAGCTCAAAAACGACCACCACGATGCGCTTTTGGCCGGTTGCCTCGGGGCTGGGCCGAAGCCTAGCCAAAGCCTGGCGCAGTTCGCTGCCCAAAGTTTCCAACTCTTGCTGGTGGCTCTCGATAAGCCCGCTAAGTGCCTGGCATTTTGGCGGCAGGCGCTTGCCGTCACCGAGCTCGGTACCTACCGGACAGGCCCTGACCTCGGCCCTCAAAGTAAGCTGCGTGTCCGCCGGCCGCGGGTGCACCACGGCCACATAGCGTCGGAACAAAGTGGCTTCTTGGCCGTCCGCCTGGCCATAGAGGAAATTGAGGTTTTCCCATCGGGTCTTGAGAATGCCCGATGGCTCATCCATGTTAGCGGCCTCCAGCCCCAAGGCCGAAAGCTCCCGGGCCAGCACCTCCAGAGCCAAAGCCGCCGGCCCATCAAAACGCACTGGTTTCTGTGCATGCAAACAGCCGGCAAGCAAAACCGCCGCCAAGCCCCAACTAGCAAATCCCACAAACAATTTTCCCATATTGCCTCCCTTCATCGAAGGCATCCACGATAGGGCTCTCTCATCCCCGCGGTCAAGCACTCTATGTAGTAGTTTGGAGAAGTCCTAAAAGAACAAAGCGAAGACGGTGCGTCATCCACCATCTCCGCTTCGCTTGTCTAAGGAATCAACACCCCGAGCATCAGAACAACTGCCAAAGGCGAAATCATCACCTAGATAAATGCACTTAATTCTTAGACAACTTCCTAATCATTGGAGCAACGCCACTTTTTACACATGTTTTAGTTTTCATAATCCACCTCACTGGTTGGTTGTCGGCTACCCGCAGTGATCTGCAAGGACCAGGCCAAGAATCGCGAAAAAAAACACTAATAAAACAATGAACTAGAATGAACCTTTTCTCATCAATGTAGCAAGGAGGATACATAGTGTTGTGCGAGTTTTTGCGATATTCTTGCTAAGTAGTCGAAAAGAAAAGTTATTACGGCACAGGAGGTGACGATACAATTATTATAAATGGTATACGATTTAATGGCACTCAAAAGGGATGTTCACTTTTTGTCGCATTAACACCTACATAGGCTTTCTTTTCATTCCTCGCCTAATTTTGCTAGAATTGTTTGGTCAAGATTTGAAATTTGTGGAGTTTTACCAGTGGGCACTGTGAGGGCTCCTCTTTTGGCTAACAACACTAGTTCTTCACAAAAAACGATTACCATTCTCTTCACGGATTTGGTCGATTCGACCAAGCTCTATCATGATCGGGGCGATGTGATTGCGCGGCAGTTGGTCCGCGTTCACATGACGCTTCTAAAGGAGCAGCTGGCGAAGTTTGATGGTACTTTGGTGAAAGTCATCGGTGATTCGATTCTGGCGACTTTCGCCAAACCCAAAAAGGCACTTGCTTGTGCCATGGGCATGCAACGATCCTTGCAGGAATATAACCGGGTCGCTCCACCTGCCGACAGGCTGCGCATGCGCATTGGTGTTCATCAGGGCCCGGCCATTGTTGAAGAAAAGGCATCTCAATTAGATGTCCATGGTGATGCGGTTAATCTTGCTGCTCGGATTGAGGAGAAAGCCGAGGGTGACCAGATTCTGGCTAGTCAGCACACTTGGCGGGAGGCCCGCGGTCTGGATACCGATGCGGTGAAGATGGGCCGCCATCGGATGAAAGGAATCGCGGCGGAAGTAGACTTGGTACGAGTTCTCTGGGATGAGGCTGACATCGCGGAAATTCGTGGGAAGCATTTGGAGCAAAACGTCTTTCCCAAGCTGGCCCGGTCTATCTCCGGGCGCCGGTGCATTCTGGTGTTGGGCAGCCATGTATTCGGGCCCGGTGAGAAGTCTGTCTATACCTCCGTTGTCAAACGACTGCTCACCGAGCTTGGTGCCGGAGAGAGACGCCGTGATTTCTCAAGGGTAGCGGCGGTCTATGAAGCTGAATACGGACGAAAAGAACTTGAAGATAATGTGGTGGAAACCACATTGGCCCAGCAACAACCCACGCCTGCCTTACTGTGTGCTTTGGCCAACATTCCGTTTGATCTGATTATAGGCACTCAGTTTGATCAAAGCCTGGAAGCGGCTTTTGCCACCGCAGGTAGGCAGGTACGCAGTTTTGCCGGTATTGATAAAGTTGATCTCGGTAGCTTGAACTCCGGCGAAGTAGCTCTTATCAAAATCTACGGAGACCTGGAAGATCGCCAGACTCTCGCGATAAGCGATGAGGACCAGGAGGAACGACTCAGCCAGTTGCCTTTGGCCTTGGCAGAGCTGCAAGCAGAGCTTGCCACCCGGGAGATCTTGTTTATCGGCCATCGTTGGAGTGGGAGCGAGTTTAAGCGGCTCTATCGGCATTTGACCAAGGGCAGGGAAGCCAGGGCGGTCAAGGCGCGTGGGGTATCGGCCAAGGTAGCGCCCGGGGTCAGAGGAATGTGGGCCGGTAGGAATTTGAACCTCTATGCGCGCGAGGAACTGACCTTTGTTGAAGATATCAATCGAGCTATTTTGGCAATGGAGCAGGAAAAGCAGACATCGGATTCGATTTCTGTAGATCGCTTGATTCAAACCGGAGACAGTGGCAAGCCGAAGCGTCCCTATAAATTTCTGAGCTACTTCGAGGAGAAGGACCAGGATATCTTCTTTGGCCGAGAGGAAGAGATACGAAAACTATACAGCCTGGTGGTGTCAAATCGGCTGGTTTTGCTGCACGCGCCTTCCGGGGCGGGCAAAACGTCAGTCATTAACGCTGGGCTCATTCCCCGGTTGAAGAGGGAAGGCTATCTGGTTCTCTCCTTGCGGGCCATTCAAGATCCCGAGCAGGAAATCCGCCAGGTGGTCCTTTCTTTACTTGGCCAGGACATGGATGCCGGGTTTATCGAACGGGTGATTTCGTCACCATTGCCCATGTTTTTGAAAGCGGCGACCAAAAAACTCGACCAGACCTTGGTCATCATTCTGGATCAGTTCGAAGAGTTCTTCATCCGGTTTTCCAAGAAGGTGCGCAAGGAGTTCTCCGTGGTTTTGGGCGAACTCTTGCGGGACAAGGCCCAGAATGTTCGATTCGTATTGTCCCTTCGGCATGATTTTCTCTCGGAGTTGGCGGAGTTCAAGCAGAAGGTTCCCGATATATTTCATCATGAACTACGCTTGGGCAATTTGACCATGGAGGGCATGGCCGAAGCCATTCAACAACCGGCTCGCTTGGCCGGCCTTAGTTACCAAGATGGCTTGCTGGAGCAGATGCTCGCCGACTTGGGCGCCGCCGGCTCCGAGCCGCCCCAGTTGCAGATCCTCTGCGATCGCCTTTACGATGAGCTGCACGAAGGCGAGAGCGTATTTACCGAAAAGCACTATCTGCGCTTGGGTGGCGTCCAAGGGATCTTAAGCGGATACCTGGAGCAGTTTCTCGCGCGCCTGACTGGCGCTGAACGCGACCATAGCCGTGAAGTGCTAAAGGCGCTGGTGACCTCCATGGGCACCAAGGGAGTGGTGACCATTGGCGCCATTGCCCGAGACCTGGGCAAAAGCGAAAAACTTACCGAAAAGACCCTGCGCCAGCTTGTTAACGCGCGTTTGGTTCGAAAGTTGGCCGGCGAGGAAGAAAGCTACGAACTGAGCCATGAGTGTATGATTGCCGAGATTGGCAAATGGATCGAGGAAAAAGACCGGGATCTGAAAAAGGCCCGGGAGTTGCTCCGCCAGGAGCTTATCAACTACCAAAAATTCGGATTGTTAATGGCTCCCGGCCGGATGGAAATCATCAAAGCCCAGGAGAGAGAGTTAAAACTGACCGAGAAGGAAAAGGAGTTACTGGCCCTAAGCGTACTGAGGAACCGAGTAAGAAGGAGATGGTTGGTGCTGGCCATCGTTGCCGTTTTGGCCCTGGGGGCATTGGGTAGTCTGGCGGTTGACCAGTATTTGAAGATCGGCATTTGTGCCGGCAGGGAGAAGAAACTCGAAGGTGTCTGGGATGCCGGCGTCAAGCGGCAGATCAGCCAAGCCTTCCTGGCAACCAAGGGTTCCAATGCCCAAGACACTTGGCAGCGGGTGGAAAAGGCATTGGACAGCTACGCGGCTCATTGGATAACGGCCAACACCGAAGCCTGTGCGGCTACCCGGATTCGAAAAACGCAGTCCGAGGAGATGTTCAGTCTGAGAAGCCAATGCCTGGACAGACGGCTGTCAGAGCTGGGCGCCTTGACCAGTTTGTTTTCAAAAAGCGCCGAGCAAAAAATCCTGGACAAGTCGGTAACCGCAGCCTTGGGGCTTACCCGCATAGCCAGTTGCGCTGATGTCAAAGCCTTGAGTGCGGCCGTCCCGCCGCCGGAAGATCCGGAAAAACGCAAAAAAGTGGAACTTCTCAGAAGAAAGTTTGACCAGATAAAGGCATTAAATGCCGCCGATAAGCACACCGAAGGCCTGCAACAGGCTTTGGCTTCACTAGCAGAAGCCCGAAAAATCGCTTACCAACCGCTGCTAGCTGAGGCAC
>JAUVBB010000186.1 GCA_030591445.1 Deltaproteobacteria bacterium | reverse complement strand
GGCGATGTTGTAATCGGATGAGACCATCACCTCGTTGTATACAAAGGGGGTCGCTGCCAGCACGCCGGGAACATGGCTAATCTTGTCCGTCACCAGGCCCCATTCGGAAAAATCCAACCCGCGTTTTTGCAAGATACCGTGGGCATTGGTGCCAACAATTTTGCCTTTCAAATCCAGTTCGAAACCGCTCATGACACTGAGCACAACCACCATGGCCGCCACGCCCAGGGCCACACCGGTTACCGAAATGGCCGTGATCATCTTGAAGCGCAGATAACGCATGCCGATAAAAACGGGGTAATACAAGCCGCCGCCACGACCAAGGAAAACCAGGAAGCAACTCAAGTACAGGGCGGCAAACTGGATTTCAAAGGAAAGCAAGAGTTCGACGACGTTGTCCATGCCCAACTGCCCGCCGTCTCGAACCAACATCCGTGCCAACACCATCAAGCTGGCCAGAAAACCCTCCAGGGCCGGAAAGTAGCGCACGCAAAAACCCAGCAGGATGCCAACCAGCAGACCTTCGAGCCCAAGTAGGGCATAGGGATTGGCCACGTCCCCCAAAGTCTCGCCGGCCAGTCTCAAGGCAAGCGTGCCGCCCGCACCCACCAGGGTGGCCAGAAACAATGATTTCCAGGTGCGGCGCTTTTCCAAGAAGATTCTCCAGGCGCAAAGTCCGTCGGCAGACGGCAGGACTCAGTGCTCAGGGCGCAACAGGGGAAACAAAATCACGTCCCGGATAGACGGGACATTGGCAAATAGCATCACCAAGCGGTCAATACCAATCCCCTCGCCGGCGGCCGGCGGCATGCCGTATTCCAGGGCTCGAATGTAGTCTTCGTCGTAGGGCATGGCCTCCTCGTCGCCCTGGGCTTTGGCTTCCATCTGCGCTTCAAATCGCTGCTTCTGGTCATCCGGATCGTTCAACTCCGAGAAGGCATTGGCCAACTCCCGCCCGGCAATGTAAAGTTCGAAACGATCAACCAGCTCTTCTTGCCCGTCTTTCTTGCGCGATAGCGGCGACACTTCGATGGGAAAATCATGCACAAAGGTCGGCTGAATCAGCTTTTCCTCTACCAGCCCTTCGAACAAGGCCATCAAAAGTTTGCCACTGGGCCAGTCTTCATCTATCGAAATCTGGGCCTGCTTCGCCTGCTGGAGCAAAAAGGAGCGATCGGCCAATTGCGCTTCGTCTACCGCCAAAGATTTGGCCACGGCAGCCTTGACCGTAACCCGAGCGAAGGGTGTTTCAAAGCGAATCTCCTGCTCTTGCAGCATGATGCGGCTCTCCCCGCATATCTCCATACAAAGCCCGTTGAGCAGCTCCTCGGTCAGTCGCATTAAATCCTGATAATTGGCATAGGCCTGGTAGAACTCCAGCATGGAGAATTCCGGGTTGTGCAGAGTGCTGATGCCCTCGTTGCGAAAGCAGCGATTGAGCTCGTAGACCCGCTCCAGACCGCCGACCAGTAAGCGCTTGAGGTAGAGTTCCGGGGCCACCCGCATATACAACTCCATATCCAGGGCGTTGTGATGGGTGGTAAAGGGCCTGGCGGTGGCACCACCGGCCAGCGGGTGCATCATCGGGGTCTCGACTTCGAGAAAAGCGCGCCCGTCAAAGAAGGCCCGCAAATAGCGGAGAATTCTGGCCCGCAGCACAAACACTTCGCTAACTTCCCGATTGACAATTAGGTCTAGATAGCGCCGGCGATAGCGAATCTCCACATCCCGCAGCCCGTGGAATTTCTCGGGCAAAGGCCGGACGTTTTTCGACAACAAACGAAATTCGTCGGCATGAATGGTTAATTCACCCGTTCGGGTGCGCATGGGCTTGCCGGCAACACCAACGATGTCCCCGACTTCCACAAACTTCTTGAATATCTCAAACTGTTCCTCGGACAAGGTGTTCTTCTGCAGGTAAACCTGGATAGTTCCGCTGCGATCCTGCACATTTAGAAAAGCGGCCTTGCCAAAGGAACGAAGCGCCATCATCCGACCGGCAATCTGGTAGCGCACATCCAAGGCCACCAATGCCTGGGCGTCTTGCCCTTCGTGCGATTGGTAAATGTCTTCCGCCCGATGGGACGGCACAAAATCGTTGGGATAAGGGTTGATGCCGCGCTCCCTCAACTCCTCCAGCTTTTTCCGGCGTTGCGCCTCCTGCTCGTCCATGATCTGACTATAACCTCTCGATTCCCAAGGGTTTTTTGTGTCGTCAAAAATTGCCGTACGATAGCCCATTTACCCGGCGAGGGTCAAGGAAAAACCCTGCTGCTTAGGCAGCTTGGGCACGCAAGCAAAATTGACCTCTTTGCAACAACGCAGGGGCTGGGATCATTCCGAAAAGATTGCGGGCAGCCCGAACGAGCTATTCTTCGCCTTGAATCAGGAAGGCCTCTATAAAACCGTCGAGATCACCGTCCATCACTTTATCGACGTTGCCGGTTTCGTGCTTGGTGCGGTGGTCTTTGACCATTCGGTAGGGCTGCATGACGTAGGAACGAATTTGGGATCCCCAGGCAATTTCCTTCTTCTGGGCATGTAAGACATCTTCTTCTTCCTGGCGCTTCTCTAACTCCAGGTCGTAGAGCCGGCTTTTGAGCACTTTCATAGCCATGGCCTTGTTGCGGTGCTGGGAGCGTTCATTCTGGCAGGCCACAACAATTTTGGTCGGCAGGTGGGTCAGGCGCACGGCCGAATCGGTTTTGTTGACATGTTGACCACCGGCCCCCGAGGCCCGATAGGTATCGATACGAAGATCTTCGTCCCGCACCTCGATTTCGATATCGTCGTCGACAGCGGGGTAGACAAAAACACTGGCAAAAGACGTGTGCCGGCGCTTGCCCGCGTCAAAGGGAGAAATGCGTACCAGGCGGTGAATGCCCATCTCGGCGTGCAAGTAACCGTAGGCGCTTTCGCCCTCGACCGACAGCGTGGCCGATTTGATCCCGGCCTCGTCCCCGACCTGACGATCGGTGAGGCTGGCCGTCCAGCCGCGCGATTCGCAGTATCGTAGATACATGCGCAACAACATCTCGGCCCAATCACACGACTCGGTGCCACCAGCACCGGCGTTAATGCTCAGAAAAGCACCCAACTTGTCATTGGGCCCGGAAAGCATGCGCTTGAGCTCAATGACGCGAACTTCGCGCTCAAGCTCGGCCAAATCGGACTCCAGTTCAGCTTCCAATTCCTGGTCACCTTCGCTCTCGGCCAACTCCAACAGTTCCATGTTGTCTTGGGTCTTTTTCACACTCGACAAGAAGGGCTCGACAACGCCCAAAAGTTCCGCCCGCTCCTTCTGGACCACGCCCGCCTTCTGCGGTTGATCCCAGAAAGCCGCGTTCTCCATTTCCTTGTCAATAGTTGCTATCCGCTTCTGCTTGTCAACGAGGTCAAAGAGGCCCCCTTAGCGCCTCGAGCCGCTGTGTCAGCTCCTTCAAGCGCTCGCCAATTTCTCTTAGCATTTCACGGTCCTTTCCAATACTTGCCAGAAAAGTTTCCCTACCATCTCCCATACACAGCTGTCAATTCGGAAATCAAGCAGCGGGCGCCTGCGCAGACGATCGGTAAGATTTTGCCAGCCAAAAAACCGCCAGCAGCACACACAGCCAGGCAAATAAATCGCCGGTTAAGCCATAGAGGGTGCGGTTTTCTAGTAAGGCCACGTCAGCCACCAGGTATTGGGCTTGGGGCAGTTGGCGCAAAGAGAGTCGATCTTGGCCGATGGCCACCAGGCCTAGGGGCAATTGGGCCAGGATTCGGCCTTGGGGATCGACGATGGCGGAGATACCGGTATTGGCGGCGCGCAGCAGATATCTTCCGGTCTCTATGGCCCGCAGGCGGCTCAAAGCCAGATGCTGGACGGGGGCAGAGGAAGCGCCAAACCAAGAGTCGTTGGTAATGTTGACCAGGATTTGGGCGCCTTGGGCTACGGTTTCGGCCGCGATTTCGGGAAAAATGGCCTCGTAGCAGATCAACATCCCCAGCTGGGCATGCTGGGCACGAAGCGGTGCGTGAGAGGATCCGGAAGCGAAAAAGGTCACCCATTCGGGGATGAAGTGTTCATAGGGCAACCAGTCGCCGAGGGGCACATATTCGCCGAAAGGCACCAGATGTCGCTTGTGGTAGCGGGCTTGGATCTGCAGCGTTCCATCCACCAGATAGGCGCTGTTGCCCAGAGATCTGCGACCCTGAGCCAAGTCGGTGGTGATGCCACCGACAATCAAATCCAGGTGGGGCGGCAATTCTGACTGCTGCCGAAAAACGGCCCCGGCCAAAGAGTGGAGATCATTGGGCAGCGCCTGGGGCAAAGTCCCTTCCGGCCAGACAATAAGCTCGGCACCATCGGCCACGGCGGCTTGACTGGGCAGCAGCATGCGAGACCAAACCCAGCGTTGCCCAGCCGGGCCATGTAAACCGGCACGTTCATCCAGATTGCCCTGGACCACGGCCACCCGCAGTCGTTGGGCGTCGGCTGGGGCGGCATCCCCTTGCAGCCGAACAAGGGCGAAGACCGCGGCAAAACCCAGGCCAGCCGCCCAGCAAACCACCCCCCATTTGGGCAAAGGTATACGCTTATGCCACGAAGCCCATAAGGCTTCGACCACGGCATTGGAAAACACCACTACGAAGGTCAGTAAATAGACCCCGCCCAGACTCGCCAATTGGGCCAACCATAGGCTGCGCACTTGCGTGCTGCCCAATTCCGCCCAGGGAAATCCGGTGACGGCATAGTTGCGAGCGAAAGCAAGCGCGGTCCACAGCACCGGCAAGCTCCAGTGCCAGGGGATGGCATGCCGGTGCCAAAGTCGCGCCGAAAGGCCAAAGGCCAGGGCCCAAAATAGAGCCAAATAGGCGGTGAGCAACAATTGCACCGGAATCGACATGACCAAGGGCATGTGCCCAAAGGTGGTCATGGCGCTATCGAGCCAATACAAGGCTACCAAGAAGTAAACCGAGCCTGCCAGCAGACCCAGCCAGAAAGCACGCCCGGCTGAGCCTCGGCGCATCAGTCCGATCAGTGGGGCCAGGGCAAACAAGGCCAAGGGTTCGAGACCGCCACCGGCAAGAATCTCTTGGGCTCCATAACCGGGCACCAGGGGCAAGGTCATAGCCATCAGCAGACCGCAACCTGCACTCAGGCCCCAGGCACGGACGCTCAATATTTTAGCCCTTTCATCCGCGATTCCGGACTTCCAGCGCATCGATGAGTTGGTCTTGTTTCCGGCGCATGGCCGCGGCGGATTTTCTGTCCACGCCGACGTGATCGTAGCCCAGCAAGTGAAGCGTACCGTGCACCATAAGCAGAATCATCTCTGCCAACAAGTCAACCTGGCGCTGATTGGCTTGTTTTTGCGCTTGGGGCACCGATATGACCACATCACCGAGCATCTGCTGGTGCAGGTGGCCCCGTTCGCCCTCACGCTGTGAAAAGGACAATACATCGGTGGTGCGGTTGTGCCCCCGAAATGTGCGATTGAGCTCTGTCATCTCCTGGTCGTCGGTCAGCAGAAACGATAGTTCTTGCTTCTCGAGGTCCAGCAGGCGACAGAGTTTCTGAACCCGGCGCCGAAACTTACCGATGTTCAGTTTGGGCAATCCCGCTCGTCTGGTAATGTGCACCGTCACGCTTACATTCCCAAACGCTTCAAGTCTTCTGCTTTATCTTCGGCATCCACCGGCTTTTCCATCGCTTCCTTCTTGGCCCCGTTGGCTACTCCCTCCGCCGTCTTGGGCTTTTTTTCCGTCTGTTCTTTGGTGGCCGCCTCGGGATAGTCGGGCCGCCGGTGATAGATGCCGGTCAACACCCGATTGAAGGCGCGGGCGATTTCGTGCAAATCCTTCAGGGTTAAATCGCATTCATCGAGTTGCCCGTCGGCAAAAATGCGGTTGATGATGTTTTGCACCAAGCCCTGCAAGCGGGCCGGTGAGGGATCGGAAATGCTTTTGGCCGCCGCCTCGACACTATCGGCCAACATAACCAAGGCAATCTCGCGGCTTTGGGGCTTGGGTCCGGGATAGCGGAATTCTTCCTCTTTAACCGAATCTTCGCCGTCTTCTTTTTCCTTGGCTTTCTGATAGAAGAACTTGATCAGGGAAGTACCATGATGCTGCGAGATGGCATCGACGATGGGTTCGCCCAACTTGGCGGCCCGCGCCAACTCGGCCCCGTCCTTGACATGGGTCCTGAGCACCGTCGCCGACAGCGAGGGTTTGAGTTTATCATGGGGGTTGGTTGCATCCCGCTGGTTCTCCGAGAAATAATTCGGGCTCTTGACCTTGCCAATGTCGTGGTAGTAAGCCATCACCCGGGCGAGCAATGGATTGCAATGGATGGATTCTGCCGCCGTCTCGACCATCGAACCCACGATAATGCTGTGATGATAGCTGCCAGGCGCCTGCACGATGAGGTCCTTGAGCAAGGGATGGTTCAAATTGGCCAGCTCCAACAGTTTAATATCCGTGGTATAACCAAAAAGAATCTCGATCACGGGGGCGCTGCCGGTAACAATCATGGCCACCAGGATGCCACCCGAGAAGGCAAACAAGGCGCTAAACAGCGTTTGTAGGGAAAAGAAGGTACCGGTAAACATGGACAAGGCAATGGCCAACAACATATTGGCCAAGCCGGTCACGGCTCCGGCCCTGAGCAAGGAAGACCGCTGGCTGGCCGAAGCCACCGCCCAGGCCCCCACCACCGAACTGACCAGGCAATACACTGTAAAACCGATACTATTGTCCATCAGCATGCCGACAATGATGCTGGCCACCGCGGCAAAAGCCAGCGCCATCTCACTGTTGAGTACGAAACGCACCAGCATGGCCCCGGCGGCAAAAGGAATGGCATAGTAATAGGAGTCTAGCGGAAAGAGCTGAAATCGGTCCCAGACGGCTCCGAATATCCAATACCATAGCTTGATGGTAACCACGAAAACGAAGAGGACCAGACCGAGCAGCAGCAAATCCTTGGCTTCCGCCTTGAAGGCGCGGATGTTCTTGACCGAAAAGCTGGTAAGAATGAGCAACATGAGAATGACCAGCAAAGACGCCCCCAGCGCCATCTGGGTGGCATTGGAAACCTCGGTGAGTTTGTTCATTTCTTGAAAAACCCGGATGTGGGTCTTCTCAATCAGATCTCCGTCCCGAATGATTTTCGCACCCTTCTTGATTCGAATCTCAAGCGGCTGAATCTGCTCCCGCGCTTCTTTTCTTCTACGCTCGGTCTCGGCACGGCTATAGGTCAGGTTGGGGGCCAACATAGCGGATGCCAGCTTGATGGCCGTGCGCCGAAGCCGACCCGCCAATTCAGGCAATTCCAGGGCCGCGGTCTGTTTCAAGCGCATCTGTGCTTCTTCGGCGTCGAGGATCTTGGAGAAGCTGATGACGATCTGCTCTTGTTGGGAAAACCCCGCCCGCAAGAACCTCACCGTAATACCTCTCGAACCTTCCGCCGCCACCAGTTCTTTGCTGTCAACCACCATGTGGCGCATGGTTCGCTCGATCAGCAATGTGGTCGCCGACAAAAGCTCATTCGAAAATTGGGCTTCTTTCAATCGG
Organism: Deltaproteobacteria bacterium; assembly: GCA_030591445.1. Lineage (GTDB taxonomy): Bacteria > Myxococcota > B64-G9 > B64-G9 > B64-G9 > JAUVBB01. Next base: position 5,145 of record JAUVBB010000186.1, on the reverse strand, counting down.
GAAAAAAGCTCTTTGTCTACCGCCAGCCGCAATGCGCGTACAAACTGGTCTTTATGGGCTTCGAGCTTGGCGTCCAGCGGCTGCCGCAGGTTCACCAGTTCGGCCTCTCTCTGCACCGTTTTTTCACGCAATTTGGCCGGGTCTTTCTTGGCCCCGTTGTTCTTGCCATGATCTGGCTCGCGCCCTGGCACTCCTTCTTCCTGTAAGGCCTTTTCATGCGCTAGCGTCACCTGGCTCATCTCGCCAAAAGCATTCTTCAGTCTACGAACGTGCTCGTTGGCCAGCTCCATTTCAAAATCGTAGACCGAGCGCACGGACTCTTCGGCCTCCGCTCTTTTCCGTTCGGTCGATTCCACGTCCGGAACGGTAAAGCTAATCGGCGCCCGGATATCCGTGGTGGCAACCTGGCCCACATCTTCATCGAGCAAAGGCAGCGTAGGACTGGTCGCCGCCGGATTGATCAACATGGCTACCGTGAGACCCAGGGCAAACAGGATAAGACAATAGGACGCCGGCCGAATCCACTGGGAAAAATCCCGCTTGCCGCCCGTGCCAGCCGCCTCGACTACCGATTTCGGCGGCTTGCGCGCTCTGTCTTTAGCGTTCTTACCGTTGGCCATGATTCCTATCCGTCCCTCGGTCGGTGTGGCGCCGTTCGTCTTTTTCATAGGCGACAATCACCTCCGAGACCAAAGGATGCCTTACCACATCCTGCTCTGTAAACAAGCAAAACTCTATCCCGTCGATGCCTTTGAGAATTCTCATGGCCTCAACCAATCCGGAGGGTCGATCAGATGGCAGATCCACCTGGGTAATGTCACCCGTGATCACTGCTTTGGATTCATAGCCCAGCCGAGTAAGGAACATTTTCATCTGTTCGGACGAAGTATTTTGCGCCTCATCAAGAATGATGAAACTGTCGTTCAAGGTACGACCGCGCATAAATGCCAGCGGTGCCACCTCCAAGGTTCCCCGCTCCAGCAATCGCGCCACCTGGTCTGGATCCATCATGTCATGCAAAGCATCATATAGCGGACGCAGGTAAGGATTGACTTTCTCCGCCAAATCTCCGGGAAGAAAGCCCAATTTTTCCCCAGCTTCCACGGCCGGTCGGGTGATGACAATCCGTTGGGCCTCTTGGTTCTTCAAAGCGGATACCGCCATGGCCATGGCCAAGTAGGTTTTACCAGTGCCCGCCGGGCCGACACCAAAAACCACGTCGTACTTACGCAAGGCATCAATGTACTTCTTCTGAGCATAGCCTAAAGGCGTGATTGGCCCCCGGCGGTTGGAGCTCAGGACCGTATCCATAAAAATCTCGCGTAGATCGGCTCGGCGATTTTGCGCCACCACTTTCAGTGCTTGTTCGACATCCGACAGATACAAGGATCGCCCTTCGCGCGCCAAACCATAAAGTTGGCCGAGTAAATGATTGGCCAGTTCTGCCTGGCTCTCCTCTCCCTGGATGACCAGCTCACAACCACGCTGAGCAATGACCAGTCCCATGGATTTTTCCAAGAAGCGGAGATGGCTATTTGAGGGCCCAAAAAGGATTTGGGCCACCCCGGCATCATCTAGCGTCAACTGGTTGGCGGGCATAAACTCGGTCCGTTATAAGGGTTCACTCAAAGGGTCTCATCAAGACATAGCCGTCTTGGTGCTTGCGATAAGCATGGGGATTGCGCCAAGGAAAACGTAAATCGGTTTCACTCAGGAGTTTCTCGCTAACCAACTTATCCAGAGTTTCAGGGTACTCTCCGGTTTCCAAGCGATATACCGTCAAGGCCGCATGAATTCGTTGCAAGTAGGAATCCCCCACAAATTCCCGCGTCACCGGGTTTTGGAATCGTCCGCTGGGTGAACTTTCCAGAAGCGACAGAACGTCTACCGAACGATACAGAAAATAGAATACCCCCAGGATGAAAATGTACATCACACCTTGGACCAAGATCCGACCAAAATTAATGCTGCGAATCCGGCGGCCTGGCTTTTCACCAAGGGTATCCTTGTTGATCGGGTTGGCCTTGATGTATCCGCCGCTTAGAAGATTGAACAATGCCTTGCAGGTTTCAAATTCTCCCAAGCGGGAAAGATCGACCAGCCTTTGTACGCTGCGATCGGCCTCGATCAGAAGATAAACCTTCGCTTCTCTTTCGCCCACATTGCTGCTTTTCTTCTTTTTTTCTCCGCCGCCACCAAAAAAGTCATCGAACTCTCCGTCGATATCGTCACCGGCGGCATTGGGGTCGACCCCGGGCGGTAAATCCTTCAGCAAGGTGAAAGTCATATCGAAAGATTTTATCTTTTTCCGAATCATCGGCCATTCATCGACCAGCCGAAAACCCTCCATCAATACGTTTTCACTGCGAATGGGCTCGATGCTACTCTTGTCGTAATCGACTTCCTGTACTTCGAAGTCGTAGGTACCATCCTCCCAATTGAACAATTGGTAAATGGTCTCTGTTGTTTGCAGCAGGGTGAATTCCTGCAATTCGACCAGGGTAAGGAACCCGCTCTCGACCAGGATCGCCCCCAAGCGTTTGAGGGTACGTTTTTGGTTTTCTAAGGTTTTGTCCAGCTGCTCTTGGCCGATCACCCCTGCCCGTACCAACATGGCTCCCAGCAAATCCTTACGCTTGCGGGTGGTGGACTCAGCACCTACGATATCGCCTTTGACAAAAGAGATGCGGACCTCTCGCTCCTTGGAGCGAAGATGCAACACGCCCGTCTTGGACTGGTGGCTGATGAGCTGGAAGATATCCGCAATGCCGAAATCTTTCAGTGTTCCCTTAAGTGCCAAGCGAGATTCTCCTTGGGCCCAAAAGACCCTATTCTTCTTTCAACACGTTGATAATCGACCAGGCATAAAAGCCGACAAAAACCAAACCCAGGGGCACCCACTTCCACCAGTCGATGCCCGGATCCAATTCAGTGGGACCAACCATCACTCCGCGACCCAGCAAAAGCTGAATCAATACAAAACAAGTAATCGAAAGAAACAGCACGCCACGCAATGGGCGATTCTTTATTAGCTGTCCCACTCCGGGTACGACAAAAGTAATGATCCGGGCCAAGCGTTCCTTGCGGCGCCCGTGTTGGCGGCTTTGGATCTCCTTGGCGATCCGAGAAGCAGTATCGACTTTATCGCTCTGCTGAAAAGCATGGAAGCACTGGCCACACAGAGAATCGCCCCGTAGCTCACTGCTGCAACGATGGCAAACCGCATGACCACAACGACCGCAGGCCGATGATAGTGAGATTTTCCGCCGCAGAGCAAAGGCAAGGCCAAACAGCGCCACCACCACCAAGCCGGCGAAGCGATAAGTATCGGCCGTACCCAATCCACCCAATTGGCGCCAGATTTGCGCTGATATCTTCTGAGGCGCAGTTCGTTGTTCGTTCCTTTTAAGCAACCACGCGGTCGGTATCGAGATATCCGCTACCACATCGCGTGCCCATCCCGACTCGGCCCGCTTCCTCAGCTCACGCACTCGATTCGCATCCAGACGTACGGCCATTTCTCGGTGATCTCTGGCCTTGTTCAGATTGGCTTGGCGGGAATAAACCCGACTAAGATTCTGATAGGCCTCAACCCTATCGGGGCTCAACTTGGTCGCCCGGTCGTAGTGTCGCACGGCTTGGTTCAACTCGTTTTTCAGGAAGAAAATATTGCCCAGATTGTTATGCAACAATGCCGAATCCGGCTTGACTTTTATCGCTTGTTCTAAAAACTGTTGGGCCAACCCCAACTCACCGATTCGCTTGTAGTAACTTCCCAAGGTAGCCATGGTGGCAAAATCTTCCGGCTGCTCGACCAAGTTGGACTTGAGACGAACCAAATGGCTATCTTTGGCGAAACCCCTTTCGACTTGGAGTCGGTCGCTCGCTATTGTTTTTGGTATTTGGACCATGCTGGTAACCCAATGCAAAACAAAAGGCGAGACCGCCAAGATCAATAACAAAGCCAAACTAATGACCCGTTCGCGGGTGTGCTGATACATCCACGCAATCAGGGCCCACATAATCAGGACCAGCATCAGCCCGGCGCGAAACATAAATGGAGCCAGCAAGACTAACAAAGCCAACAATCCAGTCTGGAGATAGGCCACGCCCTGCGGAAACAAATGGTGGAAATCGTGAAAAAACAAACGCACACAGAGAAAAAATTGAACCAGGATAAACAGCGCGGCGCACAATCCCAGTGCTAAGAAAATGCCGGCCACTGCGTTGACCAGGGTCCGATCAACCCAAAGCGGGTTGGCCAAGGCCGCCGAACTGGTCCGGGCCAGGGCAGAGACAATTCCTCCCAGCTGCAGGGGATTCTCCGAAAACAAAAACCAAGCTTGGGCCCTATGGACAGCCGGCAGATCGGGTGCAATCCTTGCCGCCTGGGCGTACAATTCCTTGGCCTTTTCTACGTTTTCGGTCCGATAGGCCATTTCTGCTTCTCTTAGCAGAACGAGGGCGTGCAGTTTCATATTGCGAATTTCGAGCTGGCTGCTCAGTTTGACAAAGCTAGCCAAATCCTGCCGAGCCAAGTCGAAATCACGCTGGTCCAAGTGCATACGACGCTGCTGCCAGGTGGCCAAAAGATCGCCTACCGTTCCTCCCGGCATAAGTATCTTGCCCGCATCTTTTTGAGACTCTTTCGCCAAACTCTCCGCGGTTGCCTTTTGAATCTCGTCGGCAGCAAACGGTTTCGAGCTCGAGTCTTCTTCCGGGAGGACCTCTTTCTTTTGGTCAATTTGCTGGGCTTGGTCACTTTCAGGCGCTGGTTTCTCGGCTTTTTCCTCTTTCACCTGGACCTCTGGAATTTCTTTCTTTTCCTTCCGGTCAGGAATAAGCGATTCCGAATTCTCGATTCTTTCTTCGTCTCCCCAACTATCGCGCTCGACGTCGGCACCCCAACCGCCCTCTTCGTCGGGATCCATGGCGCTATCGTCTTCTTCGGTCCGTTCCCGAGCCTTCTTTTTCTTCTTTTCGGGCGGAGCCTCTTTCCACAAATCGCCCTCGGATTCGATTGTTGGTTCGCGGGTCTTGTTATTCTTTGCCTTGGCTTTGTCGGAATTCTGGCCAGTCTCGACCCGAAATACCTGCGCCCATTTCTCTCCGTCTAGCACAGTCCTTCGCTCCTGAAGCTGCCGT
>JAUVBB010000183.1 GCA_030591445.1 Deltaproteobacteria bacterium | reverse complement strand
TGGCCGGGGTGACGGCGATGGATTCCAGGGTGGCGGCCACTACTTCCAAGCGGGCGGAGTTGCTGGTTACGCCGTCTTTTTCGGCGGTGATGTAGGTGACGCCCGCGGCCAGGCTGGTGGCTTCGCCGCGGAAGCCGTCGGCGTTGGAGATTTGGGCTACGTCCTTGGCGGTGGAATCCCAGGTTACTTCGGTGCTTAGATTGAGTTCGTTGCCGTCGGTGAAGCGGCCGGTGGCGGTGTAGTGGACGGTGCCGCCGGCGACCACCGAGCCCGATTCGGGGCTGACCAGGATGGAGTCCAGGGTGGCCGAGGTGACCGAGATGGCGGCGGTGTTGGAGGCCACCCCGTTGGTCGATACGCACCAGACGGTGGTGGAACCTACGCCCTTGGCGGTGACCTGGCCATGATCGGCGGCGGCGTTGCCTACGTCGGCTACTTCGACCCGGCCGGTGTGCCAGGTGACGATGTCGGTGACTTGGGAACTGGAAGTATCATTAAAGGTAGCGGTGGCGGTCAGCTGCAAGACTTCGCCTTGGGGCAAAGAGGCCGAGGCGGGCGTGACCACGATGGAGACGATTTCAATGTTTTTCACGGTCAGGGTGATTTCGGACTGCCGGCCGTCGAGGGCGGCGGAAATATTGCTGCTGCCGGCCGAAAGGCCCATGGCGGTGCCTTTGCTGCCGGCGGCGTTGGACACGGTGGCCACTGATTTGTCGCTGGAGTCCCAAGTGGCCAGTTCGCTGATGTCGACCACGTTCTGATCGCTGTAATGACCAAAGGCGGTGAAGCGCTGCTGCTGGCCGATGGGCAGAGTGGGGTTGACCGGGGAGATTTCGATGCTGTCTAAGGTGGCCGAAGAGATGGTCAGGGTGACCCGGGTGCTGATGATGCCGTCGCGCTCGGCCCAGATTTCGGTGCTGCCGTCCGCCAGGGCCTTGGCCAGGCCGGGGGCGCGGCCCTCGAAAGAAGCCTTGGCCAGGTCGGAGACTTTCCAGACTACTTGATCGGTGATGTCGAGTTGCTGGTTGTCGGAGTAGCGGCCGGTGGCGGTAAATTGTACCAAGGCGCCCAGCGGAACACTGGGGGCCAGCGGCTCTACCGTGATTTCTTGCAGGGTGGCGGTGGTTACGGTCAGGGTGACGCCTACGCTGATCACGCCGGACAAGTTGGCGGTAATCGAGGTCGAGCCCTGGGCCAGGGCGGTGATCATGCCTTCTTCACCGGGTTCGCCGGAAAAGTCGGCGACTACCTTATTGGAAGACATCCAGGTGACCACCCGGGTGAGATCGGCGGTGGAGTCGTCGGAGTAACTGCCGGTGGCCACGAAGTTCTGGGTAGTGCCCAGGGGCAGGGTGGGATCCAGGGGCGAGACGTCGATGCGTTCTAGGGCCACCGCGGTGACGGTGACTGCTACTTTATCGCTAAGCAGGTCGTCGGCGCGGGCGAAAATTTCGATGTTGCCCGAGGCCAGGCCCACTGCCGAACCGCGGGAGCCGGGGGTGTTGGAGATGGACACGATGGTGGGGTCGGTGCTTTCCCAGATGACTTCCTCGGTGATGTCGCGGGTGGAGTCGTCGAGGAAGCTGCCGACGGCGGCGAAGGCCCTGGAGGCGCCCAGTTGGATTTCGGCGTTTACCGGCTCGACGGTGATGGCGGTGAGCCGGTTTTCGGCCGAAACCACTTCGATGATGGCGGGCGGGTCGCTGGTCAGGTCGCCGGCGGTGGCGGTGATCTGGGTCAGGCCCTCGCTGCCCACCGCGGTGGCCAGACCATGAGCGTCGATGGTGGCGGCCGTCGCGGAAGAGGAATGCCAGATCACTTCGGAGCTGATATCGCGGGTGGAGCCGTCACTCAACAGGCCGATGGCGGAAAACTGCTTGCTTTCCCCGGTGGTGATACGCACCGACTCGGGCTGCACTTGGATACCCAGCAGATGCGCCGTGGGCGTATCAGTAGAAGAGCAGGCCGCCGATAAAAAAGCCGCGCTGAGTGCCAGGCAAATGATCATCATAAGTCGTGGTTGATGGGTCATTCATTTCTCCTTAGACGGGTACTTGGTAAGACAATATCCCACATCGAGGGATTGCATAATGACTGGAATAGTCGTTATTGTCAACCCCACTTCGGTCTCAACAGAATAGAGGACGGAAACCCTCTGGATTTTCGGGCCTGGAATAAATTATTTCGGGCGTTGACGGCTTGGACCGGGCATGGGTACAATCAGAGCTTGTCCTCATTAACCCAGAAGGAGGGGTGGCCATGGACGAGAAAAACAAACGGGATTCGCAGCGGCTGCCGATGTTTCGGGTTTGTCGCTATATAATCGAGGGCAGGCAGTATGCCGACCTGTCGACCAACATCTCCGAGCGGGGCATCTTCATCAAGAATTTCTCGCCGCCGGCGCTTGGTACCGAAGTCACCCTGGAGGTGAAGTTGCCCGAAGACTGGGGCAACCAACCTTTGAAGATTTTGGGCCGGGTGGCTCATGTCAACGTCGACGAAGATCCCCACAAATGTGGCATGGGGATCGAATTCGTCAAGGTGATCTCGGATTCGGTGCCCATGATCGAATACTTCGTACGCGAGATTTATCACGAAGAGAATCTCGAAAAGAAAAACCTGGCCGAGAATCCTTACAGCGAGGATGAATCCTCTTTCGAGTATCACATTATCAATGAAGACAAGGTCAAAGAAAAGTAAGCAAGGCCGCGGATAAGGATCAGGGTGGCATACCAGCGCAAGGATAGCTTCTACCGCAAGGCCAAGCGAGAGGGATATCGGTCCCGGGCTGCTTACAAGCTCATCGAACTAGACGAGCGCGTGCGCCTGTTTCGCCGGGGCATGCGGGTGCTGGATTTGGGCTGCGCCCCGGGCGGTTGGTTGCAAGTGGCCGCCGAGCGGGTGGGGCCCCAGGGCCGGGTGGTGGGCATCGATCGTTTGAAAGTCGATGCGCTGGGCCTGGCCCAGGTAAACATCCTGCCGGGCGATGTCACTGCCGCCGACACGGCCGAGCGCTTGCGGGCGGCTCTGGGCGGCCCGGCGCAGCTTGTGCTCAGTGACATGGCGCCGGACACCTCGGGGGTGGCTTTTGCCGATCATGTCCACAGCGTAGAGCTGGTGCAGACCGCGGCGGCCCTGGCCGGGCAAATCATGGCGGCCAAGGGCGTTTTTCTGGCCAAGGTTTTCGAAGGAGGCGATCTGCCGGCCCTGGTGGAAGAGCTGCGGCTCAGCGTGGGCAAGGTGCGCCGCTTGCATTTGCGCTCCACGCGCAAGGGCTCCCGAGAATTGTACTTGCTGATACAGATGACGGGGCAGCAGAAATGAGGAGCGGGCATGAGCGCTAGCAGTCAGGTGGCCCAGGAGGCGGCTGCCCAATTTCGCCAAAACTTTGATGCCCTGCGCGCGGAAATCGGCAAGGTGGTGGTGGGTGCCGAATCAGTGGTCGAGGCGGTGTTGACCTGTTTGCTTTGCGGTGGCCATGCCCTGGTCGAGGGTGTGCCCGGGGTGGGCAAGACCTTGCTGGTGCGCACCTTGGCCGAGTGTCTGCGCCTGAAATTTTCTCGCATCCAGGCCACGCCCGATTTGATGCCGGCAGATATTACCGGCGGCACTGTCTTTGCCGAAACCGACTCCGGCCCCCCGCAGTTGCAGTTTCGGCCCGGGCCCATTTTTGCCCAGGTGGTTTTGGCCGATGAGATCAACCGCGCTACCCCCAAGACCCAGTCAGCCATGCTCGAGGCCATGCAAGAGCTGGCGGTGACCGTGGGTGGTAAGCGCCATCAAATCGAACCACCCTTCATGGTGCTGGCCACCCAAAACCCACTAGAGATGGAAGGCACTTATCCCTTGCCCGAGGCCCAGCTCGATCGTTTTTTCTTCAAAATCAAAGTGCCCTTTCCTGGTCGGGAAGAGATTGCGGGTATTCTCGAACGCACCACCGGCCAGCTGCGCCCCACGGTCTCCCCGGTTTTGGGGGCCGCCGACATCCTGGCCATGCAGGGCACGGTGCGGCAAGTGCCGGTGGCGGACGCGGTTCGGGATTACGCCATCGGCCTGGTGCTAGACACCCATCCCGAAAGAGCCCAAAGCCCCGAGATCACGCGGCAGCATGTGCGCTACGGTGCCAGCCCCCGTGGAGTCCAGGCCCTGATTTTGGGCGGCAAGGTCCGGGCTCTGCTCGATGGTCGCTTTGCCCTGGCCCGCGCCGATATTGATGCCCATCTGCGCAAAGCCTTACGCCACCGGCTGGTGCTTAATTTCGAGGGCGAGGCCGCGGGCCTGAGCCCGGAAGATGTGTTGGACAAGATCAAGCAAGGCAGTAAATAGGCCAACCCGGTAGACCTGGACTTGAACGCAAGCCGAGGTCTGAGGTACAAATAAGTATTCGGAAAAAGCATGACGGAAGAGAACGAAAAAGAACGGCGTCGCTTCCAACGATTGGAGCGGCGTGACCAGATCAAGATCAAGGTTTTTTCTTTCCCCGAACGGGGCGAGTATCGCCAGGCGACCATCATCGACATCTCCGGCGGGGGCATGCAGATCGAGACCCGAGAGTTCTACGCCGAAAAGACGGTCTTGAAGATCGAAATGAATTTCACCGGCTGGCAGAAATACACCCGCAGTTTCATGAAATACTTCGGTGACGCCGCCAGCCGGCCGCTGGTGGTGCTTGGCGAAGTCATTCGTTGCCAGACCCTGGTGGCCGGCGCCAAATACGTGCTGGCCATCAACTTCTCCGGCATCGACGAATCCCAGCGCCAGGCCTTGATGCGCTTCATCCGGGCCCAGATTCTGGCCAAGGCCTAATCCCGTCCCATGACCGCCTTTTATGAAACGGTGTATCTGGGGGGCGGCATCAGCTGTTTGGCGGCTGCCCGGGCTGCCCGGGGTGACAGTATTTTACTCGAGCGGGCCGAGCGGGTGGGCGGGCTGTGTAAAAGCGATCAAGTCGATGGTTTTACTTTCGATCGCACCGGTCATCTCCTGCACTTGCGTAATCCGCGTACCCAGAAACTGGTGCGGCGGCTCTTGGCGGGCAATCTGGGTCAAATTGAGCGCTCGGCCTGGATATACTCGCAGTCGGTTTATACCCGCTATCCTTTCCAGTCCCACTTTTATGGCTTGCCGACTGATGTGGTCGCCGAATGTCTAAGCGGGCTGATCCGCGCCCGCCAAAAGCCTAAGAAAAAAGCCAAGAACTTTGCTGACTGGGTGCTGGCTCAGTTCGGTCCGGGAGTGGCCCGCCACTTTATGTTTCCTTATAACCGCAAGCTCTGGACGGTCTCGCCCCGCACCCTGACCACCGAATGGCTGGGTCGTTTCGTACCCCGCCCGGATCTCGATCAGGTGCTGCGCGGGGCCTTGAGCGACCAACGCGACGATGTTGGCTACAACGCAAAATTTTCCTATCCCCTGCGCGGCGGCATCGAATCACTGGTCCGGGCTTTGGCCGCGGGAGTGAAAAAAATCGAATGCGGGGTCGAAGTAAGCGGCATTGATTTGAAAGCCCGAAAACTAACCCTTTCAAGCGGCGATCGTCTGGGTTTTGGTCGGCTGGTCTCATGCGCGCCCTTGCCCGCGCTGATGCGCATGATCCGGCCGCTGCCCGAGCGGCTGCGCGAGGCCACCCGGCGCTTGCGCTGGACTTCGGTCTATAATTTGAACCTGGGCCTGCGCAATGTGGAGTCAACGCGGCACTGGGTCTATGTCCCCGAAGACCGCTTCGCCTGCTATCGATTCGGCTACGCCAGCAATTTTTCCCCAGCCATGGCGCCAAAGGGCCAGGCCAACCTTTATGTCGAAGTGGCCCATCGCCGCGGCGGCCGTCCGCTCGACCGCCCCGGCATCCAGGCCCGGGTGATCGACGACTTGCTGGCCATGGGCGTGCTGCGTTCCCGAAAAGACGTGATCTGCCGGCAAGAATTCGATTTGCCCTACGCTTACGCAATTTATGACCGGCATCGCCGGGAAGCGGTGGCTCGCTTGCAAAGATTTTTGCGTTCCCGCGACATTTTTTCCATCGGTCGCTACGGCAGTTGGGAGTATTCCGCCATGGAAGATGCCTTGCTCCAAGGCCTTGATACCGCTGCCGGCTGATTCCTCACTTTGAGCTGGATTTTGCGCTTGACCCGGGGCAGGAGTCGTGTTGTACTGCGCGCGCCGTTGGCGGGACTGTATTTTGTTTGTGGCAAAAAACCATCATAACCCGGGACGTGAGACGTGATTAACCAAAGCATTGCCCGACGTTACGCATTGGCTCTGATGGAGCTGGTCGAGACCGAAGCTGGTTTCATCGCCGGCCGCCTGACCGAGTTTCAGGGCCTACTCAAAGAGAATCCTATTCTCAAGGAAGTTCTAATTAGCCCGGCCTTCCGCATGGATGAGCGCAAAGCGGTCTTCGACCGTATCTTGCTGCGCCTGGAATGGGGTCCGCCCTTGGATCGCTTTCTCTGGTATCTGGTGCAGCAGGGGCGCATGGCCTGGCTCGACGCGGTGGTCAAGTCCTTCATCGCCATGGTTGACGACAAAGAGGGTCGAATCCGGGTCGAAGTGGCCACGGCGCAAGCCCTGCCTGACCTGGCGGTGGCCGGCCTCAAACGGGCCTTGGCCGAAGGTCTCAAAAAAGAAATTATCATGAAGCCCCAGGTAGATGCCCAGCTTCTAGCCGGGGTAAAGGTCAAGGTTGGCGATTTAGTGGTGGACGGTAGCTTACAGACCCAACTCAATAACTTGGAAGATGTCCTGAAACATCGGCAAGGCTAAACGAGCGCTGACGAGGAGATCATGGAAATCAAAGCGGAAGAAATAAGTCGGATTATCAAGCAGGAAATCAGCGACTACGATTCCCGGGTAGAAGTAGCCGAGACCGGTACCATTTTGAGTACCGGTGACGGCATTGCTCGAGTCCATGGCCTCGAAAACGTCATGGCCGGCGAGTTAGTCGATATGCCCCATGGGGTCTCGGGCCTGGTGCTCAACCTCGAAGAAGACAATGTGGGCATCGCCATCATGGGTGCGTACGAGAAGATCCGCGAGGGCGATACGGTCAAGCGAACCGGTAAGATTGCCTCGGTGCCGGTGGGCAAGGGCGTCTCCGGCCGCGTGCTCAATGGCCTGGGTGAGCCCATCGATGGCAAGGGCCCGGTTGAGAGCGACGAGACCCGCGAAATCGAGATCAAGGCTCCCGGCATCGTCAAGCGCCAACCGGTGCGCGAGCCGCTGCAGACCGGCGTGCTGGCCATTGATGCCATGATTCCCATCGGTCGCGGCCAACGCGAGCTCATCATTGGTGATCGTGGAACCGGCAAAACCGCCGTGGCCATCGACACCATCATCAACCAGAAGACCACCGACGTCTTTTGCATTTACGTGGCCATTGGGCAGAAACAGTCCACCGTGGCCCGCGTGGTCGACAGGCTCGAAAAAGAAGGCGCCATGGAGTACACCACCGTGATCGCGGCCAATGCCTCCGATCCGGCGCCCTTGCAGTTCATCGCCCCCTATGCCGGCTGTACCATGGGCGAGTATTTCCGCGACAATGGCATGCACGCGGTCATCATCTTCGACGATTTGTCCAAGCAGGCGGTGGCTTATCGGCAATTGGCTCTGTTGCTGCGCCGGCCCCCCGGCCGCGAAGCCTTCCCGGGCGACGTTTTCTATCTGCACAGTCGTTTGCTCGAGCGCTCGGCCAAGATGTCCGACGCCATGGGCGGCGGCTCGTTGACCGCCTTGCCCATCATCGAGACCCAGGCCGGCGATTTGTCGGCTTATATTCCCACCAACGTTATTTCCATTACCGACGGTCAGATCTTCTTGGAGACCGATTTGTTCTTCGCCGGCCAACGCCCGGCGGTCAACACCGGCCTGAGTGTCTCGCGCGTGGGTGGCGCCGCCCAGATCAAAGCCATGAAATCCATCGCTGGCGCCCTGCGCCTCGAGTTGGCCCAGTACCGCGAGCTGAAGGCTTTTGCCCAGTTTGGCTCCGAGCTCGACAAGGCCACCCAGAACCAATTGGCCCGTGGCGAGCGCTTGATGGAAATCCTCAAGCAAGGCCAATATGTGCCTTACCGGGTAGAAGAAGAAGTGCTCATGTTGTACGCCGGTACCGCCACTGACAAAGATGGCAAGAACTGGGTGCGCGAGGTTCCGGTGACCCATATCACTCAATATGTGACCGAGCTTGTCAAGACCGCCCGCAAAGATTACGCGGCCGTGCTTGAGGAGATCAAAGAGAAGAAAGTACTCGACGACGGCCTGCAGGCGAAAATGGACGACTTACTGACCAAATTCAACGTCGAGTTCAACAAGCTGGTTGACACCTCTTCTGACTGAGCCGGTGCGCTATGCCGAATCTTCAGCACATTCGAAAACGCATTCAGGCGGTGAAGAACACCGAGCAGATCACCAAAGCCATGAAAATGGTAGCCGCCGCCAAATTCCGTAAGGCCCAAGAAGCGGTGGTCTCGGCCCGGCCTTTCTCTCGTGAAATCCGTTCTATTCTGGGCCGATTGGTGGGCGGAGAAGACGACCTCGCACATCCCTTGATGAGCGCGCACGAGAAGGTCGAAAACGAAGATGTCTTCGTGCTTACCTCCGACCGTGGTCTGTGCGGGTCTTTCAACTCCAACGTCATCCGTAAAGTTGAGCATTACTTGCTCGACCATGAAGATCGGCGCGACGGCATTTCCTTGAGCACCATCGGCAACAAGGGCTATCGTTACTTCAAAAAGCAAGATGCCCCCATCCGCCAGAACGTGGAAGACCTGCTCAACAAGCCCACTTATCGGCGGGCGCTGGTCTTGGCCAACGATTTGGCCACCCGCTATATTGCCGGCGAGGTTGATCGGGTCACTTTGGTGTTCAACGAGTTTCGCTCGGCGATCCAGCAAGATGTGGTGTTTCGCACCCTGCTGCCCATCGAGGCCCCAGCCGCCGAAGAAGGCGGCGACATGATCGATTACCTCTACGAGCCCGAAAAAGGGAAATTATTGGATCGGATTGTGCGGCGTTATCTGGCCAATCAGCTGTATCTAATCATTGTTGAATCGGTGGCCTCCGAGCATGGCGCGCGCATGAGTGCCATGGAGAACGCCACCATCAACGCCGGCGAAATGATTCAAAACCTGACCATGGTTTATAACAAGGCGCGGCAGGCCGCCATCACCAGAGAGCTGATGGAAATCGTTGGTGGGGCCGAGGCCCTGAAAGGATAATAAGGAGCCGTCATGGTTGCGAGTGAGACAAAGGCAGAGGGTAAGGTACTGCAAGTAATCGGGCCGGTTGTTGACGTGGCCTTTCCGCCAGGAAAGGTGCCGGAGATCTACACCGCGCTGAAGTTGACCAACCCGGCCATCAATGACCAGGAAGACAACCTGGTACTCGAAGTGGCCCAGCATCTGGGCGAGAACGTGGCCCGTTGCATCGCCATGGACTCCACCGACGGCGTGGTTCGCGGCATGCCCGTTATCAACACCGGCGACGGCATCTTGATTCCCGTGGGTCAAGAGACCCTGGGTCGCATCATCAACGTCACCGGCCAACCGGTGGACGAGGCCGGCCCGGTCAATGCCAAGTTTTACTACCCCATCCATCGGCCCCCGCCCGCCTTCATCGATCAGGACGTATCGGTCGAGGCCTTCGAGACCGGGGTGAAAGTCATCGACTTGCTCGAGCCTTACATGAAGGGCGGCAAGATTGGCCTGTTCGGCGGCGCCGGCGTGGGCAAGACCGTTATCATCATGGAGATGATCCACAACGTGGCCACCAAGCACGGCGGCTATTCCGTCTTTGGCGGCGTTGGCGAGCGAACCCGCGAGGGCAACGATCTGTGGTTGGAGATGAAAGAATCCGGCGTGCTCAAAAATACCACTCTGGTCTATGGCCAGATGAACGAGCCCCCGGGTGCCCGTGCCCGCGTGGGTCTGTCGGCTTTGACCGCCGCCGAGTATTTCCGCGACGAAGAAGGCCAGGACGTGCTCTTGTTCATCGATAATATTTTCCGCTTCACCCAGGCCGGTTCCGAAGTCTCTGCGCTTCTGGGTCGCATTCCCTCGGCCGTTGGTTATCAGCCCACCCTGTCCACCGATTTGGGCGAGTTGCAAGAGCGGATTACCTCGACCAACAAAGGCTCCATCACTTCGGTGCAGGCCATTTATGTCCCGGCGGATGATTTGACCGATCCGGCCCCGGCCACCACCTTTGCTCACTTGGATGCCACCACCGTGCTAAGCCGGCAAATCGCCGAGCTGGGCATTTACCCGGCCGTGGATCCGCTTGACTCCACTTCGCGTATTCTCGATCCTCTGGTGGTGGGCGAAGAACATTACCGCTGCGCTCGCGAAGTTCAGCGAGTGCTCCAGCGCTACAAAGATTTGCAGGACATCATCGCCATTTTGGGTATGGAAGAGTTGAGCGACGAGGACAAGCAGTCAGTGTCCCGGGCCCGTAAAATCCAACGCTTCTTGTCTCAGCCCTTCAACGTGGCCGAGACTTTCACCGGAACCCCGGGCGTTTATGTCGAACTCAAAGACACCATCGCCGGCTTCCAGGAAATTCTCAGCGGCGATCTCGACAACCTGCCCGAGCAGGCCTTCTACATGGTCGGTTCCATCGACGATGTAAAGAAGAAGGCCCGCGAGATGGCGGCGGCCTAGAAGGGGAGAAGCAAACGTGGGAACTTCCTTTCAATTGCGCTTGCTGACCCCCGACGAAAGCGTCTTTGACGATCAAGTCGAAGCGGTCCTGGTTCCCGGTGAAAACGGCCAATTCGGCGTATTGACCGGACACACCAAATTCGTCACTACCTTGGTGGCCGGCGAGCTGCGCTATGTCCAAGGTGGCCAGAGTTTCAAACTGGCCATCTCCGGCGGTTTTGCCGAAGTCTCCCCCGCCGGGGTGACCGTGCTGGCCGACACCCTGGAACGGCCCGAGCAAATCGATCTTGCCCGGGCCGAAACCGCCAAAAAAGAGGCCTTAGCTGCTCTGGCCAAGAAAGCCGAACTCGACGAAGCCGAAGCCTTGCACCAAGAAGCCCGTCTGGCCCGTTCCGTTAACCGCATCCAGCTCGCCCAATCTTCCTAATACCTCACTCAGGCCTGACCGGTGCCAAGGTGCTGGCAAGGAGGGTGCGTGATTGCGACAGTTAGGAACCCATCTTCTGTTGGAACTGGCCGGTTGCTCGCCCCAATTTCTCGACAGTACCGATAAAATCCAACACGCTCTGCTTGATGCTGCCATCGCCGCCCGCGCCACGGTGCTGGGTAGCTCTTTTCATAAATTTTCCCCCCAGGGGGTCAGCGGAGTAGTGGTCATTGCCGAAAGCCATTTGTCCATCCACACCTGGCCCGAATTCGGCTATGCCGCAGTCGATGTTTTTACCTGCGGTGATCGAGCCATGCCCCAGCGGGCGGCTGAAAGTCTGATTGAAATCTTTGCCCCCGCCCAGCACGAAATTCGCGAGCTGGCCCGGGGCATCCCCGGTGAACTCTCCGACAACGATGCCGACCGACCCAGTTGGCGGCCGCCGATCGATAGAGGCTGGGCTTGAGCTTTTCCTCCGATCAAGATTACTTGGTCGACCAATCCAAGCAAGGCGAGACCATACTTTTGCGGGTAAGCAAACGTTTGTGCGCGGCCCAGACAAAATTTCAACAAGTCCAATTGATCGAGACCGAAGCCTACGGCCGGGCCTTGGTCCTCGATGGCAGCATCCAGGCCGCTGCCGCTGACGAGTTCATTTATCACGAAAGCCTGGTGCACCCGGCCATGCTGGCCTCAGCCAAGCCCGCCCGAGTGGCGGTGCTCGGCGGCGGCGAAGGGGCCACCCTGCGCGAAGTACTTCGTCACCAGACGGTGCGCCAAGCAACCATGATCGACATCGACCAGGAAGTGGTTGCGTTTTGCCGCCAGTACCTGCCCACTTTCCATCAGGGTGCCTTCGACGATCCGCGCACCACATTGCTTTACCAGGATGCCCGCGCCTGGATCAGCGCTCAAGCCGAAGGAAGCCTAGATGTGGTGATCGTCGACATCACCGAGCCCCTGGAAGATGGCCCGGCCCGCCTGCTGTTTACGAAAGAGTTCTACCAACTGGTGCATCGGGCTTTGGCTGAAAACGGCGTCATCGAGATCCAAGCCGGCCCAGCCGATCCGGTGCAGCACAGCCTCTTTGCCCGCCTGGTCAAGACCATCGAATCCGTCTTTGGCTGGGTGCAACCCATGGTGACTTATATTCCCAGCTATGCCGACCAATGGGGCTTCATTCTGGCCGGCCGTGGCCAGGCCGCCATTCCCCCCGCCGCCGAAATCAAGGCCCGCTTGGCCCAGCAAGTAGACGGCCAACTTCGTCACTACGACGCTGAAGCGCAGGCTCATATCCGCAATCTTCCTCTTTACTTGCGCCAAAGCCTAAACGAACAATTCGAGCCCTTCATGGATCAGGATCCCCCCCTGCTAGCTCCCGGCATTCGTTAATAGCCGCCATATATTTTGCCCTCCCGGGCAACCCTTTTGTCCTTGCTCCGGTCCAAGTAGTGAAACCAGGGCCGGTAAGGGCAAAAACTATGACGAAACCATTACATACCAGTGAATTCACCATGACCCGCAAACACGATACTGGAAGAAGAAAAAGGAACGAAAGGAGCCCCACCATGAAAACACTCATCGTCGCCATCGTATCTCTGGTCTTAATTCCCCTTTCCTCGGCTGCGGCGCAGACTCCCAAGCGAGCTGCCATCAAAGCCGCCCAAGCGAGCCTAACCAAGCGCAGCGAAGTTCATAAAATCGAGACCGAGTTGCTGAAAAAGGCAAGAATCAAATCCATCCGCAATCTGGTTAGCCTAACTCA
>JAUVBB010000349.1 GCA_030591445.1 Deltaproteobacteria bacterium | reverse complement strand
GATGGAGACGCAGATTTGTTCAGCGGCGGGCTCAATTACCCCTCACGGATCCATGTTTTCGACAATGGCGGCTATCGGGAAACGGATTTTGGATTGCCCAGTAACGCCAGAGTGGGAGCCTGGGGAGATGCCAACGCTGACGGTTTGGCTGATCTTGCCCTGGCGTTCAACAATCATAATCAGCTTCGGGTATACCAAAACATGAAAGGTGGATTCGCCGAAAGGGTTCTGGACATCCCGGAGGGATATTATTCGGATTTGGGCTGGGCTGATGTCAACAATGACGGAGCCACCGATCTTATGGTCGTGGGTCAATTCAAGCTGGATGGGGTCTGGGAACCAGGGGCCTTTGTCTGTTTCAATAACGCGGATTCCTTTTCCTGTTCTATCATCGACAAGATTGGCAGCGAGTTTGGAGCCTTTGGCTTAGGCGATACCGATGGCGATGGCGATCTGGATATTCTGCTGTTGGGCGAAACGCCGGAATTGGGCGACTCCTGGCGCACTCGGATCTATAGAAATATTAGCACAAGCGCCAACACTCCACCCTTGGCACCGGCAGCGCTTAGCGCATCGGCGGTCAGTATGTCAGGCGAGTTGGGCACGCTCTCATGGCAAGCCGCCGACGATGCCCAAACGCCGGCCGCTGGGCTGACCTACAATGTTTACATCGGATCGACCAGCCTTGATGACGACGTCCAAGCCGCCATGGCCAATATCCAATCCGGTTATTTTAGAAACGCTCCTCCCGGCAATGCCTACCACAATCACTTTCTCAAGTTTTCGACGGCAAATATGTCCCCCGGGACCTACTACTGGTCGGTGCAGGCGATTGACAATGGCGGGATGGGCTCGCCATTTGCCCTGGAACAGCAATTCATCGTTGATGGTTTGACGGTCAGCACCGCGGAGATCTCGGAGATAACCAAAACGACCGCGCTTTCCGGTGGGGAAGTGGTGGCGGAAGGCGGATCGCCGGTGAGCCAGCGTGGGATCTGCTTTGACAGCGAGCCGCTGCCCGATCTTTCGGATCTTTGTACCGAAGAGGGAGCGGGGCTGGGTGCCTTTGTCAGTCAGCTAACCGGCTTGGTATCGGGTACCCGCTATTATGTTCGGGCCTATGCGGTCAATGCCGTCACTACCGGTTACGGTGTTCAGCGTACTTTCGTAACCCCCATGATCGAACCAGGCAACGCCCTTACGCTAAATGGCGTGGATAACTACGTCAACGTTCCCGATCACGATATGCTGGATCTTACCGACAACTATACCATTGAAGCCTGGGTGAACTTTCATAGCTTCGGTTTCGACAGCGGCATTGTCGGCAAGTATCACACCAGCGGCAGCGATGGTTTCTTCTTGCGTCTGACTGGGACCGAGCCCTACACCGGGCTTACCATCGATAGTCGTTCTACCGTAAATGGCCTACTGGAGGCCGGAAAGTGGTATCACATCGTGGGGGTCAACGATAACGGCGTTCGTCACTTGTATCTCAACGGCCAGGAACAAAGCCTGACCGGAACCGCGCTGACCGTTCGGGCAAACTCAGACCCGATGCGCATCGGTTCTGATTTCAGTAGTCGATACCTCGATGCCAGTATCGACGAGGTTCGCATTTGGAACCGGCCTCTGTCGTTGCCGGAAATTACCCAGAACATGCATCTGCCGGTGGAGGCTGGGTCCAGCGGGCTGGTTCTGCGTTATGATTTCAACGCCAACAACGGGATCGTGCTCGATGATCTCTCGGGCAATGGGTGGGATGGAACTCTGGCGCGTATGACCGGAACGGAATGGATCAGCTCCATGGCCGTGCTCCGGCAAATCCCGACTCTCTACCAAAATGATCCGGCGGCGCTCTGGTGGCATCAGCCGCAGGTAGTCTCCAGCCACGGCCTGTCGCTTTCGGCGACCATCGCGCCGGATCAAAGTCTGGTTTACGGGCATAACAACGAGTCCGGGGTGGGTGGGGATCTGGCAACCAACATGCAACGATGGAATCGTGCCTGGTATATTTCTCCGGTCTCGGCCGCCGATGTCAGTTTGAGCTTCGATATAAGCGATGCCGGGGCCGAAGCACTGCCCGCCGGCAATTACTTTCTGCTCTACGCCGAAGACGGTTCCGCCTATTCCGTGCTGACCGGTCCTTTGACCTTGCAAGGCGAAGACACTTTGACCGTGGATTTGCTGGCCGGGCAAGTGCTCACCGGCAGCTATACCATCGGCCAGCAAAAAGACGATGACTTAGACGGCCATTGGGACGATGAAGACAACTGTCCCCGCATCGCCAATCCCGATCAGGCCAACGACGATGGTGACCTGGCCGGCAATCTTTGTGATGAATGCCCCTGGGATGTCGGCAAGGTCCTCGTGGGTCAATGTGGTTGTGGCAATCCCGACATCGATAGCGACAACGACGGGGTGGCCGCTTGCCTGGATCAATGCGACGACGATGCGGACAAAACCGAGCCCGGCCTGTGCGGTTGTGGTGAATCAGATCTGGATAGCGATGCTGACACTACCCCTGATTGTCACGACCCTTGTCATCTCGATCCCGATAAAATTGACCCCGGTGTTTGTGGCTGCGGGGTAGAGGATATCGATACCGATAGCGACACGGTGTATGATTGCGACGACGGCTGTCCCGAAGATTTTGCCAAGGCCGAGCCCGGTGTTTGCGGCTGCGGCTTGCCGGAAGAAAATACCGGCGATTCGGATCTTGACGGAGTCGCCGATTGCATCGATGCCTGTCCCAATTTCGATGATCATGAGGACCAGGACCTCAATGGCGTTGCTGACGGATGCCAGGCTGAGGCCTATGCTCTGGCTTTTGACGGTACCAACGACTACGTCCAGATCCCCGATCACGGCGACCTCGACCTGCTGAGCAATTACAGTCTCGAAGCCTGGATAAAGGTCGACACCTTCAAGGCCCGGGCCGGCATCATTTCCAAGTATCAAACCAGCGGCGCCGATGGCTTCTTCCTTCGTTCGACCAGTACTGCCCCTTATTCCGGGCTCACTTTCGATGCCATGTCTACCAGCAACGGCCTGCTGGTGGCCGGAAAATGGTACCACGTCGTCGCCGTCAACGACGGCGGCACGCGGCGTCTGTATCACAACGGCCCGGAGCAAGCGCTGACCGGGACCCCTCAAGGCAATCAGGCCAACAGCAACCCGGTTCGCATCGGATCGGACTACAGCAGTCGCTATTTCTTTGGCAGCATCGACGAAGTACGAATCTGGAACCGCGCACTTACCGTGGATGATGTGCAAGCCAACATGCATTTGCTCATCGACCTGGCCGCAGCCGATCTGATTGCCTATTACCGTTTCGACCAAAGCGATGGCACTTTGTTGCCGGATCTTACCGACAATGGGCACGACGGCGAACTCCATAATATGGTCGGCTCGGGCGCGGATAGCGACTGGGTCGAGTCTTATGCCGTGCTGGGTTCCATTCCTGACCGAAGCCCCGAGAACATCATGGCGGCCTGGTCTGCCCATACCGATGCCGGCCCCGCCGGCGGACTGTCGGCAAGCGGTCTCAACCTGACCGCGGAAGAAGATTTCTCCATCTTTGCTCACAGCGCCGAGACCGGGATCGAGTCGGCGGGAGCACCCGCGAACTGTGCCTCACGCTGGGCGCGTATTTGGTATTTCGATGTCTCCGGCAATCCCTCGTTGGCGCTGAGCTTTGATTTTGCCTCGGTGGGTCTGGCAGCCGAACCGGAGGGCGAGTACTACCAACTGCTGCAATCGGAATACGGGCAGAACTTCGTGTCCCCCGACGGAGTGAAGTCAATAAAGAGCGCGGGACAAGTGCTAGTCGAGGTTCCGGTCGGGCAAATGACCGGTGGCTATTATACCATTTGCCGGCTGGCCGATGTCGACACCGATGGCGTCGCCGACGCCGAAGACAACTGCCCGGATGTTGCCAATGCCGAGCAGCAAAACGCAGACCAGGATTTGTTTGGCGATGTCTGTGACCCCTGTCCTGATCACGCGGACAACGATGCCGACAACGACGGTTACTGTGCCGGCTCTCTATTTACCGATTTCATGCTGGGCGCCGGTGATTGCGATGACGACCCCGCTCAATGCGGCGCAGCCTGCTCGCCCGGCATTTCCTTGGAAATCTGCGACGGCTACGACAATGACTGCAGCGATGGCGCCGATGATACTTACCCTGAACTCGGCAATGCCTGTGTCGTGGGTCTCGGTGTCTGTGAATCGCACGGCGTGCTTATCTGCAACCAGGCTCAAGACGGCAGCATCTGCTCAGCCACGGCCGGCTTTGCTACCGGCGATGATAGCAATTGCGACGGCCTCGACGATAACTGCGACGGGGTTGCCGATGATGCCTACCAGACCCGCGACTCGGTTTGCGGACTAGGTGTTTGTGCCGCGGCCGGGGTGATCTCTTGCCTACAAGGAACCGCGCAGGACAGTTGCAGCCCGGGACTGGCCAGCGGAGACGATGCCGATTGCAACGGTCTGGATGAAAACTGCGATGGCCTGGCCGACGACGGCTACCAGCCGCGGGATACCGCTTGCGGCTTGAGTCTTTGTGCCGCCACCGGCATCTCCTCCTGCGAGGCGGGCACCGAGTTGAGCAATTGCATCCCCGGCGATCCGATATCCTCCACCGATGCCACTTGCGACGGCGTCGATGACGATTGTGATGATGAAGCCGATGACGATGTGATCTGTATTGCGCTTGATGTTTGTCACCACGCCGGCGTCTGTGACCCTGGCCTGGGCGGATGCACCAGCCCCGAAAAAGAGGATGGGAGCTTCTGCGATCAAGCAGATGAGGGCGCCGAGCGTTGTTTTGCCGGCCAATGCCTGACCATTAACGACAACGATGTCTGCGATTTGCCGGTTCAGCTGCAAGTCAATGTCCCGGAAATTTTCACCACCGAAGGCATGATCAACACCTTCGTACCCACTGCGCCTTGCAGCCCGGAAGATCTTGCTGGACCCGACGCCTTTTTCGAAGTGTCGCTGGCGCCAGGAAACTACTGGATCACCGCCGAACCACAAGAGGAGGCCGATCTGGCCATTGTGCTGATGGACTCCTGCAGCCCCATGTCATGCACCCACAGCCTCAACAAAACCGGCGCCGGCTGGAGCGAACTATATGGACCCATCGAGGTCACCGACGACCAGACGGATGCCAAGATTCTCTTCGCTATCGATTCTGTCTCCCAGCAAACAGCTGGCAGTTTCCAGATCCTGGTTTCCAATGTTCAGGACAGCGATGGTGGTACCGATGACGCCGACGCCGGCGATGGGGGCACCGGAGATGTAGACGCTGAAGACGGGGGCATGGACGAAGTGGACGCTGGAGATGGCGGCACAGCGCCATACACATTGTCTGGTGGCGGATGCGGTTGTGCCAGTATGCCCCGTGGGTTCGGTCTGTTCCTCTGGTTGATACTAGCCGGTGTTATGATAGTACGGCGGCGCCATAGCTCGGACCAAGACTGCGTTCGGCCTCGGTGAGCCCAGAGGCGATGGCCGCGTGCACATCTGCCATGAGCCGATCTCGTCCCTTGTGGCCGTAGGCACTGGTGCCGATAGCTTCGTGCACGGTGATGCGGATGGTGCCGGGTAGGAGCTTGAGGCTGCCCCCGGGCAGGATCTTGCTCGAACCAGAGATGGACACCGGCAGGATGGGCAGGCCCATGTCGAGGGCCATCATGAATCCTCCCTTTTTGAACTTGCCCAGCTGGCCGGTACGGCTCCTGGTGCCCTCGGGAAAGAGCATGACCGAGACACCGGGTTTGAGCTGCGTCTTTGCCTTGCGCATGCTCGCGATGGCTGCCTTGCGGTTGGACCGGTCGACGAAGATGTGGCCCGCCTTGACGCAGCCGGTGCCGAAGAGGGGTACCTTGCGGAACTCCTGCTTGAGTACCCACCGGAACTGACGTCCCCAGTGGCCAAGGATGGCCAAGACGTCGAAGTAAGACATGTGGTTGCTCATGATAATGTAGGACTGCTTCGGGTCTGCGTGCTCGCGACCCGAGACCTTCACTTTGGTGAAGTTCATCCGGCAGTTGATCCAGCCCCAGACCCTGCCGCAGTTGTAGGCAAAGTTCTCGTGAATGCTACCCAGGACAATGGCCGCGGAGGCAAAGCCGATGGTCGAGAACAGGAGGTGGGGGACATAGACCAGAAAACTGTAGGGAGCGTAGGCCAGGCGCAGTGACTTGAGCCTCAACTCTGATGAATCCGCCGATACCTCGGTTCCTTCGTGGGCCATGTTTGACTCCTCCCACTCATTCTGCTCCCTTTTCCTCCAGCTAGGAAGCGATCTTTGTAGGCTCCGGTGTGGTGGATCACTGCTCAGTGGCGCGTACATAGGCTTGGTAGCGCTCGCGGATGGAGCGCACATAGCGGACTGGCTCGGAGCCGCGGCAATATCCGTAGCGGGCTTTTTTGGCATGGGCGGGACGGCTGAGCAGCAACATTGCTTTCTCTACATTGTCGAACCATTGATCGGGATTCCATCCCCGCTGCTTCGCCAGGCGTCGGGCGTCTAGGACGTGGCCGTAGCCGGCATTGTAGGAGGCCAGGGCAAACCAGTTGCGATCTTTGACCGATAGCTCGGGTGCGAACCTCTTTCTGGTTTGCGCCATGTATTTCACCCCCGCATGGATGCCTTTCTTCGGTTGGGTCACATCGGTAAAGCCTAGTTCCCTTGCGGTTCGAGGCATGACCTGCATGATCCCCTGGGCGCCGACCCAGGAGCGAGCCTTAGGGTCAAAGCGGCTCTCGGCGTAGGCCTGCGAGGCGATCAGGCGCCAGTCGAAGCCGTAGCGCTGGGCGAACTGCTTGAACAGCGGGTCGTAGGGAGAGATCTTGCCGGTGCGCCCGGATCGTAAAGTATGGTGTTTGCGAATGTTGCGTTGATTCTTGAAATATTTCTTGTAAGTCATGTTGTAGAAAAGTCCGCGATATTCCTTTTGGTGGTAAGCGTTGATGGCGGCGAGCAGCTTCTTGTTCCGCGGTCGTACCGCCCAGCCGTGGGAGATCGGATCTCCGAGGGCGAATGCCGCCCGGATGTCGTTGCGGTGACATAGTTCGATGTCCACGATGTGACTGTCGGCCACGGTGAGATCGTATTCCCCGGTAGCCACCCTGGCGATGATCTCCTCGGTATTCAACTCTTCCGGCGCGGCGACCAGCTTGAAGTCGGTACCGGCGCCGCGGAGTTTCTCGAGAGTTTGCCAATAAGAGCTGCTTTTGCGGACCACCAAGGTACGGCCGGTGAGGTTCCGCGGATGGCTGAGGTTCTGGTCTTCTACCCGGGCAACCACTGTCTCGGTGGCGTAGGCATAGGGACGCGAAAAGGCCACTCCCTGGGTCTTGCGTTTCTCGGTGGGGGTCAAGGCCGAGGCGATCAGGTCTCCCCTCCCGGCCAGAAGCCAGGAAATGAGGTCCTGGTTGGATGGCGGAACCACTAGCTTGATGTGCAAGTCGTGCCGCATGGCGAATTCGCGCACCAGTTCGTACTCGAAACCCATCAACTGGCCGTGCCAGAGGAAATAGGTGGCCGCGCTGTTGGTGGTTAGCACCCGCAACACCTTGCGCTTCTTGATGCCGGGCAAGTCGTCGCGGTAGGTTTCCTGGTGGGGCCGGCTGAGCTGGGCCTCTCCCAGGAACTCGTCCATGGCCTTTCTCAGCCTGCTGGCCCCGGTTCGCACTGCCCAGGCCGTGGGACGATCGCCCGTTAGATCGAAAGCGACCTTCAAACCGGGCGTATAGAGCCGGACGGATCGAACCAGGCTGCTGTCCGCCACGGTGAGGTCATACCGGCCGGTGGCCACTGCGTTGAGTATCTGCTCGGTGTCGAGACTCTCCGGTACCAGCAAAATCCGCAG
>JAUVBB010000325.1 GCA_030591445.1 Deltaproteobacteria bacterium | reverse complement strand
GCTGCCCATCAATGGTCAATGAAAGCTCAGCCATGGCTCTTCTCCCTTATTCCACTTCTACCGAACCGAAGCGACAGACGTCCCGACAGACACCACACTGGACGCACAGTTCCTGGTTGATGGTATGCGGTTCTTTCTTCTTGCCGCTGATGGCATTGGTCGAACACTGCTTGGCGCAAATCATGCAGCCGGTGCAGGCCTCGGCGTTGATGGTGAACTTGATGAGGGCTTTGCAGGTCTTGCCCGGGCAGCGGTGATCGTGGATGTGGGCCTCGTATTCGTCCCGGAAATACTGAATGGTGGTCAAGGCCGGGTTGGGCGCGGTCTGGCCCAGCCCACAGAGCGATGCCACCTTGATGGCCGAGCCCAGCTCTTGGAGGGTTTCGATGTCGCCCGCTTGGCCCTCCCCGGCGCAAATGCGCTCGAGGATGGACAGCATCTCTTTGGTGCCCAGGCGGCAGGGGGTGCACTTGCCGCAATACTCGTTCTGGGTAAAGGTCAAGAAATAGCGGGCCAGATCCACCATGCAGGTGTTTTCGTCCATGATGACCAGGCCGCCCGAGCCCATGATGGAGCCGGCCGCGGCCAGGGTTTCGTACTCGATGGCGGTGTCTAAGAACTTGGCCGGCAAACAACCACCGGAGGGACCGCCGGTCTGGGCCGCCTTAAAGGTGCCCCCGTCGGGAATGCCCCCGCCCACGTCGTAGACCACTTCGCGCAGGCTGATGCCCATGGGCACTTCGACCAGCCCGGGCCGCTCGACTTTGCCGGTCAGGGCAAAGGTCTTGGTACCGCGGCTTTTCTCGGTACCGAAGCCGGCGTACCAGTCGGCGCCTTCGCGCAGGATGCTGGCCACGTTGGCAAAGGTCTCGACGTTGTTAACATTGGAAGGCTTGCCAAAGAGGCCCTCGTTGGCCGGGAAGGGCGGACGCGGGCGCGGCATGCCCCGGCCACCTTCGATGCTGGCGATAAGCGCGGTCTCTTCTCCGCAAACAAAGGCCCCAGCACCCTCTTTGATTTTGATTTTGAAAGAAAAGCCCTTGCCCTGAATATCGTCGCCCAGCAAGCCGGCTTCTTCCATCTGGCCGATGGCGGTGCGCAAGTGCTTGATGGCCAGCGGGTACTCGGCCCGGATGTAGACGTAGGCGGTCGTACAACCGATGGCGTAGGCGGCAATGCACATGCCCTCGAGCACCGCGTGGGGGTCGCCCTCGAGCACCGAGCGATCCATGAAGGCCCCCGGATCGCCTTCGTCGGCGTTGCAGATCAGGTATTTTTCATCGCCCTTGGCATTGCGGCAAAAACGCCACTTGAGCCCGGTGGGAAAACCGCCGCCCCCGCGGCCGCGCAGCCCAGAGTCGATCATCAACTGAATCACTTCTTCCGGGCTTTGCGAAAGCGCTCGGGTTAGGCCCAGGTAGCCGCCGCGGGCCAGGTAGTGGGTCATCGAGTTGGGATCGATCACCCCGCAATTGCGCAAGGCAATCCGTTTCTGCGGCTTGAGTACGGCACCTTCTTCCAAGCGAGGCAGACCTTCTACCTGCCCCTCGCCCAGGGTGCCCATGGCCAGCTTGGCCACCGGCTCTTTGCCTAGCAAATGGGACTCGATGATGGTGGAAAGTTTCTTGGCAGTCACGCCGGCATAGACCACCCGCGGCTGGCCCGGCATCTGCACGTCGACCAGGGGCTCGGCAAAACACATGCCGATGCAGCCCACATTGATGATGTGCGCCTTGATCTTATGCTCGGCTAACTCTTTTTCGAGCTGGGCTTGTAAGGCAGCGGCGCCGGCGGCCAGACCGCAGGTGCCCGAACCCAGATAGACCCGGGGTAAATCGCTGGCTTGCAGCTCGTTCCAGTCTTTTTCGGCCGCTTGAATTCTTTGATCGAGATTCACGTTCTTCTCCTCGCGCTTACTCGCTGACGGTTTCTTGCTTGCGAATCTTGGCCACCATCTTCTTGCAGGAAGCCACGGTTTGCCGGCCGTTGACGTCGTCGTCTACCACCACCACCGGCGCCAAGGCGCAAGAGCCCACGCAAGCCACACTCTCTAGGGTAAAGAGTTTATCGCCGGTGGTACCCCCCGGCGGGATCTCCAGATGGATGGACAACTCGCCCTCGATGCGCCCGCTGCCCTGGACATGGCAGGCCGTGCCCCGGCAGATGGTGATGATGTGGCGGCCGCGCGGCTCGAAATAAAACTGGGAGTAGAAGCTGGCCACCCCATAAACCTTGCTTTCCGGGATGTGCAAAAATTTCGCTACCGCTTGCATGGCCACGGGCGGCAGGTAGCGTTCCTGGCTCTGGATGTATTGCAGGGCGGGAATGAGGTTTTGCTCCAGGGCTTCGAATTTTTCTGCCAATTTCTCCAGCCAAGCCATGATCAACTCCGGTCAAGGTTTTGGGAAGGATGCGGGGAGGAGGCTGCCAGTATCTGGATTCAGCTCGGGCGCGGAAAAGGCCCTCAGGGGGCAGTGCCTTCCGGCTCTAAAGATACATCGGCCAAGGCTTGCTCGAAGTACACAATCCGGCTGCAGTGCGGGCAAATCTCGATGCCTTCGCCACGTAACACGATATTGTAGAGCTGGGGCGGAATACCCATATGGCAACCCTGGCAGTGCTCGTCGAGCACCGGGATGACCGCGATGCCCATACGCCGTTTGCGCACTGCCTGGTATTGCTGGTACCAGCGCGGGTCGACTTTCTGCATGGCCTGCTCGCGACCGGCGCCTTCGGCGTCGATGGAAGCGTTCATGGTGGCCAGCTTCTGTTCCAACTCGTTACGCTCGGACGATAGCTCGGCCTCGTGCTGGTCGTAGTCTTCTTTTTTCAAGCCCGAGCTGGCCTTGAGCTCTTCGATTTCCTGCATTTTGCGCAGAATTTCGTCCTCGATACCCAGGTTGGCCTTGCGCGCACCTTCCACTTCGCGGCTCAGCGCCTGGTAATCACGGTTGGACCGAATGTCGTTGAGGCGGGATTCCCACTTCTTGATCTTTTCCTTTTCCGCCTTCAGATCACTCTCGGCCAGACGCCGGCCCATTTCGGCCTCGGCAAGCTGGTTGAGATCCACCGAGAGCTCGGCTTTTTTGCCAGCCAAGAGCTCGTTGATTTCGGTCAGCCTTTTCGGGACTTGTTCGCGATCTTTTTCCAGGTCGAAGATTTTCCGATCGATCTTTTGCAACTCTACCAGTGCCTTAAGCGTTTGCAGGGGTGTCAACTTTGTCTCCTCCGTCACTCAATAAAGCCCCCATCATGAACCGCCGATAAAAAAAGCGCCCGGTTTAGGACCGGGCGCATCGTTTTTCCGCGGGCGGGGCAATCGTTTTCGACTGCCCCATATAACCCAGTATAATGGGCGTTTTACTTTTCACCACAATCAGCACTCCGCGAAACTAAACCCAAGTTTCAATCGTGTCAAACAAAAAAAATGGGCCCACTAGGATTCGAACCTAGGACCGACCGGTTATGAGCCGGGGGCTCTAGCCACTGAGCTACAGGCCCAATTCACACCATGTACATATCAATATGCTCCCACTGCCCCTCAGGCTAAATCTTCTGCCTCGATTAAGCCAGCCCCGTGGCCGGCCCCAGCCGGTTACGGGGTAGGCCCGGGTGACCAACCTACGGGAGGGGATGAACCCCTCCCCTACAAACATACAACCAAACCTAACCCCAACCCCCGAAGGTCCCAAACCGGGGGGTGGGCAAACGCCGATCGGGCGCGCGCGACGCGCCCCTACGGAATTGTGAATCAGGACATTCGCGATGGGCGCAAACGGGCAGGCACAGGGGCCTGCCCCTACCTAATTTCAACATCACGATGCCCGCATGGGTCAACAATGCCAAAGATTCCTACTCCCCATCCACAAAAGCCTTCAGCCGGCGCGATCTCGACGGGTGCCGCAACTTCCGCAGCGCCTTGGCCTCAATTTGCCGAATTCTTTCCCGGGTCACCTCAAAATCCTGCCCGACTTCCTCAAGCGTATGATCCGACTTCTCGCCAATGCCGAAGCGCATGCGCAGCACTTTTTCTTCCCGGGGCGACAAAGTGGCCAAGACTTTACGGGTTTGCTCGGACAGGTTCATGTTCATCACGGCGTCCGAGGGCGAGGTCACGCCTTTGTCTTCGATGAAATCGCCCAGGTGGCTGTCTTCTTCTTCGCCAATGGGGGTCTCTAGCGAGATGGGCTCTTTGGCGATTTTCAGGACTTTGCGCACCTTTTCCAGGGGCAGCTCCATCTTGATGGCGATTTCTTCCGGCGAGGGCTCGCGACCGATCTCTTGGACCAGATAGCGCGAGGTGCGGATGAGTTTGTTAATGGTCTCGATCATATGCACCGGGATGCGAATGGTGCGCGCCTGGTCGGCGATGGCCCGGGTGATGGCCTGGCGAATCCACCAGGTGGCATAGGTCGAAAACTTGTAGCCGCGGCGGTATTCGAACTTGTCGACCGCCTTCATCAGCCCGATGTTGCCCTCTTGGATCAGGTCGAGGAACTGCAGGCCGCGGTTGGTGTATTTCTTGGCGATGGAGACCACCAGGCGCAAGTTGGCTTCAACCAGTTCACTTTTGGCCCGCTCGGCCTTGTACTCGCCGGTGGAAATTGATTGATAAGTGCGGCGCAGGGAATCCACGGTCAGGCCGGCTTCTTGCTCGATGCGCTGGCGTTTGCGCACCGAGGAACGAATGAGCCGATCCATCTCCAAAAACTCTTCCCGGCGAATGCCCATTTTGCGACAAATGCGCGCTTCTTTCTCGGGCGAGGAACGCAGCTCGCGAATGGTGCGACGTAGTTCCTTCAGGCTCATGCCGGTGCGGCGTTCGCAAGTGGCCAATTGGCCGGTGGAGTCATCGACCTGGCGAATGAGTTGCTTGAAGCGCGAGACGATGCGATCGACCTGTTGTTTGACCAGGCGGATTTCCTCGAGGGTGGCCAACATCTTGGCCCGGTTGCCGGCCACGGCCTTTTCATGCTCTTGGCGCTTGACCGCCGATAGCTTGCGGCTGGACAGAGCGCTGTCGTGCTTTTCGTTGTCTTGCTGCAAACGCCGAATGCGTTCGATGAGCCACACCACTCGGGCGGTGGTTTTTTGCTCTTGTTCTTCGCCCATCTCATCATCGAAATCGCGTAAGACCTCACGCACCCGAACTTTGCCCTCGCGCAGGTTATCGGCCAGGTCTTGAATATCGCGCATGGCCAGCGGCGATTCGATCACCACCCGCATGACCTCTTTTTCGCCTTCTTCGATGCGCTTGGCGATTTCTACTTCGCCTTCCCGGGTCAGCAAGGAGACCGAACCCATTTTGCGCAAGTACATGCGCACCGGGTCCGAGGTCTTGGCACTGGCCGGATCGGCGCGATAGGCCGGTTCCCGGGCCGAAGACGCTTTGGCGGCCGCGGACTTGGACTTGGGCGGTTCCACGTTTTCCACCACGTCGATTTCGGCATCACCCAAGAAGGAGACCAGTTCGTCCATTTGATCGGGCGTGACCGCGTCTTCGGGCAAGCTGTCGCTGACCTCTTGGAAAGTGACAAAGCCCTGATCTTTGCCTTTGAGCAACAGCTGCTGAATATCCTTGCGCTCTTTGGGCTCAACGAAGATGGCTTCGGGCAACACCGTATGGGCTTGCTCGGCCAGCTGGTCCTCGGCAACGCGCATGAAAGGTTTGGAATACGGCCAGGGACCCTTGCCCCGCGTTTTCCTGACCTTGGTGACCTTGGTCTTCTTCTTGCGGGTCTTTTTCCTGGTCTTTTTCTTGGCCGCTTTCTTGGCCGTTTTTTTGACCGTTTTCTTGGCCGTTTTTGGCGGTGCTTTCTCTTTTTCGGCAACCGCCTCGAGCTCGGCCAGAGCCTCTGGGCTTAGATCGACTTTCTTGGAAGCGATCTTGGGCTTGTTCATGCCTTTCTTGGCCGGCTTTTTCTTGCTGCTGGCCGCGGGCGTCGCTTTTTTTGTCATTGCCTTCTTCTTGGCTGGCTTGTCTTTTCTCATCTCTTCCTCTCTAAACAATCGCTTCTTGATCCCGGACAACAGGCCCCCAATAACCGATTCCTTCCCCTGCTTCTGCTTCGCCCTCGTATTCTTGCTCTGATTCGAGCTCATGGTCCTGTCCTCCCCACAACCGACAAGGCCAGCAGTTCTTTGTCGAGACGCATTTTGCTCTCGAGCAATTGCTGGGTCTGGTCTGCCTCACCGCTGCGCTCCGACTGGCCGATGCGTTCGGTCAGTTTGCGCAACTCTTCCTTGATCCGACGCCGGCGCAACCTAAACGCCCATTGATCTAACTCGGCCGCGGACTCTGCCTCGGCCAAGATTTCTTCGTCCATCACCCGCCCGGTCAAACGACCGCGCAGCTGTTCATCGTCGAGCTCGGCCAAGAGTGCCGCCGCCGCCGGCGGGGCCGGCTGGAGCAATTTGGCCACCAGCCCACCTAAGGGCCCGGCGGAAAAAACCGATAGCACCTGGCTCTCGGCAAAACGCGCGGCCAAGGCGGGAAAACGCATCAGCAGCACGGCCAAGGTCTCTTCTTCGTGATGAACCACCGTAGGCGCCGTAGGCTGCGCCCGGCTAGGCGTCGGCGCGGGCTCACTGCGCGCCACCGGGCCGGGACCTTGCTGTTGCTTTCCCAGGGCCCGGCGCAATTCGTTTTCGTCCAGGCCAAAACGCTCGGATAAAAAACGCAGATAACCGGCCTGCCGTAGCCGATCTCGGCAAGCCGAAAGCAAGGGCAAGAGCTCGGCCAGGGCCGCGTGGCGCGCCTCGACATCTTCGCCGGCATTGGCCAGAGCCATCTCGGCCAAGACCTCGACCGAGGGCCGCGCCCCTTCAATTAATTTGGCCATGGCCGCCGCGCCTTGTTCGCGCACCAAGGAATCTGGATCTTGGCCGGCCGGCAGGCTGACCATATATGGCGCTAAATCGCCGGCCAGCAAAACCCGAGCCGCGCGCAGTGATGCCTTGCGGCCGGCGGCGTCGCCGTCGAAAATCGTAATCACTTTGCTGGTAAAACGGCGCAAGACCGCCGCGTGGCCATCGGTAAGCGCGGTGCCGCAAGTGGCCACCGAGGTGGGAAAACCCGCGGCCACCAGGGACAGCACATCAAAATAGCCCTCGACCAAAAGCAACTGGCCGGCGCGTTGTGCCTGCGCGCGCGCCTGGGCCAAACCGTAGAGCACCTCGCTCTTGTCGTAGATGGGGCTTTGGCGGGAGTTTAAATACTTGGGCCCGTCCTCGTCGCCCAGGGCGCGGGCGCCAAAGCCCCGCACCTTGTTATCCAAGCCCAGAATGGGAAAAACCAGCCGGTGCCGAAACACATCGAAGGGCCCGCGTTTGCCTCGGGCCAGCAGCCCCAAGCTCAGGGCATCTTCCAGTTTCGGGGCCTGGTCAATCACCTTGCCCGACAAGTGGTGCCAGTCGGGCAAAGCGTAGCCCACGCGAAATTCGCGCGCCAGCTCATCGGAAAGCCCCCGCGCCCGCCAATAAGCCAGCCCGGCGCCACCCTTTTGCTGATCCCAGAGATTGCGCTCATACAAACTGGCCGCCGATTCGTTCAGCCCCAGCATACGGCTGCGTTGCTGCTGCGCCTGGGCATCGACCGGGCGCCGCCGGGGCAATTCGACCCCGTAGCGCGTCGCCAGTTCGGACAAGGCCTCGGGAAAGGTCTTGCCTTCCATTTTCATCAGGAACGAGAACACGTCTCCGGACGCTCCGCAGCCGAAGCAACGAAACAGGCCTTTATCCGGCCGCACGTTGAACGACGGAGTTTTTTCCGCGTGAAAAGGACACAAGCCCACATAGCTTCGTCCCGTTTTCTTGAGCTTGACGTAGCGGCCTACCCACTCGAGAATGTCCGCCCGCGAGCGAACATTTTCCACCGCCTCGTCTCGGCTGCCTGGGCTCAATGCCAACCCCTGCATGCATGACGCAGGCGAGGGCATAACCCTCGCCTGCCGTACACGGTTAACCGACAAACCAATTATGTGCGCGTGCACTACCCGCGACGAATCTTCTTCATCGCGCGTTTCTTAGCTGCCAGTGCCTTCTTCTTCTTTCTCACGCTGGGTTTTTCGTAATGCTCTCTTTTACGAATTTCTGATAGGATGCCTGCCTTTTCGCACTGTTTCTTGAAACGTTTCAGTGCACTTTCGAAGGATTCACCCTCACGTACTTTGACGCCGGGCATGTACTAACCACCTCCTTACAGGCGAGAGAATTGCCATATCTCCCGCGGAAAAGTGGGTCATTATTTTGAAGATGGCCCCATTTGTCAAGAAAAAGATGCTGGGGGGCTACCCCAAACCCATCCTTGGCCCATTAATCCACAGCACTGTTTGGCTGCGGAGGTCCTGGCTGGGGTGGTTGGCAATGGCAGATCGGGCGCGCGACGCGCCCCTACTCAATGGTTATCTAGGCCGGCTAGCATATGCAATAAGTGGGGCATGGTGGTCACGATTTCGTTCAGGTATTCATCG
>JAUVBB010000342.1 GCA_030591445.1 Deltaproteobacteria bacterium | reverse complement strand
TTCGGGCCGCCATCCACCGTAGTCGCGGCAAATAGGCTGTGATCCTGCGCGCCATTCCCTTTGAAATACCCACCTTTGAGGCTCTGGGCCTGCCCCCGGTGCTCAACAAGGTCAGCGAGAACGAGCGCGGCCTGGTTCTGGTCACTGGTGTTACCGGTTCGGGCAAGAGTTCGACCTTGGCGGCCATGGTGGGCAAAATCAATGGTCGCGATCGCAAGCACATCATTACCATCGAAGATCCCATCGAGTTTTTCCATCATGATGGCATCTCCCGGATTACCCAGCGCGAGATTGGCCCGGACACTCCTTCTTTTGCCTCCGCCTTACGTAGCGCCATGCGCCAGGATCCCGACGTGATCATGCTGGGCGAGATGCGCGACATGGAGACCATCGATATCGCGCTCAAAGCCGCCGAAACCGGTCACCTGGTGCTGTCGACGGTGCATACCACCGATGCCGTGCGCACCATCAACCGCCTGCTGGGTGTTTTTCCGCCCGAGGCCCAGCACGGGGTGCGCAATCGCCTGGCCGATTCGCTCAAGTCGACTATTTCCCAGCGTTTGCTGCCCGAAGCCTCCGGCCAGGGCCGGGTGGCGGCGGTCGAGGTCATGATTTCCACCACCACCGTAGCCGCCTACATCCGCGATCCCGAGCGTACCGGCGAAATCAAAGACTACCTGGAGAAAAGCAGCGGCACCCTGGGCACCCAGAGCTTCGACCAACATCTAGCCGCCCTGATCGCAGCCGGCCGCATCACCCGCGAAGTCGGCCTGGAAGCCGCCACCAACCCCTCCGATCTGGAGCGGGCCATCCACTTTGAATAGGTTTTAGGGGTTTGTACAAGGCGGGCACTGTTTTTGGGCTGCCGGCGGGGGAGTGGTTTCCGGGGCTTCGGGTTTGGGCTCGGGTTCTCCCTTGATGCGGCGGACTTCGAAATGTTTTCCGCGTTCCTTGATGATGCGGCGGAGCCAGGGCTCGGGGTAGGGGGGATGGGTGATTTTGCCGTGTTCGTCGCGGACGTTGCCGTCTAGGTATTTGAGAAAGAGTTCTTGGAAGAGTTTGCGGTAGCGGGCGGTTACGCGTTGGGCTTGTTGGCTTGAGTATTGGGTTAAAAAGTCGCGGGCCAGGCCGGGGGCTTGTTGGTGCAGGTGCAGGGCGGTTTTTTCGATTTCGGGCTGGCGGGCCAGGAAGTTGCCTTCGAGTTCGCGCTGGACCACTTGGATGTCTTTGATCATGTCTTGATAGCGGGTGTAGGCCCAGTTCGATACCAGGTTGAAGACCCAAAAGGCGGAGTCGAAAGTGAAGGTATGAAAATCGCCGGTGCCGACAGCGAAGCTTTTGGGGGCCTCTTGGTTGCCGCAGTAGATGGGTACGTAGACCGTGGTGAAGGTGTCGTCGACGCCGAACCAGAGTACGCCGCCGATGGGGTCGGGTAGCCAGGAGCGGGATTGAGTGACAAAAGAAAAGCCGGTTTGTTGGGTGGAGGTGGCTCGTTCGTTGAAATATTTCTGTTCGTCAATTTTCCAGGTTAAAGGCCGCCAGCGGTAGGGCAGGCCGTAGGGACCGGCGCCGAGGCCCTGGCTGAGATCCATTTTGGTGCCTTCGAAGTGATCGCGCATCAACTCCATCAGATCGTGGACCGAGAGTTTGCGATCGGGCTTGATCCATAGGGGCAGCGGGGGGGCGTCATCGACGCCCATGACATAGTCTTGGTATTTCTCGGCTGCCTTATTGACCCGGCGAAACATGGCAAAGACCCGCGCCTCGCAGATGCGTAGGGCGCTGAATTCCAGGGGAGCGTAAGTATCGGCAAAAGAGAAGTCTTGATCTTTTCCCTTGAAGTAGCCCATTTTGCGCGCGAAAGAAACCGTGTCTTTAGCATAGAGGCAGTTTTTGGGGTCCTTGCGGGGAAAGGTGCGGATGCGGGCCTGGTTGGCATGGGCGGTGATATAGCCTTCGGGCACCCGCCGGGCCACCCAGACGGCGCCTTTTTCCTTGGGGCCCTTGCCGATGAGATCCATCATCCAGACTTCGAGCGGATCGGAGATAGAGAAGGTCTCGCCGCTGCTGTAGTAGCCATATTCGGCCACCAGATCGCCCATGATCAAAATGGCCTCGCGGGCGGTGCGGGCGCGCTGTAGGGCGATATACATCAGGCTGCCGTAGTCGAGGATGCCCTCTTTGTTCTTGAGTTCTTTGCGGCCGGTGAAGGTGGTCTCGCCGATGGCCACTTGGTGCTCGTTCATATTGCCCACCACCGCGAAAGTTCTTTTCACTTCCTTGATCTGACCCAGGTACTTGCCGGTGTCCCACTCGTAGATGTCGCGCATGGCGCCTTCGGTATGGGTCATGGCCGGGATGAAATATAGCTCACCATAGAGCTCATGCGAATCGGCGGCGTAGGTGATCATGGGGGCATGGTCGGCAGAGGCACCTTTGGAAATGAGGAAATTGGTGCAAGTTTGGGCCGGCGGGCTTACGAAAGTTGCGACCAGTACGGCCAAAACCAATAGGGCAGGCAATGGTCTGCTCATGGAATCAGTCCTTGTTGTCAGGGTAAAAAAAAGGCCGGCCAAAAGAGGCCGGCCTGATATGCCTTGCCAGTATTATTTCTTAAGCTCATCCCACTTGTAGTCGATGATCTCGAGCAGCACGCCGTTGACCTTCTTGGGATGGACAAAGGCGAACTCACAGTCACGGAAGGGCCGCAGGCCGCCGATGAATGGGTAGTCTTTGCTCTGGAGCTCTGCCATGGCGTCGGCGGTCTTGTCGACGTTCAAGGAGACGAGCATGACGCCTTCGCCGCGTTTTTCGATAAACTTGGCCACGTCGCCGTCCGGGGTGGTGGATTCCATCAACTCGAATCCCACCTCGCCGACCATGTAGCGGGCAACTTTGATTTTCTCGGGCTCATCGATGTACTCATCGTCGGGCGTGGTCTTGCCCAGGATGGGTTCCCATACTTGCTGGGCGGCGGCGAGATCTTTTACGGCAATGCAGATATGATCGATTTTGTTTACTTTCATTTATCGCTCTCCTTCTGAGGGAGTGTAGCTTACACTCGCTCTAATCCGAGGGTCAACCCCAATCCAGATCTTCCATCCCAATTTTCTGCCGGCTACGACCGACAATGGGCAGCTTGGCTGTCCCGGGCCTTGAGCAAATTCTATCTCTCCAATTTCCTGAATCGGGAGGGAGGTCGGGGCCAATTTGACAAGTAGCCAAAGGCGACTTAACCTATTCCTATTGCGGTTTGGGAAGCATGATTCTTTAAGAAAGGAAGGTCGTAGGATGTTGGACGTTACTAAAGAAGCGCAGGAAAAACTAGGTGCTTATCTAAAAGAACGAGATGTCAGCGCCCCGCTGAGGGTCTATCTGGCCTATGGCTGAGGCGGGCCCTCTTTGGGCCTGGCTCTGGATGAGCCAAAAGAAACCGATGAGACTTTCGAAGTGGGCACGTTGTCTATCGTAGTCGAAAAAGAGCTGTTGCAAAAAACCGGCGGCATCAAAATCGACTTTACTTCCAACCCCTTCGGCGGCGGCTTTAATATTACGTCAGTCAATCCCATCGCCGATGACGGCGGCGGCGGCGGTGACTCCTGCGGTAGCTGCAGCTGCTAACATTTCAGACGCGGTACCAAGAAATCCTCTCTGGAAAGGGAGGGTTTCTTTTTTTTCGCTAATTTTACCGAATGGAAGGATGGCGCGAATGTCCTTGCCGAAAACCAATTTGTTGAATTCGTTACTGTTTTCTCTTTTGCTGGCCATGCTAGGGGCTGCCTGTGGCAATGGCGACTCAAGCGCTGACAACACGCCGCCCACGGTTTTGTCGACCAATCCGGCAGACAGCGCAGTCGAAGTGGCCCTCGATAGCCAGATTTCCGCCAAATTCAGCGAGGCCATGGATCCGGCCAGCATCGATGACCTAAGTTTTTCGCTTAGCGGGCCCGGTGGCAGCAGCGTGGCCGGAACGCTTGCCTATGATAGTGTCACCGAAACCGCGACATTCACGCCCGCGGCCGCCTTGACCCCGGGTACCAGCTATACCGGCGTCATCGGCACCGGGGTCAAAGACCTGACCGGCAACGCCCTGGCGGCCGAGTATCGCTGGAGCTTTACCACCCTGCCCGCGGCCAGCGATTGGGAACTTATCGGCGACCAGGTTAGCCCCGACGGCGCCGAATCCGAAGATCCCACCATGATGGTCATTGGCCAAAGTCCCGCGGTAGGTTATCGCCACCAGAGCTTCCGCAGTTATTTGCATGTCTGGGATGGTAACAGCTGGAGCAGCACCCAGCCGGATCCCACCAGCAACCAGACCAATTCTTCCCCCTACTCGGCGCCCGACTTTTGCACCATTGGCCAGGACGTTTTCTTGGCCTATTCTCATCAAGGTGAATCCGGTAGCTCCGATGATGCCTTCTATGAGCGGATCTTTGTCTACCGCTGGAACGCGGGCACGGGCTGGACCGCCCAGAACGATGGTAAAGAAGTCTCCATTCTCTATACCGACCCGCCCGGCGGCGCCGATGCCTGGGATGCCGCCATCGCTTGTCCCGCCTCCGGCAATCCCTGGGTGGCCTGGACCGAAGTCGATATGGCGCCCGACCCCGACAGCGATACCGGCGCCTGGTTGGCCGAAGTAGGCCCCAGCACCGCAAGCCGTTCGACCATCCTGAGTAGAGACGACAGCGTCGATGCCTATGCCACCGACGTCCGCGTGGCCGGGGTGGCCCTGGACCAATCCGGCCATGCCTATGTGGCTCAATATGAGCAAGACGCTACCGAACAGTGGCTAACCAGGCTCTACGTCACCCGCTACGACGGTAGTTTCGTAAACCTGGGCGGCGCCATTGCCGAAGACTGGGATTCGAGCACTTTGCCCGTACCCAGCATGGTCGCGGACGGGTCAGACCTGTACCTTGCCTACTCGACCGCCAACAACGACGACAATACCCGCGAAGTCTACGTCAAGAAGTACGACGGCAGCTGGAGTACCCTGGGCTCTGGTCCCCTGAGCGGCTTTAGCGGAACCGAGCACTTTTCCTCCAACCACCCCGACTTGCTGATGGCCGACGGCAAACTATGGGCCGCCTGGCAAGAAAGCGGCCTGTATGAGGGCCAGTTCATCTTCGTGGCCTATTGGGATGAGACCGAAAGCAGCTGGGTCCTCGACGGCGATCGGCTCAACGTCAATGCCGATAACACCGCCGCCGACCCCAGCCTGGCCTACTCCCCAGTAGACGGCATGCTCTACCTAGCCTTCGAAGAAAACGTCGACGGCCACCCCCAGATCTTCGTGAAAGCCAAGAAAATCAAGTCATAAACGCCGAACCCGGACGATGATCATTGCCAAGCGGGGCGGGTCTGGTACTATAGGGGCCGAACCCTAGGGAGTGAGTCTTGGCGAGTGACGAAGGAACGAAATCGCCTTTGATGTCGGGCACGGATTTGGAAATGGGCACGGAGGAGATTGCGGCCGATCCGGTGGCTATGGCATTGGGCGCTTTCTTTCAGCAGCTAAACAAGGCTATCAAGAACATGCGTCTGTATGTTCATCAGCCGGAGCGTTTCCCCGAGTTTTTGGGGCCGGCCTTTGGTATCTTTAATGAACAGTTGGAAGAGTTTCACCAGTTGACCTTGAAGGTGGAGCAGGAAGGCTTTCGGTACCGAAAGACGCTGGTGTATGAGGAGGAGGTATCGGATCAGAACTTGGCCTTTGCTTTTTACAACGAGGGCATTCGGCTGCTGAAGTTCCAGCGGGGTCTTATGCTGCCGGAGATGCTGGCCTTTGTGCAGATCTGTGCCAGTGCGTCGCAGTCGGTGCGGATGATGAATGAAGATTTGCTGGGGCAGCTGTGGGCCAAGAATTTTCAGAATATTGAATATGTGATCATGGAATCCTATGCCGTGGCTGGCAAGGAGGACGAGGGGCCTACTGCCGATGATCTGGAACTGGAAGTGGATCAGATCGTGGGGCATCTGTATCAGAGCTTGACCGGCAAGGGGGACGACAATATTCAATTTGCGCGGATCTCGATGGAGGATCTCGAGATCGATCTGGATAACATTCGTCAGGCGCGCGGTATTCGCTTGGGTGAATCCACTATTTCCAACCAACTGGTGGCCCGATTCCAGGACGAAATCATTGCCGAGGACGAGCAGCGCTTGTTGCCCAAGTTGCTGCGGGTGCTGCTGATGGTTTTTTCCCAATCTTTGGATCGAGCGCTCACGGCAGACATTGGCAATGCGCTGATCTTGATGCTGGATTTCTTTTTGCTGAAAGAAGACTTCGACAATATTCAGATGATGATGGGTACGGTGAAGAAGCTCGAGGCCCGGACGGACGAGAGCACTGCCGCCGGTTGGCGGGAAATCTACTATCGACTGCAGCAAAAGATGTCCGATCGTGAGCGCATCCATCGGGTGGCGGAGATTGTCGAGACCACCGGCAAGCTGGACAATATTCGCAAATCAAGGGTGTACCTGAAATACCTGGACGGCAGTCAGTGCTTCGAGCCATTGCTGTCGGCCTTAGAGACCATTAATCGTCCCGAAGCCCGGCAACTGTTCTGCATGTATTTGGCCAATATCGGCCACGATCATCTGGAGCTATTGCAGCAAAAACTCCAGAGTCCCAAGGCCAATCTGGTGCGTGATGTCATGTCCATCATCGACCATATCGATCCGCCCGGCCGGGTGGGTTTGGTGGCCGATTTGTTGCAGCATCGCAATTTGTCCATTCGTCTCGAAGCGCTCAAGATCATTGGCGCCGGCGAAGAGCAACATAGTTATCCCTATCTCAGCCGGGCCGTGCGCGACCCGGATGCGCAGGTACGCACGGTCGCGGCCCAATTGATTGCCACGGCGGCGCCCAAGCGTTCGGTGCCGCTATTGCTGGAGTCAGTGCAAGACGTGGATTTTCGTGGCGCTACCGTGCAAGAACAAACCGGGTTTTATACCGCCCTGGCCAGCACCAACGATCCGCAAGCCTTAGGGTATCTGCAGAAGCTACTGCAGGCCAGCAAGCTCTTTGCCAAGAAGAAGCCGGACGAGCACAAGCGCATCATTGTCAAAGCCCTGGCGCAGGCCGGCACCATCCGGTCTTATAAACTGCTCAACGAAGAGCTCAGTCGCGGGGTGAAAAACGAGGAACTGGCGGCGGCCATGGAGCGCGCCCAACAGCAGCTAAAAAAGAGACTATTTGGTAATTGATCAGGAGAATCGGGCTTGGTAGATGATCTAAAAATTCGGGGCAAAATCGAAGCGGAGCCGCTGGAGTTGGAAAGCGGGCGCCACTACGAGGAGAACCTACAGACGCTCGGTCGCTCCCTGATTGCCTCGCTGTATATGTTGATTCGCAATGTGCGTTTGTACGATCCGGAAAACGAGGTTTTTTCCAAACCGCTGCAGCAGTTGATGAACTGCGTTAACTCCATTATTCAATCCGACGGTCACCTGCTGCTTCAGGGTGCCGGCAATACTTTCTACTTGAACAACATGCTCTTGAAGTTTGACTCTCGCTCCTTCGAGAACGTGCGCCAGCTCTCGGCCGAGTTCGAGGTCCACGACGTAGGCGGCTTCGAGCTGGATAAGCTGGTTACGGTCAAAGAACTGCAGGATTTCATTTTTCTGTTCAAGACCGAAGGGGAGAAAATCGACGAGCATAGTGCGGCCGCCCGCAAGCTCAAATCGCTCAAGGTGTCGCGCTTCGGAAAAATCCGCGAGATCCTGAAAGGCAAAAAGGAACAGGGTAAGGCCCCCATTCGTCGCCAAGATATCAAGCTCGATCGCAAGCGCTATGCCATGCTGCTTTATGGCCGCACGGTGCAGTTCATGCGCAAATACGTCGCTGGTATGCGCGGCCTGGGCCCGCGTATTCCGCGGCAAAAGGCTCATCACCTGATTCAAGATCAGGTCGACATTGTCATGGACAAGCGCAAGAATTTTCTGGGCATGACTACGGCCACCGATCCTTGGGATGGGTACTGTTTTCATACCGTTTCGGTGGCGACCCTGGCGGTTGTGTTTGGCTCGGTGCTACGCT